>CAYRCI010000073.1:0-1598 GCA_964422765.1 uncultured Alphaproteobacteria bacterium | reverse complement strand
CTTGGAAGGAAAATAAAATCATCGGAGGAGGATTAAGATCGTATCGGATTAATTGTCCATATTGTAATACTCATCCACATAATTATTACTTTGAAATTTTAACTGATTTAGGGTTATTGGGACTGGCTACAATACTTACTCTTTTACTTATAACTTTATATAAAATTAAAAATTTATTTCATGTTATAAAAAAAACGCCCACCCTACCATTCGTAATATTGTTATTTATTGAATTATTTCCACTAAGAACTTCTGGCAGTTTTTTTTCAACGAACAATGCTACTTATATATTTTTTTTAATGGCATTTGTAATAAGTTTTCTTGAAATGATGGAAAAAAAAGCAGATAAGTCAATCTCTATTAAAAAATAATTCATTGCCAAAAATTTAGTAAATTATATAATTTAATTAATATTTTAATCTTTATGACACAAATTATAACCGTCCCTGATATTGGAGATTTTGAATCAGTTGAAATAATTGAGGTGTTAATAAAAGTAGGTGATCATATTAAAAAAGATGATCCAATCGTAACTTTAGAAAGTGACAAATCTAGCGTAGAAGTCCCTTCTCCTTTTACTGGTACCATTTCAAAACTAAATGTTAAAGTTGGAGATAAAGTTTCAAAAGGAAGTCCATTAGCAAGTTTAGAGAACGGTTCTGGAAACTCTAAAATTGAAATCAAGGAAACAAAAAAAATAATAGAACCAAAAAACGAAGAAAGTTTGTTTGAAGAAAAAACTGTTGAAACTCCTAAAATTATAAAAAAAGTTTTTGCTCAAGCGGTATCTAGGGATGATCTAGATCCCCTGGAAACTAAAGAATGGATAGAATCTTTAAATGCTATAATTGAAAATGATGGGCCTTCGCGAGCCAGTTATTTGCTTAATAGAGTAATAACAGAAGCTTACACAGCTGGATTAGTTCTGCCAGACACAAGAACAACTCCTTATGTAAATACAATACCCACTGAACTAGAGGCAAGATCTCCTGGAGACCAAAATATTGAAAAAAAATTAAGAGCTTATGTGAGATGGAATGCTGCAGCAATGGTAGTTAAAGCAAATAAAATTAGTAGTGAACTTGGTGGTCATATAGGAACTTTTGCATCTGCCGCTACACTTTACGATGTAGGAATGAATCATTTCTGGAGAGCAAAAAATAAAAATTTTGGTGGAGATTTAATTTATTTTCAAGGTCATTCTGCTCCAGGAATGTATGCGCGAGCTTTTTTAGAGGGAAGACTTACTAGCTCTCAGTTAGATAGATTTAGACAAGAGGTTGATAAAGGTGGCTTGTCTTCATATCCTCATCCATGGTTAATGCCAAATTTCTGGCAATTTCCAACTGTGTCGATGGGTTTAGGGCCGATTATGGCAATTTATCAAGCCAGGTTTATGAAATATCTAATAAATAGAGGTCTGATTAAAGATGAGGGCAGAAAAGTTTGGGCTTTTCTGGGCGACGGCGAGATGGATGAACCAGAGTCAATGGGCGCAATAGGTTTAGCTGCTAGAGAAAATTTAGATAATTTAATTTTTGTTATTAATTGTAATTTACAAAGGTTAGACGGACCTGTTCGAGGAAACGGAAAAATTA
>CAYRCI010000072.1:0-2138 GCA_964422765.1 uncultured Alphaproteobacteria bacterium | reverse complement strand
AATTGATGTTGTCGCTATTGTGACTCCCAATCATATGCACCACCCTATTGCTATGGCTTTTATAAAAAAGGGCTTTCATATTATCTGCGATAAACCGTTAGCTATGAACACCAAGGAATGTGAAGAGCTGGTAAGTGCAGTTAAGGATCATAAGATTATTTTTGCCCTTACACATAATTACACCGGTTACCCTATGATTAGAAATGCTCGAGCAATGTGCGCAAATAATGAATTAGGTAATATTAGAGTAATTCAGGCTGAATATGCCCAAGACTGGTTGACTGAAGATTTAGAAAATAAAAAAGATAGTGGCGGAAATAAACAAGCCACTTGGCGAACTGACCCTACTCAATCCGGTGGGGGTGGTTCAATTGGAGATATTGGAACGCATGCTTATAATTTATTAAGATTTATCACAGGTCTTCAAACAAAAGAAATCTCTGCTGAACTAACAAGTTTTGTACCAGGCAGAAAATTAGATGATAATGCACAAATCTCCCTGCGATTTCATACTGGCGCTAAGGCGTCTATATGGGCAACTCAAATAGCGCCAGGAAATGAAAATCACCTACAAATTAGAATTTATGGGGAAAAAGGTGGAATTGAATGGTGCCAAGAAGATCCTAATTACCTTTATTTTACAAAGTTTGGTCACCCAAAACAAAAAATAACCCGAGGGGGAGCTGGTTCTCTAAGCGAAGCAAGCAATGTAACTAGAATTCCTTCTGGTCATCCCGAAGGTTATTTAGAAGGTTTTGCAAATATTTACACAGAAGTTGCAAAAGCTATTCATGCATTTTCTGAGGGAAAATACAATTCAACGAATTACATGTTTCCGACAGTTGAGGATGGCTTAGAGGGTATAAAATTTATAGAAAAGGCTTTGGAGTCTAATTCTGCTAATTCTAATTGGATAAAGTTTTAATTCCATTTTAGCGATTTTCTTGATTGCCAATAATTTTCTTTAGAAATACTTAGATCTGATAAATTTGGGAGTGTGAGATCACTTTTACCAATTGCGTCAAAATTAGATTGTATCTGCTCCACAGTAGCAGCTCCTGTTAAAACAATTTTAATATAATTTTGCTGATAGGCCCAAATTAAAGATAGCTCTTCTAAACTCAAATTTAAATCTATTGCTATATTTACTAAATTTGAAATTTCTTTTTGATGAAAATTTTTATTTGCGGCGGAAAGCCTACCATTTGCAAATACTTCTTTTGCAATAATATTTATTCCAGACTCTGATGCTTTGATTAGGGTTTGTTGACAGGATTGTTCAAGAATGTTTATGGTGCATTGAATAAAAGAAAAAATTTTTTCAACCCTGTTTATTTCTAAAAGTTTTTTAATAGTCTCCTCTTGATCAGGACCACTTGTAGAAATTCCTATTTGAATACCGGAATTTTTAATATTATGAAGCTCATTTAGAACATCTCGATCATTTAAAACGTTACTTTCGGATGTTACTGAATGGATTTGATATAAATCAATATTTTTACCTAAGTTTAGTCTTGTTTCTACCCATTGTTTTTTTAAAAAGGACAAGGAATGATCTTTACGTTCGTGAACATCTGTATCAATTTTCCAATCTGCTAAGTATTCGTAACCCCATTTAGAACCAACAAAACCATTAAATTGGTTTTGCTTTCTAATCCATGTTGATAAGAACTCTTCCGAGGCTCCATAAACTCTCGCAACATCAAAATATTGAATACCTGATTGATAGGCGAAACTTAGAACCTTTTCGGCTTGAAGATAGAGGGCTTGTTTGGATTTGTCAGGGCCTATATTTTGGTTATGACCCAAATTTATGTAACCTGGTCTACCCAGAGCTGCCAAACCTAGGCCGAGTTTATTTTTAAGCTTAAACAATTATAAATAGGTCTCAATTAGTAAAGCAATCTTTGAGGGGTCAGTCAAATGAATAGTATGAAAACCTAGTTGAACTGCTGTTTCGATGTTATCTGCGCGATCATCTATAAAAACAGTCTCACTAGGCACTAAATTAAATCTATCCATTGCTAGTTGGTATATTTGGGGATCAGGTTTAATTAAACGATCTCTTCCAGAAATAATTTTACCATCAAAATCTTTTAAAAAAGGATAGTCATCCTCCATACCTTCATAGGTTTCAG
>CAYRCI010000071.1:0-2252 GCA_964422765.1 uncultured Alphaproteobacteria bacterium | reverse complement strand
TTTTTGAAGCATTTGAATTACCAATTATCATTGGATTATCAAATAAATTTAAACTAGATATATTTGATTTATTTTGTGAACTTATTTTATCTTGCTCAACTTTATTTTGCTCATCTTGGTATTTTCTAAGAACATCAATAATAAAATCAGGATTATTTTGAATAAAATCTTTTATTTTTCTATCCAAATCATTAACTTGAAGATAATTTGATAAATCAATTTCAATTTCACCAAGAGAATCATTTGTCTCATTAGTTTTATTTATCACTTCTACTTGATCACTAACTTCAATAATAGTTTCAAGGGGATTTTCATCTGGAATGGTATTTAAATTATTGGGATAAAAAAAATAGTATCCTATAATTAAAATAATCGATAAAAGAAAAATACTATAAATAATTAACCTAAATCCTGAATTTTTTCTTTTTTTCGAGTATATACTCATATTTATCTAATCACTTAGGTTAACTAATCATATTGATCGGAATAAATCAAATTAACATACAATTAACTAACTTAATTTTTATGAATTATTAAGGTATATTTCCCAAGGAATAAAATTATGGAATATTTTCTGCAGCAACTTATTAACTCTCTTACGCTAGGTTCAATTTATGGCCTGATAGCTATTGGATACACTATGGTGTACGGCATCATTGGAATGATTAACTTCGCGCACGGAGATGTTTTCATGATTGGTTCCTTTGTATCACTGATCGCTATGGTATTACTTGGTGTGGGTACCGGTGCCTTCCTGCCATTGGCATTGTTAATCGTTTTGCTTGCAGCCATTTTAGTTACAAGTGTTTATGGATGGACTTTAGAAAGGGTTGCCTATCGTCCTCTAAGGGGTTCTTTTCGCTTAGCTGCGTTAATAACCGCCCTCGGTGCTTCTATATTTTTACAAAATTTTGTTCAGGTTTCTCAAGGTGCAAAGATCAAACCTATACAGCCTATTATTCAGGGAGGTTTTACTTTTTTTGAGAATGGATCAATGGTTGTAAGTTTTAGCTATTTGCAAATTTTTATTATTATTATCACTGTTATTTTGCTTTCTATTTTTTCATACATAATCTCCAAAACACCATTAGGTAGATCTCAAAGAGCCTGCGAACAAGATCTTACAATGTCTAAACTCTTAGGGATTAACGTTGACAGAACTATATCTATTACCTTTATCATTGGTGCCTCATTGGCATCAGTGGCAGGTATGATGTTTGTTCTTTATTATGGTGTAATTGATTTCTTTATTGGTTTTTTAACTGGCATTAAAGCTTTTACAGCAGCAGTACTAGGTGGAATTGGCTCGATTCCCGGTGCGGTAATTGGAGGATTATTAATTGGATTAATTGAAACTTTTTGGTCTGCTTATTTTACCATTGAGTACAAGGATGTTGCTGTATTTGGAATTCTTGTAATTGTTTTAATTTTTAGACCCTATGGGATTTTAGGAAAACCAGAAGTCGAAAAAGTTTAATGAGTTCCAAAAAAAACTTTTCACTAATTATTAAAGATTTAATTTTTACTGGTTTAATTGCCACTGTATTGCTTATTCCCATAGTTGGATTTCGAACGGAGATATCAACGGTTGACTCTACCGGTTTAACTTTTAATTATAATTTTATCATAGCCTTTTTCGTTGTTGCTTTTGTGGTTGGAGTACGTTTTTTATTTCATATTTATTGGTTTTCCAAAATTCAAAAAAAACCTCAAGAAAATTCTGAAAAAAATAAAAAGAAATTTTTAAAGAAACTAAATTTTTATTTAGGCGCTGCTGCGGCTGTTATTGCTTTCACCTTACCATTTATGCCATTTGCCAATAGATATATTGTCGATGTAGCTACTCTTGTTTTAACTTATGTTATGTTGGGATGGGGACTTAATATTGTAGTCGGATTGGCTGGCTTATTAGATTTGGGCTATGTCGCTTTTTTTGCAGTGGGAGCCTACTCATACGCCCTTCTTGCTACCACTTTTGACCTATCTTTTTGGATATGTTTACCTTTAGCGGGTATTCTGGCTGCCTTTACTGGTATTCTTCTTGGATTTCCTGTGCTGAGACTTAGAGGAGATTACTTAGCTATAGTAACTCTTGGTTTTGGAGAAATTATCAGGTTAATTCTTCTAAATTGGTATGAATTCACAGGTGGACCTGATGGCATTAGTAGAATTCCCAGACCTAGCTTTTTTGGATTTCCTTTTGCTAGGAAAAGTGAAGATACAACTTTTCATGAGCTCTTTGGATTAGAATA
>CAYRCI010000070.1:0-2395 GCA_964422765.1 uncultured Alphaproteobacteria bacterium | reverse complement strand
AATTACTTTTATGGGCAAAATATTTATAGGAATATTTATTGTAATATTAATAATCGCATTCTTACCAGAAAGTGATGATCAGATGGTTGGTGCTGAATTCAGTACAATGCCTTCTTGTCTAGCAAGCATCAAACAAAATAGTGGTCAAAGTTTTGATAAATTAACAGAAGATACTCCAGATAGAGTTCATGGTTTCCTGACTAATGGTAAACAATTTGATTGTGAGAAAAAAGAGTCAGGAACCAAAGGAACTTATTATTTGGGTACTTATTGGAAAGATAAATAATGTTAGTTCTATGGAATATTTAATTGGCATTGGCGTAATCTTGGGTGGAATGTTTGTTTATGGATATATGCAAGCATCAAAATGGGAGAAGGCATATAGAATAGCTATAGGTAAGTATTACAAGCTAACTCCAGAACAGTCTGCAAAACAAACTAGATTTGAAGGTACTTGTTATTTTGATGAAATGGCAAGTCCAATTAATGTTGGTCTAAGACTTTCTAAGGGTGAAAAAATCTATGCCATGTTTGATAACCTTAGTCTAATGGCTTACAAAAGAACTGGAACAGTTGGCGCTTACGGAATTACGCTTAGAAAGAAAGTATTGCCTGGTACTTTTTTACGAGCAGGAGTTGGTAAATTTGGTATGTCAAAATCATTACAATCTGAGTCTGATGGAACGTTATATATTACCAATAAAGGAGTATTCTTTGATGGAGATAAAAAAAATATAAAACTACCTTGGGATAAAATCATGAGGGAGTCCATTGACTCTAATTCAATCCAATTAGAAAAATCCAATGGTTCGCCATTACTTTTTAATGGTAATATTGATCCGAATGAAGCTGCAATTATGACTTTGACTGGACAACTATATGAAAGTT
Organism: uncultured Alphaproteobacteria bacterium; assembly: GCA_964422765.1. Taxonomy (GTDB): domain Bacteria; phylum Pseudomonadota; class Alphaproteobacteria; order HIMB59; family HIMB59; genus HIMB59. The sequence goes on along the minus strand of CAYRCI010000070.1, from coordinate 1,507 downwards.
TATAAGTGTTAAAAAGTATTTACCAACAGTTAAATTTTGGCCAAACAAAAACTAAATTTTCTTTCTTACAAAAAATTCTAATCATTTTAATAATACTAAGTTCATTAATTGTAATTTTAGAAACTGAAAAAGAGTTATATGTCAAATATGAAAATTTCTTTACATATTCAAAATTTTTTTTCGGGTTTGTTTTTACAGTAGAATATTTGCTTAGGATTGCTTCTGCAGGATTTGTAAAAAAATACAAAGGTATAAATGGAAGAATATCTTACATATTTAGTTTTTGGACTTTTATAGATTTAATTGCAATTCTTCCTTTTTTTATCTCAGGTGTTAATGAAACTTTTTTACTTAGATTATTTAGATTAATAAGATTATTTAGTGTTATTAGAATTGGAAGATATTCTACAGCTTTAAAAAATGTTTTAGATGCTATATCTGATAGAAAACAAGAGCTTTTATTTGCAATAGCAATTTCTTCTACAGTGCTTTTAATATCATCCACTTTTATGTATTTGTTAGAAGCAGAACAGCAACCAGAAGCATTTGGCTCAATTATAAGAAGTGTTTGGTGGGCAGCTGCAGCATTAACAACTGTTGGATACGGAGATGTTTATCCTATAACTGCACTAGGCAAAGTATTTGCTGTGATCTCTGCATTTTCAAGTATTGGTATTGTTGCACTGCCAGCAGGTATATTGGCTGGATCATTTACTGAAAAATTTAAAAAAAGTAAAAGATGAAAAAACTCCTCCTCACCATTCTGTTCACCCTGGTTCTGAGTGGAAGTGTACATGCATTAACAATTAGATGTCAAGATCATGCAGAACTTCAATTTTCTTCATTATCAAATTTAGACACAAAAGATATTTTAATAGAGTATGGTTCTCTTGATATTATTTTAGATAATAGTGGATCTGTTCATATAACAACATATTACGAAACAGTTAAATACGGGGATATTTTTGGGGACCAATATCAAAAAAAGATACAGTCAATTAAGAATAAAGATGATAGAAAAAAATTTAGTGATGCCCATCGTCATTCAATGAATCCTTTGATTAAAGATCTTAATGACAGTAGTAAAAATGAATATTTCACCTCAATATCACTTAAAGCTGATCATAAAATTAGAACCAATTTTATTTATGATGAGGATGAGTTAACAATTTTAAAGTTTGTAGAATTCTTTGATATTGATTTAAAATCGATGGAAGTAAAGAGATATCTTACAGTTACTCCAGAAAGCAAAGATATATGGAATTCAACCTTCACTGAAAAAGACGAGAAAGCAGGGTTTAAAAAAATTGGCAAAGCTAAATTGCTAGATCACTTTATTAATTGCAAAGAGATTTCAATGAGTATCAATGGTTCACAAATTGCAAGTAGCGGATCAGGTTTTTTTATTAACAATAAAGGATATTTTGTAACCAATAATCATGTAATTGAAGGGTGTAAACAATCTTTAATAACATTTAATGAAAAAAATATTGAAGTTGAGTTAATT
>CAYRCI010000069.1:1235-2550 GCA_964422765.1 uncultured Alphaproteobacteria bacterium | reverse complement strand
GCAAAAAATTCTAGCGAGTTAATTCAAAATATAAGAAATGGAAATGGACCTGGAGTGTTAGAGCTTGTAACCTATAGATGGTACGGGCATGTTGATTGGCGCGAAGATATTGATGTAGGTGTAGATAGATCTACAAAAGATATTCAAAACTGGAAAGCAAGAGATCCAATTTATAGATTGTCTCAATCTATGAAAAATTCAAAAATATGGACGAATGAAGAAGAACAGGAATTGAGTATAGAAATTGATAAACAAATTCGTTTAGCTTGGGAAAAAGCTTTAAACGACCCATATCCGTCACAACAGTCAATCTTGCAGCATGTTTATTCAAAGGATTAATTAAATGGAAATAAAAAAATATAATTATGGTAAAGCTATTTTATCAGCTTTTGAATATTCACTAAAAAATTATCAAGAGACATTTGTTATAGGACAAGGTTTGTGGAGCCCGTGGTATGTTGGTAATTCAATGACTGATTTAGATAAAAAGTTTGGAAAAAATCGTATAATTGATACACCTGTATCTGAGTCTGCGGTTACAGGCGCTTCGGTTGGAGCTTCACTTGCAGGAATGAAGCCTATTGTCGTACATCCAAGAATGGATTTTATGTTATATGCTATGGACGCCATAGTTAATCATGCCGCAAAGTGGTCACACATGTTTGGCGGGCAAGCTTCCCCTGGAGTGACTATAAGGAGTATAATAAATAGAGGGGGAGAACAGGGCGCGCAACATTCTCAAGCTCTCCATGCATGGTTTACGCATGTACCAGGTTTAAGGGTAGTAATGCCCTCAACAGTTGCCGATGCACGAGATTTATTAATTTCATCAGTTTTGTGCAAAGATCCAGTTTTATACATTGATGATAGATGGCTATATGATTTGGAAGAAGATTTAAATCCAATAGTTGAACTTGATCTAAAAAGTCAAAAACCAAAAATTACATTGGAAGGAAAAGACGTAACCATTTTAGCATCTGGTCATTCTTCATACCTTGCAAGAAAAGCTGGGACAAAATTAAGAGACAAAAATATTTTTCCTGAGATTATTGATATTAGGGTATTAAATCCCTTAAATGCAGATAATATTTTAAAATCTGTAAAAAAAACGAGAAAATTAGTTGTTGTTGATCCAGGATGGTTATCTTCAGGTTTTTCGGCAGAGTTAGTTTCAAAAGTTGTTGAAAACCTAGATTCCGATTGTCTTACAAGCCCTCCAATAAGAATTGCTTTACCAGACGCTCCAGCTCCTACAGCAAGTATTCTCGAAAAAGAATATTATTTTTCAGATGAGGATATTGTTATAAAGGTATCT
>CAYRCI010000069.1:0-1135 GCA_964422765.1 uncultured Alphaproteobacteria bacterium | reverse complement strand
GGAGATGAAATTATAATATCATCCCATACAATGCTTGCTACAGCCTCGGCAATCAAAGTTGCAGGTGGAATTCCTGTTCCAGTTGATATTGGCGATGATAATTTAATTTGTCCAAAGTCAATAGAGGAAGCAATCACCTCTAATACAGTAGGTATTATGCCAACGCAATTAAATGGTAGAACATGTGATATGGACAAGATCAAAAAAATTGCAAGTAAACATAATTTATTCATCGTAGAGGACGCTGCTCAAGCATTAGGTTCTAAATTTAAAGATCAGCATGCAGGCACTTTTGGATTAGCTTCCTGTATAAGTTTTTTTCCAGCCAAAGTTCTTGGCTGTTTTGGAGATGCTGGTGCTGTAATAGTAAATGATAAAAACTTATATCATAAAATTTTTCAAATACATGACCATGGTCGCGATCTTGATGGAGAAGTGAAAAGGTGGGGACGAAACTCTAGACTTGATAATTTGCAAGCATCGATTTTAAGTCTCAAACTAAAAACTTATGATAAAGTTATTCATAGACGAAGAGCAATAGCTCAAATGTATCATGATATGTTGAAAGATTTAGAAGAAATACATTTGCCACCACCACCAAGCGATACTTCTAATCATTTTGATGTTTATCAAAACTATGAAATTACAGCTAAAAACAGAGATGATTTAAAAAAGTATTTAAGTGAAAAAAATATAGGAACACTTATTCAATGGGGTGGATTTGCGATACACCATTTTAAGCATCTGGGATTTAATCAAAATCTTCCAAACACAAATAAATTTTTTAAAAGTTGCATAATGCTTCCGATGAATATTTTTATCAGCGATGAAGACGTGGAGTATATTTGTAAAGTTATTAGATCTTTCTATAGAAAATGATCAAAAGATTTATGGATATTGTCATATCATCAGTAGGATTGTTATGTCTTTTGCCATTGCTATTGCCCCTTTTTTTTTTGATTTGGAAGCATGATAGAAAATCTCCTTTTTATATTGCTCCCAGAGTTGGAAAGGATGGTAAAATATTCAAAATGCTAAAATTAAGATCAATGATAGTCAATGCAGACAGTACAGGCGTCGCTTCAACTGGCAATCATGATATTCGCATTACACCAATTGGTCAAAAGATAAGAAA
>CAYRCI010000068.1:0-2662 GCA_964422765.1 uncultured Alphaproteobacteria bacterium | reverse complement strand
AAAATATCACTCTTTAATCCTTTTAATTCAATTATTAGTTGGGAGTTAGATTTAAAGGAGTCCATAGTAGATTTTATTTATTCCGATAATGAAGAATTGATTATCCTGACAGCTAGTAATTTAGTTTTTATTCAAAAGGGTTTAATTAGTTATAAAATTAGTCACTTAATTGAAAATCCTTTCAAAATTTACTTAAACAATTCTGATCTTCACATAATTTCAGATACGGGGATTTCGAATTTTAATGAGACAGGAACCTTTAATAATTTGCTCAAACAAAACTTTAAGGGCACTGTCGATATTATAATAAACAATTCAGCAATATATATTAAAGATAGCAAAGCTTTATATACTTTAAGTGAATAACTATTTCATAATAGGAAAGGTGAATGAAGGAAAATCTTTTTTATTTAATTTATTTTCTAAAGATCACAAAACCATTTCTAATCCAAAGGCTAATACAACAATAGATATTATTAAAAAAACAATTACTGAGGATGATGCCATTTATCAAATTTTCGACACACCTGGTTTTAATAATTTTAATCAATTTATTGAAATGTATGAAAAAATAATTGCACTGAAATTAAAAAAATTGCATTTTATTTACTTAGCAAAAAATATTACTGCTGAAGATAATAGAATTTGTAAATTTTTATTTTCAAATAATTTTCCTTTATATTTTTATTCATTTAAGAAAACAGATAATGGGCAGTTAATTTCAAATCTTTACACAAAAATATTTAATGAGGAATATGAGAATTTTAATTACCTAAGGAAATCACTTTCAAACGAAAACAAATTTTCTGAGAATCAAGCACCTATTGAAAAAAAAAGGATTGCTATATTTGGTAAGGAAAACACCGGTAAATCTACTTTATTTAACAAAATTACCTCAGTGAATTTGTCGAAAACCTCCCCTGAATTGCACACTACCAGAGACTCTGTAAATTGGGATATTAATTATAACGGTCAAGTTTTAGAGTTTATTGATACCGCTGGATTTATTCGTAGCAGATCAAAAAGAAAAAATTTTGAATTTGAAAAGCTTTCATTGGATCAATCAGAATTTTTTATTAAAAATGCTTCATTAATCATTTTGCTTTTAGATGCAAAATCTGAAACTCGACTTGATCTTTCTTTAATTGGTTCGCTTTCAAAACGTAATAAGCCCTTTCTTGTTTTGGTCAATAAAATGGATCTTATTGAAGATAAAAGTATCTATCAAAAAAAATTCTTAGATTATTTATCTTCTAATCACAGTTATTTTAATTCTTTAAATATTTTCTTTATTTCCGCTTTAGATCTAACAAGGCCTAAATTGTTAAAAATAATTGATAATCAGTTACATAATAAATTTAATTTTAAGACATCTTATTTAAATAAGATTTTAAGACCAATAAATGTTGAGTTAGGTAAAATTCAAAAAAGCTCTAGAGAATTTAAGATATATTTCATATCAGCTTTTACAGTTAATCAAAAAAACTATTTTAAAATTTCTTGTAATTTCAATAGAAAAAATATTAAGCCTCATATTAAAACATTTTTATCCAAAATTTTGATAAGAGAACTAGGCCTTAAAGGGGTTAATTTTAATTTAATTTTTTAATTTCTATATTAACTGATCCTTTTAAGTCCTGTTTTAGGCTATTGAGATAATTTTTTATTGATTGGTTTAAGTTATTTTGATGAATTTTAAAATGATGATCTTTTTCAAGGATAAGATGAACTTCTATTTTAGTATCAAATAATTTAATTAATCCATTTATCAAAAATATTAAATTAGATAAAACACTATAAACCTTATTATAGTGTTCAAAATTGTATTGATAGGAAAGCATATTTAGATCGATATGATTGTTGATAATTACCAACGAGTCAATCCTAGTGAATTCTTGAGATATGATCAAATCAGCTTTGACTATGTCCTCTATATTTTCGTATTCTATTTGAAGTAAATTATGATTAAATGTTAAATCTAGTTTTTCTTTGCTTAATACGATGTTATTTTCTCTGACAATATCAAGGGGTATCTCACCATTGAGAAGGACTATTAAATTATTCTTCAAACTAATTTAATTTGTTCTTTTTGATAATTTTCTAAATTTTTATCTACTAAGGGTACTGGGTAATTTTTTGTAAAACAGGCATCGCAATAACCGTTTGTTTCATTTAATGACTTATAAAGCCCCTCAATAGATAGGTATTGTAGACTATCAACCTCTAAATAGCTTTGAATCTCATTTAGTGATTTAATATTTGCAATTAAGTTATTTTCATCCGGAGTATCGACCCCGTAATGACAACTGCCCACTATAGTTGGCGATGCTACTTTAAAATGAATCTCCTTAACTCCGGCATTTTTTAACAATGTAACTATTTTTTTGCTCGTCGTTCCTCTAACTATTGAATCATCAATTAAAGTAATCGACTTATCTCTTAAAAGTTTCAAATTGACATTATGTTTCATCTTAACTGCCAAATCTCTAAGTTCTTGTTTTGGTTGAATAAAAGATCTTCCTACATAGTGATTTCTAATAATACCAAGCTGAAACGGGATTCCCGAGGCCTCCGAATAACCGATTGCAGATGCCAAGCCAGAGTCTGGAACAGGAATTACAATATCTGAGTTATTATTGGTATCTTCATAAAACAACTGTTT
>CAYRCI010000067.1:0-2663 GCA_964422765.1 uncultured Alphaproteobacteria bacterium | reverse complement strand
TTTTTATGTCTTTCTACACAAAATAAATCTGATAATGACATTGCAACTTTTTTTGCAGATGAAATTGATTTATCAAATGCTTTTTTGGGACCACCTTCATCCCAAAGATAACCTTCTAAAAAAATGATTTCACTATTTTTAATTATTTGAGAGTCAATATCATTTTCATCAATTTTTCCGGCTGTACCTAAAAATGTACACATTGTTCTTTCCGAGTCTGGTGTGATTAAAATTAAGCAAGTTCCGGTGGGCAAAGACTCTTTTTTCTTAGAATATAGGTATTTAACATTTTCTTTTATTAATCCTTCTTCATATTTTTTACCTAAATTATCATCATTAATTTTACCAATAAAACCAACATTATTTCCAAGTTGTGATAACCCTACTATTGAATTTGCAATAGAACCACCTGATATTGTTTCCTCAATTTTTACTAATGATAATAGATTTTTAAATTCTAATTCATTAACTAATTTCATTGTACTTTTGGTTAATGAGTTTTTTTCAAGAAATTCATCACTTACTTGACAAATTACATCTACAATTGCGTTTCCAATTCCTAATATTTTCATTTATGCTTTTTTAGTTATTATTGGTTTTTTTCTATTAGGATAACAAGTCTTACATATTTTACAACCAATACCGTAACACTCTCTAGCTTTACAATATTCTCTACCATAGTAAATAATTTGAAGATGAAGTTTATTCCAAAATTTTATTGGAAATAATTTTTTTAAGTCTTTCTCTGTTTGAATAACATTTTTTCCATTTGTTAGACCCCATCTTTGTGCTAATCGATGAATATGAGTATCCACAGGAAAAGCAGGATAACCAAAACCCTGAGACATTACAACACTTGCTGTTTTATGTCCAACTCCTGGTAGTTTTTCCAATTCTTCAAATGTTTGTGGAACTTTACCTTTATAGTTTTCTATTAGAATTTTTGATAAATTATAAATACTTTTGGCTTTAACTCGAAATAATCCAATTTTTTTAATTAAAATTTCAATTTTTTTTCTTCCAAGTTTTACAAAGTGTTCAGGCTTATAATATTTTGGATAAATATCCTTAGTAACATTATTAACATTTACATCTGTGCATTGTGCTGAAAGCAATACAGAAATTAAAAGTGTGAATATATTTTTATGGTCTAATGGTATTTTGGTAGTTGGATAAATCTTATTTAATAATCTTAATATGATTTTTGCTCTTTGAATTTCATTCATTATTTGAAATTCATTAAGTCTCGCATTGAGTATAATCCTGGTTTTTTTGAATTAAGCCATTTTGCAGCCGTTAGTGCACCCTCAGAATACAAAGATCTATCAAATGCCTCATGATTTAAGGTGATTATTTCTTTGCCACTTGAAAATTTAACCTCATGTTCTCCTATTATTTCACCTTTTCTTATAGAATTAAAATTAATTTTATTTCCATAGGGAAAGGATTTTTTATTAAAAAATTTTTTGCCAATTAGTTTATAAAAATCTTTATTTTTACCAACAGCAATTCCTTTTCCTAACATCAAGGCCGTACCTGAAGGGTAATCCTTTTTGTGCTTATGGTGAATTTCAAATATTTTACTTAAATATTTATCTCCTAATGAAGCTGAAGCTATTTCTGTTAGATACATTAAAAGATTTATGCCTAAACTCATGTTGCCAGCCTTTAAAATAGGGATTTTTTTAGAGAATTTCTTTATTAAATCCTCCTCTTTTTTGCTAAATCCAGTAGTGCCAATTACAACTTTTATTTTTAATTTTGATGCAATTTCAAGAATTTCAAATGTACATTTCGGAATTGTAAAATCTATGATTATATTTGCTTTTTTAAAGGCGTTTATAGAGTTTAGCTCTGGTTTGATACCATTAAATTTTTTATTAATTAATCTACTTTCAGTTAGGGAAACTAAATTAAAATGTTTGTCTGATCTGGATGATTTAATGAGTTGTTGGCCCATTCTTCCCATGCAGCCAGATATTGCTAAATTAATTTTACCCATGATTAATTAATCAAATATGATTAACTAGAGCAAGTCATATCTTGTCCACAGCAAAGAGGAGACTTGATTTTGCCATGGTCATTAGGGCATTTTGATATTTGTACTTCTGTTCCATCTTCAAGTTTTAAGCTGTCATTGACTAGTGCATCATTACATTTTCCACAAGTTGCATTAACTGACATTCCACATTTTGAACATTCATAAGTAGCCATAATATCTCCTTAATTTAAAAAATTTAATATTAAGATTAACTTAACACTATGAATTAGTTTTTCCAGAAACTTTTAGCTTTTTCAAAGAATTTTTTTATACTTGGGTTAGATTTTTCATTTTCAATCTCTCTAAATTTTTCAAGTAATTCTTTTTGTTCTCTATTTAAAGATATTGGAACTTCAGTATTAATTTGTACATACAAATCCCCATTACCACTACCCCTCATGTAGGGCATACCTTTTCCTTTTAATCTGAATTGTTTACCATTTTGTGTACCCTCAGGAATTTTAATTTTTGCTTTGCCACCGTCTATTGTGGGTATTTCTACAATAGTACCTAAAGCAGCATCTGCAATTGATATTGGATATTCAAAAAATAAATTTTCATCTGATCTTTTAAAAAGCTCATGCGATTTTACATTTATAAATAAATACAAATCTCCTGTAGC
>CAYRCI010000066.1:0-2786 GCA_964422765.1 uncultured Alphaproteobacteria bacterium | reverse complement strand
CCTGCGATCGGTGGATTAGGAAAAGGACATTTGGTAAGAGAGATAGATGCTTTTGATGGTGTGATGCCAAAAGTTTCTGATGCATCAGGTATTCAATTTAAATTATTAAACGCAAGTAGAGGACCAGCGGTTCGTGGACCAAGAACGCAGTCGGATAGGTCACTTTATAAAAAATATATGCTTGAAACACTAATAAGTCATTGTAATTTAAGCATTATTTACGATCCTGTTAAGTCGTTTGTTTTTGATAAAAATGAGATCAAAGCGGTAATTTTAGTTTCAGGAAAAGAAATTAAATTTAAAAAAATTATTTTAACTACAGGAACTTTTTTAAATGGAGTTATTCATGTTGGTAATAAGATGACTCCGGCCGGAAGATTTGGTGAAGCTCCTACTCTTGGTCTCACAGAGCAATTACAAAAATTTAATTTAATGTTTGGAAGATTAAAAACTGGAACGCCACCAAGATTAGATTCTAGAACAATAAATTTTGAAGGTTTGGAAAAACAAGTTGCAGATGAAAATCCTTTTTTTTTCTCAACACAGACAAAAAAAATAAATGCAAGACAAGTTTCGTGCAGCATCACATATACAAATGATGAGGTTCATAAAATTATTTCTCGCAACATAAAAAAATCTGCAGTGTACTCTGGCAACATAAAAGGTGTTGGACCAAGATACTGTCCTTCAATTGAGGATAAGATTGTTAAATTTGCAGATAAACAAAGACATCAAATATTTTTAGAACCGGAAGGGCTGGACGACTTTACAATTTATCCTAATGGTATTTCAACTTCCTTGCCGGAAGACGTTCAGCAAGAAATATTGTTTAAAATCAATGGTTTATCTAATGTTAAGATGATAAGGGCAGGATATGCCATAGAATATGATTATGTTGATCCAAGAGAGCTAAAGTACACCTTAGAACTAAAAAAAATTAAATCTTTTTATTTAGCAGGTCAAATTAATGGAACCACTGGCTATGAAGAAGCTGCTGCTCAAGGGTTAGTGGCAGGAATAAACGCAGCTTTATCATGCCAAGGGAGAGAGCCTTTCGTACTCGATAGGTCCGAGGCTTATATAGGAGTAATGGTAGATGATTTAGTGACTAAAGGAGTAGCCGAGCCTTACAGAATGTTTACTTCTAGAGCTGAGTATAGGCTTACATTAAGAGCTGATAATGCTGATATTAGACTTTCTCCTATGGCAATTAAACTTGGATGTTTAGGAAAAGAAAGGATTAAAAATTTTAATGACAAGCAGGATAGTATTAATAAAGTTAAAATAGCTCTCTCGGGAGTAAATTTAACTCCAAATCAAGCAAAAAAACATGATATTTCCATATCAATGGACGGAGTTAAAAGGAACGGCATTGAGCTAATGGGATATAAGGGGGTAAATTACGAAAAATTAAGAGAAATATTTGAATATTTACCTGAATCAAGCGAAGATGTCATAAATCAAATTAAAATAGATAATCATTATAAAGGTTATTATTCAAAACAAGATGCAGACATTAGAAAATTTAAAAAGGATGAGGACTTAAAAATACCAGAAAACATAGATTATGATAAAATCAGCGGCCTTACCGAAGAAGTAAAAAAAAAACTAATACTAGTTAAACCAGAAACATTTGGACAAGCGTTAAGAATAGAAGGAATTACGCCATCCGCGATTAATCTTTTATTAGCACATACAAAAAGATATAAATTTAAGCAATCTGCTTAAATGATTAAAACAAAATATCTTGATAGCATTGTTTCACGTGAAACATACAATAAATTAAACAAATACAGTGATTTTTTAATAGAATATAATAAAAAAATCAATTTAATATCTAAGTCTTCAGAGGAATTAATAATGAGCAGGCACATAGAGGATTCTGCTCAAATAATGAGATTTATTGATAAAAATGATAAAAAAATACTAGATATTGGGTCTGGAGCAGGTTTTCCAGGAATTGTAATGGAATTAGTTAAAAAAGATCTTGGTTTTGAATTTAAATTAGAATTAGTCGAAAAAAGTATAAGAAAATGTACTTATCTACAGGAATTGTGCAATTATCTAAAAATAGATGTGGTAATACACAATGATGATGTTAGAAAAATAAAAAAAAAGGACTTTAGCACATTAGTAAGTAGAGCCTTTAAGCCTTTAGATATTTTTTTGGAGATTATAGAAGAGGGGGGCATTAATTTTGAAAAAATATTGCTATTAAAAGGTGAAAACCATAAAAAAGAAATGGAACAAGCTTTGAAACATTGGGTAATAAACTGTGACCAACATGAAAGCATTACAAAACCAGGATCGAAAGTTTTTGTAATAAATAGTGTACAAAGAATCTAGATGATCAATCATGTAGTCTCAGTAATAAATCAAAAAGGTGGTGTTGGAAAAACTACATCAACAATTAATCTTGGTTGTGCTTTTGCACAGTTAGGTCAAAAGACATTAATTATAGATCTAGATCCACAAGGCAATGCTTCTACAGGAGTTGGTGTTGAAAATAACGATAGAGAAAATTCTATTTACAAACTTTTAACAGAGAGAAATAATTCGCAATATTACGTGAAACAAACTAAAATACAAAACTTGGACATTATTTGTGCAAATGTTGAATTATCCGGCTTTGAAACTGAAGTCGCCGAAGACAAAAACAGAGCTTTTATTCTAAAGGAAATAATGAATGAAATAAGAGAAAAAAATCAATATAATCAAATACTTATTGACTGTCCCCCTTCTCTAAGCTTACTAACGGTAATGTCTTTGGTTGCTTCCAATTCAGT
>CAYRCI010000065.1:0-2790 GCA_964422765.1 uncultured Alphaproteobacteria bacterium | reverse complement strand
CTTCACGCTGGCCCATTATTTTTTCAAATAGCTTAAACGAATTAGGAATTCAAAATCATGTTAAAGAAGATTGTCTGCCTGGTAGAACAACTAATATTGATGATGGCACAGATGGCAAGCATCTAAATGGGAGTCGCATATTTAAATCTTCTCTGCTCAGTCATTCTCCACTGGATCTTGCGATTATCATGTTAGGAACTAATGACCTAAAGGCACGCTTTAACAGACAAGCAAATGATATTGCAAAAGGAATAGAGGACTTAATAAATATCTCTCAAAATACATATTCAAGCGGTCTATCGTGGCATGATGAAAAAACTACGCCCCTACTTGTAATAACCCCTCCTCCCTTGGGTTCAAAATGCAATAATCCTAATTGGCATAATTATGATGAATGGATTAATGCATTCAATACATCGCAGGATTTATTTTTGAGCTATCAAGAAATTTGCAACAAAAAGCAAGTTCCATTAATAAATTCAAATAATTTTATTGAATCGTCAGATGAAGATCCGATCCACTGGTCGGCTGAGTCTCATGCAATTTTTGGAAGAAACCTGGCATTGGAACTTCCTAAAAAAATTAAACTTTAACCCAATTCCCTTTTTTGATTGACTCAAAAACAGCATCCAAAACTCTCATATTTTTCTTAGCATCTTCTAATCCGTAATCAATTTTAGTTTTTTTAAGAAGATGATTGGAAAAAGCAGTAGCTTGTCTTTCATACTGATCAACAAGAGGAATAGCTTTGATGGTATTTTCTTTTCTATAAATTGACTTCCCGTTATAAATTACAATCGTTGCAGGTTTTTTAGGATTAGCATTAAATGGATTTTCAACGACAATCGTTTTTTTAGTACCTAAAATTACAACTTGTTGGGATAAATTGCTTTGAGTGGCAACCACATACGAAGAAAAGACCCCACCAAAATCTAAAAGTGCAGAGGAAAGAATATCAGTTTTAAATTTTTTATCTTTTTTGGCAGTTGCTACTACTCTTATAGGTTCCTTATCTAGCAAGTATCTAGATATGACTGTAGGATAACAACCAATATCATATATCGCCCCTCCTCCATATTTTTGAATATTTCTTATGTTCTTAGGATCTTTGTTAAAGTAAGAGAAAACGGTTGAAATGTTACTAATCGCACCTATTTGACCGGATTTAATATATTTTTTTACCCATTGCCATTGAGGGTGGTGTCTAACCATAAAAGCTTCCTTAACAATAACTTTATTTTTTTTAGCTGCTTTGATAAGTGGGTCGATATCCTTTGCTTTTATAGATAGGGGTTTTTCTAGTAAAACATGTTTACCATGAGCACATGCTTCCATTGTTGTTTTGATATGAAGATGGTTAGGTAAAGGATTGTAAATGATATCAATATTAGGGTCCTTATACAGATCTTTATAAGAACCATAACTTTTTGGAATTTTTAATTTTTTTGATAGTGATTTTGCTGAAGATAAATTTCTACTAGCTAAAGCTAGAACTTTGCTGTTTTTAGATTTTTGAATGGCAGGAATAACATGCTCCCAACCAATTTTTGCAGTGCTAACAATACCCCAATTAATTTTTTTGCTCATTTTATTATCATATACTTAATTTTTTTTATTTTCTAATGCATATAATTGCTCTAAGAAAATTAAGTCCCTTGAGGAAAATTTAATATTGGTATAAGAAATCGAATAGGTATGACTCAAAGCTATAAAATTGGTATTGATTACGGTGGAACTAAAATTGAAGGCATTCTGTTAGACAGCCAGGGTAAGGAAATCCTTCGAAAAAGAACCACATACGAAAAAAATTATGATAGTGGAATTGAAACTGTCAAATCATTAGTTGCAGAATTTGATCAACATACAGGATTACAAAACAGTGTGGGGATTTGTATCCCTGGGTTCTCCTCCAAAGAAACTGGCCTTGTTAATAATGCGAACTGTGTTTGGATTAATAACCGACCATTCCATAAAGATCTTGAAAAAATATTAAATCGAGAAATAAGAATTATGAATGATGCGAATTGTTTTGCACTATCCGAGGCAATAGATGGTTCAGGGGCAAATTATCAATCAGTATGGGGAATTATTATTGGTTCAGGTTTTGGTGGTTCATTCGTTTATAAAAAACAAGTAATTGAAGGTGTTAATCAAGTGGCGGGAGATTGGGGACACCAGCCCTTACCTTATCCCACTCAAGAGGAGTATGATCTAAACGTTCAATGTGAAGTTGATAATTGTCGAAGACCCATTTGTGCTGAACAGTTTATTTCTGGAAATGGCTTTACCAAAGTTTTTAATAAAAAATATGGCACAGACCTTCGAACAAGAGAAATAGTTGCTTTAGAAGCAAATGGAGATGAGAGAGCAAAAAAAGAGTTTGAACTCTATGAGGATCGACTTGCAAGATTATTAGCAGTGATGATTGGTATTATTGATCCGGATGCAATTATATTAGGAGGGGGTATGTCCAATGTGGGTCGCCTATATGATAATATTCCAAAATTACTTCCTAAATACACATTTAGTGATAAAGTGCGCAACAAGGTTCTAAGAAATACCCATGGAGATTCAAGCGGTGTACGCGGAGCTGCCTGGTTATGGGACTCAAATAAATTTTAATGAAAAGAATTGGTATATTAACAAGTGGTGGTGATTGCGGCGGATTGAATGCTGCCGTAAGGTCTATATTCTATAGAGCAAAGAACACTTATGGAATGGAAGTTCTAGGTATTCAAGATGGAACAGTGGGCTTAATGCAGCGCCCTGTTGCTTATCTTCCCCTAGACT
>CAYRCI010000064.1:0-2903 GCA_964422765.1 uncultured Alphaproteobacteria bacterium | reverse complement strand
TTAATGGAGACCTCCCATCAAAAATATAAAATTTTTCAAACACCCATAAAAGTAGACTTTGGTGGTGGATTAAACTGGGGCGAGGCCCACTAAATCATAATTAAGATTGATAGTTCGGGGGGTTTGCCTTGATGATTGTATTTCTCTGAAAACGGCATACACTACATTAACTGTTTTTAAATGCTTTTTTTTGTTTTAATTTCAGCACACGAACAATAAGTCTTTGTGTACGTGCAGTGCCTTATGGTTAGTTAATTTTAAGGAGAACAAAAAAAGCCATGTATAAACATTTAACAATTCCTGCTACTTTATTTTTAATTTTATTTTCAATACTAGTGACTACCAGCTCTGCAAAAGCAAACTATTGTACGGATGGTAGCTTTGATCCTTATAATTGTATTTACCAAAAATTAAGTGATAACGGTACAATCAACTCTTTGATCCCATCTGGGTGGCAATTAGATACCTCTAAGGGGATTAATGGCTTTACAATGAATCCAACAAATTGGAAATCCACGAATGCGGTGCTTACCGATACCATGCAAAGTTCCGATTTATTAACAAGTACAAAATTGACCGGATATGGGTGTACTAAAAATAATGCCACCAAATTTAGCGGGCAAAGCTCACTCGCTTTGGAGCAATCCCAAAGTATATCCAATTCACAAACCATCAACGAAAGTTATGGAGTTACATTTAATCTTCATACTGATAGTAATTTTGGTGCCACACAGGTTACGACCGATACCGATCTTAACTATCAAGTAGACACAACAAAATCCAACGTTACTGTAAGCGGAAGTACAACAAAGACAACTAATGTAATTAACGTAAATGAAGTTGTTAATATTGAATGTGGTGGAAGAAGAATATCTAAAGATGCCTATAATGGTCCTTATTACTTTGAATTTTATCAAAACGCTAATCAAATACAAATTACTGATACAAAGAATTCACCCAACATCAAGGGCTATTATGATCTCTATCCTGAAACAGAACTAAGTACCTTCACTGTGGCTTTCAAACAAGAGGTATCGGTTCAAGATGGAAATGGTATGGGGGTTTTTATGATAGGCCCAGGAGGGCAGCAATGTAATTTTCCAGTTAATGCTGGTAGTGTTAATTACCAGGCTTATTTTGGTAATAATTGTAAAGATTTTGAATGGAAAAACATGAAATCTTATTGGTTTTCTAACCCTAGAGGCAACTGGGAGGGTAGCTGTTATACGGGCCAATATTATACTAATTATAAAAAAAATAATTCATGGAAAACCCTCCCTTATTCCTCTAGCTCAACTCCTGTACCCGGTGATATGGATACGAGCCAGGGTTTTGTATTAACCAATAATTGTTATAAAGCACAAACTAACTACCAATCTATAGGCTATAATCTTAAACAATACCTAGTTTGGCAAGCAATAGACCCCACGAATTTTACAAGCGACTATGATGATGAAAAAAATACTCAATATCATCGTGTCAATTTTATATATAACGCTTCTACCTATAATAATATTCAATCCCAAGCAAATATGACAGCCTATTTCCTGTTCAATCCCACATACGCGACTTACAGTCTTGACAATATCTTGGGTAGTTGTGGGCAGATAGTGACGCGTTGGAACGATAGCTGCGGTACGAATAATCTACAAAATATCGTCATAGGCATTGATGATGATGAATATGTTGAAAACTTTAATTCATTTGTGAGTAAATACGACCAAAAAGAATCCATAATTTGTAAAAAAGATAATGAGTATTATATCGCATCCCCTGAGGTTAAGAAAGAATCTGAATGTCCGTAATTTTTAAACAAAGAAATAAATTTAAAAAATGAAAAAATACTGGACAATATATACGATTATTTTCTTTCTTTTCTTAAACTTGGAAAGTGGGTCGATAAATGCCCATGATTTACGTGACCCCGAGAACGGGGGCTGCTATGCGGGGACATCAACCCTTATTCCTAACGGAACCCCAGGAGAGTGTGATGAAGAAACAGAAATCCATAATACGCAAAGAGAACAGCGATGTGAATGGAGCGGTAACCGAAGCGAAGCTTGTTTAAATTATGACACATTAGAAAATCACCGCGAATGCAAAGATTGTGATTTTTCTGGTGGGGGCGGACGCAACAGTATGGATTTATCAGGTGTGAATGCTTCAGGGGCAAAATTTAATGGTCCTGGTCAAGAATGGGTTAATATGAATTTTAGCGATGCGCAATTGCAAAAAGCAAATTTTACAGGCGGTCAGTTTAAAAGAGGGGATACAAAACAAATCATTAATTCTTTTGAAGATGCCGATTTAACCGATGCCTCTTTTTCTGGAACGAAATGGTATGACGACGCTGTAAATTTTGATGGCGCAATACTAAAAAATACAAATTTCTCGGGTGGCTATTTTTTCGAGGCCCCTGATTTTTCTAAAGCGAAAACCCTCGAAGGGGCACAGTTTATTAACCATGTAGTCGATTGGGAGACCTTTAAAATATTAAAAGCTAAAGGTGCAAATTTAGCAGGTATTAAATTAAGACAATCGGCAGAGGCGATAGTAGTGCAAGAATATGCGAAGTATCAATACAAAGATACCCCGTCCTTAATATTTAAAGATATCGATGAAAAAGAATTGCGCGGAGTAGATTTTACGGGAGTAGACTTAACAGGATCTAACTTTGATAGCATTGATTTTAAAGATCTGAACATTGTTGTTAATATCATAGCGGGAGCAAGTTTTAATCAAGCCAAATTGAACCAAGCAGTTTATGACGTATTTAGTCGTGGGGCTGATTTAAGCGGAACCGTCTTAGATGGCCTGCAGCTAAAAAGCGATAAAAATTTCAATTACAAAGGGGCCACTATTACCAATTCTAACTTTGTGAGCTTTGGTACATTCATAGCCGA
>CAYRCI010000063.1:0-2912 GCA_964422765.1 uncultured Alphaproteobacteria bacterium | reverse complement strand
GGACCAGGAAAAACTATTGTCACTATTCTTTGTGATAAGTCAGATAAATATAATTCAAAAATGTTTAATAAACCTTTTCTTCAAGAAAAGGGATTGCCATTTCCTGATTGGATCTAATTAATTTTTTTTAAAGATATCATTCTCTTTAAGGTATTGTCCTTTAAGATATAGTGATGAAAAAGTGCCCCTAGGACATGTAAAATGAGAATAATAATTAACACATTGCCTATAGTTTCATGAACGTCACGAAATAATCTTTTTATCTCACGATTTTTTTCTAAAATATCTGGAAGGTGATAATTAAAAAATGAAACAGTATCGCCTTGTAAATTTGTTAATAAATATCCTGTAATGGGCAAAATAAAAAATATGATATAAAAAAATATATGAACAAGAGTTGCAATTTTCATTAATATTTTTTTTGAATCTGTTGCACTGGGTTTGATATTAATCCACCGCCAACTAATTCTAAAAATTGCTAAAATAAAAATCAGGATCCCAAAGCTATTATGAAATTTTAAAACATCATCGTAGTACTGATAGTTGTGTTCTAAGTTTTTTCCTAAAATAAATGTTGCTAAAATAATTAATGCCATTACCCAATGAAAGGCGATACTGAACAAGCCATATTGGTTTTCCGAATTAAGAATCTTCATTAAATAAGTCTAATTAACTTATATTTAAATATTATTAAATTAATATTATTTAATAAGATATTATTATTAGAAATCTGTTTTTTAATTTGATTACTTTATCAAAAATTATTTGGAGATATTATGAAATCATTAATCAAAGCATTGTTTTTATTGATATTGCTATTTAGTAATGCACTTGCCAGGGACTATATAATTGTTCAATCTACTACAAGCACAGCTAACACCGGACTTTTAGATGTTTTATCTAAAAACTTTCTAGAAGAAACGGGCATTGAAGTCAGAGCAGTTGCGGTAGGAACAGGAACGGCAATTGCAAATGCAAAAAAAGGAGACGGGGATGTCTTAATGGTTCACGCTAAAGCAGATGAAATAAAATTTGTAGAAGAGGGCTACGGCGTTGAGCGGTTTGATTTAATGTATAATGATTTTGTTATAGTTGGTCCTAAAGATGATCCTGCAGGTATTTCAAAACTGAATAATATCCAAGATGTTATGACAGTGCTTTCATCAGATGAATATAAATTTATCTCTAGAGATGATAATTCAGGAACGCATAAAAAAGAATTATCGCTTTGGAAATTAGCTAACCTGTCTCCTGAAGATAGTGCTAGTTATATCAAAACAGGGAGCGGCATGGCAAATACTATCAATGTTGCATCCGAAATGAATGCATATGTCTTAACGGATCGAGGAACATGGATTTCTTTTGCAAATAAAAAAGATCTACAAATTCTTTACGAAGGTGACGAGTCCCTATTTAATCCCTATGGATTAATTGCTGTAAACCCTGAAAAGTTTCCACACGTTGAATTTGAAAAAGCAAATCAGTTCATACAATGGTTAATAAACGGCAATGGAAATAGAATTATCCAAGATTTTAAAATTGATGGGCAGCAGTTATTCTTTACATACAATTAGTAACCACTTCTATGTACAATCCTGAATATTCAAATTATATTTAGGTTTGTAAATTAAATGCTTAACTATAACCAAGTAATCGAGTCGATCTTCATTTCACTGCATGTGAGTTTATTTTCTACCTTACTGGCATTTATAACTTCCATTATTTTAGGTTATTGGATTGCTATCAATTCATTCCAATTAAAAAAAATAATTGTATCAGTGCTAGGGTCTTTAACTTCCATACCTCCGGTATGTGCTGGTTTGTTAGTCTATTTGTTGATCAGTAGGTCAGGCCCTTTGGGGTGGATGGAAATTTTATATACGCCTACAGCCATGATAGTAGCTCAATTTGTAATCATATTGCCGATAATGATGACATTAATTATCCAATACGTTGAGGTGGAATATCCACCTTTTAAAGAAGAGTTGATTTCCTATGGGGCATCAAAATTCGATTTGATAAAATTATTATTAAAAAACAGATCAAGTTTCTATCTCACCATTCTACTCATAGGTTTTGGTCGTGCTATCAGTGAATATGGTGCGGCTGCAATAGTAGGAGGCTCCATAGATCATGTTACTAGAAATATGACGGCTATGATCGCTTTAGAAACTGCAAAAGGAAATATTCTGACTGGTGTTATACTAGGACTAATATTGATTTCTATCTCTTTGGTTATTTCATTTGTAATTAATTTTTTGAAAGCCAAAAACTAATGATCGAATTGAACAAAATTTTTTTAAAAATAAATCACAAAGAAATCTTATCGAATATTTCTTTAAAAATTAAAAAAAATTCATGTTTTGTCATTATGGGAAAAAATGGATCAGGTAAGTCAACTCTTTTAAAAATAATGAATCAATTAATTTTACCAACAAGTGGGAAAACAATATTTTCTTGTGACACTTCTGCCCCTATGCTTTTTCAAAAACCAATTTGGTTCGACAATACAGTTGATTTTAATTTTCAAATTTTGCAAAAAATTAAAAAACATCAAATTAATTATAATTGGTATAAAAAATTTGGTTTAGAAAAAATTAAAAATCAAAAATTTACCACTCTATCAGGTGGAGAAAAACAAAAAGTATTTTTGTCAAGAATCATGAGTTATGATCAAGACATTATTATGATGGACGAACCTAACCAAAGTTTAGATTTGCAAAATGAAAAATTATTATTGCATTTATTAAATGAAGAAAAAAAGCATAAGACATTAATATTGACATTACATGATTTTGAATTAGCAAAACAACTTGCTGATGAAATAATATATTTAGATAAAGGTAAAATTCGATTAGCTGGCATTAATAGTAAATTTTTTGGGAGTTTTCAAAATTTACTAACAGTATAAA
>CAYRCI010000062.1:0-2920 GCA_964422765.1 uncultured Alphaproteobacteria bacterium | reverse complement strand
AAAAAATCAATTAGGCTTTTTTTATAAATCGAGTCCGCGTGATTTCTTCATAGTCTTTAAATAATTTTTGAGCCAATAAATTACTTTTTTCTACACCTTTAATAACTAAATCGAGTTTCTTTTCTTTAGCAATAGACTCAATTTTATTAATTAAGGAACGTGCTACCCCTATTTTACGAAAATCAGGTAGGACAAAAAGAACATCAATTTCTATGATTTTTTGAAAATAGGTTTCATTCACTCGCCCTACAATAATTCCCATAAATTTATCTTCATTTTTTGCAGCAAAAGCAAAAAAATTGTCTTGGAAAATATTACTCCAGAACATGTCAAAATTAATATTATCGAACTGAAAAGTATGGGATGGAGGGGTCTGATTAATAATTTCTTTCCAACTTTGAATGTGAATTTCTTTTGGTTTTTCAATGGTAAACATATGATTTAACTCTATCAATTCCCTATAGACTCTGAAAGTATTTATTATTGAGTATCTTGATCTAGAGGATATAGTCCCCACTTCTTATATATAAAGACATGTTTGAAAAGCTAAAAAAGTATTTTGAATCTATAAAATCACGCGATCCTGCGGCTACCTCCTTGTTGTTAGTTTTACTAACTTATCCAGGAGTCAAGGCAGTCTTTTTTCATCGAATAGCTAATTTTATTTGGGAGCTCAATCTCAAAATCCCTGCCAGAATGATATCTCAATTATCTCGTTTTTTAACTGGGATTGAAATTCACCCAGCAGCAAAGATTGGCAAAAATTTATTTATTGATCATGGGATGGGAGTGGTTATTGGCGAGACTGCTGAAATCGGTGATAATGTCACTTTATATCATGGAGTTACTTTAGGAGGGGTATCACCTGCTATTAAATCTTCGGAACAAGTGGGGATTAAAAGACATCCTACTTTAGAAAATGATGTGATTGTTGGATCGGGAGCCCAAATCCTAGGTCCTGTGACAGTAAAAGACTGTGCAAGGATTGGATCCAATGCAGTAGTGACAAAAGACGTACCCAAAGGTGGAGTCATGATTGGTATTCCAGCTAAAAATATTAAAACAGGTACTAAAAAACCTGATACAAGTTTTGCACCCTACGCAGTAACAGAAAAATAAATAATAAAAGGAGTAGTAATGAACATAGTTAACTTTACCCCCATCGAGTCCCTTCTGGGTGGATTAATTATCGGACTGGCAGTTGCCATTCTTTATTTAATGAGAGGTAATTACACCGGGATAAGTGGAATTTATTATAATGTAATCTCTGTTAATAAATCAGGATTTTTGTGGAGATTTTTATTCATTACGGGTTTAATTATAGGACCTGTTCTTTTAAGTTTTTTTCCCTACACAGACTTGGGTTTTGAAATGCCCAACACAAATCCCATAATTGTTATCTTAGGAGGTTTGCTTGTGGGTTACGGAACTCAATTGGGTTCAGGATGTACCTCGGGTCATGGCGTCTGTGGAATTGGAAGACTATCGATAAGATCTATTGTTGGTACTTGTGTGTTTGTGGGCGCTGGTGTGGTTACAGTTTTGATTACAAGATCCCTAGGATGGGTGGTGCTGTAATGATGAAAAATATCTTTATTCCTTTAACCAGCGGTATTATTTTTGGTATTGGGCTTGTTATTGCCGGGATGACCAATCCTGCAAAAGTCATGGGATTTTTAAATGTTTTTGGAAACTGGGATCCGTCCCTTATGTTTGTAATGGGTGGTGCTATTGTTGTTAGTATGCCTGCATTCTTGTTTATAGGAAAGAAAATGTCCGCTCCTCTCTTTAACAAAGAAGAGGGATTCAGCCAACAATTAAAGAAAAATATTGATAGCCCATTAGTAATTGGTTCTGCAATGTTTGGTGTTGGTTGGGCGCTAGTGGGATTTTGCCCAGGCCCTGCTATTGCTGCGCTCACGCAAGTTGATGGCAATGTCTTTATGTTTTTTATAGCCATGTCGATTGGCATGCTGTTAAAAAAAATATTCTAAATTTGATTTATTCGCTCAAGTAGCTGATCGGCAATTTCAATATCTTGATTGTGGTTTTGTTGAAAAGCTGCTTGACGTTTCGAGCCTGGTAATCTCGCTCCCTCTTGTTCTGTAATGGAGCTTATTAAAGACTGAATTGACTCTTTATAATTAGAATTAAATTTTTCTGCATCGATCGCTATAAAGAATTGACCTGTGCTTGGCGGACCACCGTCTTCGCCCGCAAAAGAAGAGGCTTGAGTTCCTAAATTACCACCAGCAATACAAGCGGTAAAAATTTCTACGAGCAAACCTATGCCAAATCCTTTATACCCTCCGCTGGGTGCCATGGTACCTTTTAAGGCTTCTTGAGCATTAGTTGTAACCTTGCCTTGGCTATCAAAAGCCCAGCCTTCAGGAATCGACTCCCCTGTTTTTGCACGAACCGAAATTTCACTTTTGGCAACCACGCTTGCGGATTGATCAATTATGATTTGAGCTTGTCCTTCGAAGGGCACCGCTAGTGAAAAAGGGTTAGTTCCTACAACTGCTTTCACTCCTCCAATTGGGGCAATCGAAGCTGGCGCATTGGTAAAACCCAAACCTATAAAACCTTTTTCAGCAATTCGTTTGGTATGAAATCCTAATACCCCACAATTATAAGAATTATAAATTGACATAACAGCAACAGACTCTTGTGAAGTCATTTCGAATAAACTACTCAAGCCCAAGTCAATGGCGGTGTGCGCAAATCCATGGTCTGCATTGACTTTTAATGCTGCCCTGGAAATCCTATCTACTGAAGGTTTTGCTTGGCCGTTGATCTTGCCTATTTTCAAGTGATTGCAATAAATAGGTAAATAATGAAATCCATGACTTTTAATACCGCTATATTCTGCATCCAAAATTCCCTGAATGATGCCATCCGTATTTTCAGGCATACAATT
>CAYRCI010000061.1:0-3136 GCA_964422765.1 uncultured Alphaproteobacteria bacterium | reverse complement strand
ATATCTACAAGTCCTGGAAAGATATATTTTCCTTTTAAATCTATTGGTTTTTCTCTCGTAGGTAAATTATTAGAATTTACTTTTTTACCAATTGCTTCAATTTTACCATCTTCTGAAATAATTAGACCTCCATTTTCATTTAATGAATTAAATGGATCAATGATATTTGCATTTATAAAATATTGTTTTTTCATCTATTCACAAAATATTTTTAAACAAGCCATTCTAACTGCTACACCGAGTTCAACTTGTTCCTTTATTACACTTTTATTAATATCATCAGCTAGTCTTGTATCGATCTCAATTCCTCTATTCATTGGCCCAGGATGCATAATAATAGCATCAGGCTTTGCATGATCTAGTTTATCTGGAGTTAATCCATAGTATTCATAGTACTCTCTATTTGAAGAAAGAAACGAACTTGTCATTCTTTCATTTTGAAGCCTTAACATCATCACAATATCGCAATCTTTAAGTCCTTTTTTCATATCAGTAAAAGTATTGACACCAAATTTTTCAATTTCTTTTGGCATTAAATTTGTTGGGGCAACAATGTTTACTTCTGCACCAAGCATTGTTAATAAATAAATATTGGATCTAGCAACTCTTGAATGGAGTATATCTCCACAAATTGCAATTTTTAGTCCTTGAATCTTTTTCTTTCTGTTAATTATTGTAAGTGCATCTAATAAAGCCTGAGTAGGATGTTCTCTTCTACCATCGCCAGCATTTAGTACGGCACAATTAACTTTTTGTGATAACAAATTACAAGCTCCTGAATCTTGATGTCTAATTACAATTATATCAGGGTGCATTGCATTTAAAGTCATTGCAGTATCAATTAAAGTTTCACCTTTTTTAATAGCAGAGTTTCCCATGTTCATAGACATCACGTCTGCTCCTAAACGTTTACCCGCTAATTCAAATGAACTTTGTGTTCTTGTGGAAGGTTCAAAAAATAGGTTAATTTGAGTTTTTCCATTTAGAACGTTTAATCGTTTGTTTTTACTTTGGTTAAGTTTAATAAATGATTGAGATTCATTTAAAATCAAATTTACGTCATTGATTGATAAATCTTGAATACCTAACAAATGTTTTTGAGAAATTTTAATAGCTTTTTTGGTTTTAGATGCCATTAAAATTAACTCTATAACTATAAACCAATGTCTTGGCAAGTATTAATTATTTAAAAAATCTATTGCACCCTGGAGTATAAATGCAGCTGCATTTTGATCTATATTTTTTTCTCTTTTAGTTACATTAACATCTAGTTGGCTAGATAAATTAAAAGCTCCTACTGTAGAAAGTCTCTCATCCCAAAGGCACACATCTACATCAATAGCCTTATCGATATTAGCTGAAACATCGTTAACAGATTGCGCTGATCTACCTGAAGAACCATCCATATTAAGAGGATTTCCAATTATAATACCTTTAATACTGTATTCGTTAATTATCTCTTGTAATTGAGAAATTAATTCATTGGTATTTGTTTTAGTAATTGTTTTAAAGGGTGTTGCTATTGATTGTTTTTCATCGCAAATAGATACGCCAATTCTTTTAGAGCCTAGATCTAACCCAATTAATCTAGATGGCTCAGACTGTTTTTTTTTTAAATCTTCAATGGTGATCATATTGTATATTTTTAACTTAAGTGATAGTTTGCGACATATTTAAATACCATATGAGCATTGATCTTAAAACAATAAAACATATATCGAAACTATCAAGAATTTCAGTTGATGAGAAAAAAGCTGAAAAACTTGCTGGGGATTTAAACTCTATTTTCAATTTTATTGAAAAATTAAATGAATTAAATACTGACAATGTTGAGCCACTTACATCTGTAGCAGAGACAACTTTAAAATTCAGGTCTGATGAAGTTAAAAATCAAAACATAAGAGAACAGATCATAAAAAATTCGCCAGAAGATAATGAAGATTTTTTTGTAGTCCCAAAGGTTGTTGAATAATGTCAGATATCACTTCTCAAACATTAACTTCGTTAGTTAAAAATATTAAAGAAAAGAAACTATCTTCTGAAGAAGTAACGAAAGCTTTTGTGGATCGTTCTGAAAAATCAAAAGAATTAAATGCTTATATTACAGAGGATTTTTCAAATGCTATTGATAAAGCTAAAAAATTTGATGAAAAACCAAATCTTGATTTAAAACTTCCAGGAATACCAATGGCTGTTAAAGATCTTTTTTGCACTAAAGATATTAGGACTACAGCTGGTAGTAAAATTCTTGAAAATTTTGTTCCCACTTACGAGTCAACAGTTACTGAAAATATCTGGAATGAAGGAGGTATTTTACTTGGTAAATTAAATTGTGATGAGTTTGCAATGGGATCTTCTAACGAAACTAGCTTTTATGGAAATGTTCAAAACCCAATTGATAAAGGATTAGTTCCTGGAGGATCATCTGGTGGTTCAGCTGCTGCAGTTAGTGGTCAATTAACACCTATTACTATAGGAACTGATACCGGGGGATCAATTAGACAACCTGCTTCGTTTACTGGAACGGTAGGTTTAAAACCAACTTATGGAAGTTGTTCTAGGTATGGAATTGTTGCTTTTGCATCTTCACTAGATCAAGCAGGCCCTATGACTCAAAATGTTGAAGATTGTGCTTTATTACAAGAGGTAATCAGCACGTATGACAACAAAGACTCGACTTCAATAGATTTTAAAAGAGCTCAATATAGCAAAGATTTAACAAAAGATATTAAAGGAAAAAAAATAGGAATACCCAAAGAGTATAGAGTAGAAGGTATGCCTAAGGAAATTGAAGACTTATGGAAAAAAGGAATTGAATACGCAAAAGATTGTGGCGCTGAAATAATTGATATTTCATTACCTAACACTAGTTATGCTTTACCAACTTATTATATTGTGGCACCAGCAGAAGCTTCATCAAATTTAGCCAGATATGATGGAGTTAAATATGGTTTTAGAGCTAAAGGTGAAAACTTAATTGATATGTATGAAAAAACAAGATCAGAAGGTTTTGGAGCTGAAGTTCAGAGAAGAATAATGATTGGTACTTACGTATTATCATCAGGATATTATGATGCTTACTATTTAAAAGCACAAAAAGTTAGGAAGTTAATAAAAAATGATTTTGATCAAGCTT
>CAYRCI010000060.1:0-3313 GCA_964422765.1 uncultured Alphaproteobacteria bacterium | reverse complement strand
TATCATTGCAAAGTTTGCATTTTCAATTTTTTTTGAAATTTTTAGATTAAAGTATTTTATTTTTTCAGGGGATAACTTTAATGGATAACATATAGATCCGTATTTATTATAGATATCTTTTTTAATGTTATTTAATGCAATTTGACCACTGGTAATACAATAATCATATAAGTTTTTTTGGAATCCAATTTTAGATAAATTAGAAATTGAAAATTTAGTTGGTCTTGATGAATTGGAAATTAAAATAATTTTTTTTTTCAACTCTCGTAATCTAACTAAGCATTTTTCAGCATTATCAAATTTTTTATGACCATTATGCAAAACACCCCACTGGTCAAATAGGAAAAAATTATATTTCTTTGCAAGCTCATCAAAGGAATTAAGATTTATCAAGAGTGCTGTCCTATTACCTCAGAGATATTTCTAAAACCTTGTTGTTGAATTATCGCCATTAAATCTAAGGTAATCTTTTTGATATGATATGGTCCCTCATAAGTAAAACTTGAATAGAGTTGAACTAACGATGCCCCTAATTTCATTTTCATCAAAATATCATTTGCTGTAAATACCCCTCCCACCCCTATAATTTTTATTTTACCGGAAGTTAAGGTATAAAAATCCCTAATTATTTTATTCGATCTGTAGAAAAGTGGTCTCCCACTAATCCCGCCATTTATTTCCATCCCAATAGCAGATTTATCAATCGATGTATTTGTTAAAATTAATCCATCAACATCATTTGCAAGAGAAATTAAAGCTATGTCTTTCTTTTCTTGTTCTGAAATATCTGGAGATATCTTAAATAAAATAGGTATTTTTGAATTATTTTTATCTCTTAGTTTGTGAAGATGATTTACAATTTTCTCAAAGGAATGAGATTTTAAATTATCTCTTAATCCAGGTGTATTAGGCGATGATAAATTGATAACAATATAATCACCAAGTCGATAGAGCCGGTCAAAAAGTTTTTCTAAATCATATATAATTTCTTTAGTTTCTTTATTATTACCTATATTAATACCGATGATTTTGTCCTGAAAATTTTCGTTTGTATTAGAATTAATTATATTTCTTTCAAAATTATCTAGTCCTTTGTTATTAAAGCCTAGAGAATTAACTAGGGCTTGATGCTTGGGAAAACGGAAAATTCTAGGCTTCGGGTTACCTTTTTGTGGCAGTGGGGTTACTGTACCGAGCTCAGTAAAACTAAAACCTAAATTCAAAATAGGTTTAATAACTTCAGCATTTTTATCAAAACCTGCCGAAAGCCCTATTGGTGTTTGAAATCTCCTACCCCATATTGTTTGTTCTAATATATTTATATTTTTAAAATTAACCTTTGGATAGAGGCCCATTTTAAGACCTTGGATTGATAAGTTATGAGCTGTTTCTGGATTTAATTTTTTTAATATTCGATGAGCTAAGCTATACATTTAGCTTTGATTTGAAGAGCTCTACTGATTTTTCTTTAGTATAAATTTTAATAAAAGACCCAAGTCTAGGACCATTTTCTTGTCCAAAAACTACTTCGTAAATAAGCTTAAAAAAACTTTTAATATCATCTTTAAACTGTGAGTTTTTACCAACACTAAAAATAACTGATTGAAAATCATCTGCCTCAGCAGACTCATCAATTTTGTTTATTTCCAAAACCACATTTTTAAGTATAGATAATTCTTCAGAGTTTGGAATTTTAAATTTTAATTTAGGCTGAATGAAATCAGTAAAAAAATTAATACCACATGAAATCATCCTATTTATGTAGTCTAGTTCTATTGTGCTGAATGATGTTTGATAGTTTTTGATTAAACCCAAAATTACATTTGGATCATTTGATTTACAGACCGATATTAAATTAAGAATTAAACTATAATTAATTTTTGAATAGTATCCCGGATTATTATTTTTATGAATATGCCAAGTCGGATTATCTGGCATTTCTTCATCTTGCCATTTATTTAAATGAGCTAAATACTCGTCTGTATTTTTAGGAATGACATCAAAATATAATTTTTTTGCTGTTGTTGGTCTTTGGTACATAAACATAGCGAGACTCTCTTCAATAGAGTATTTCAACCAATCATCTATGCTTATTCCATTGCCTTTAGATTTACTAATTTTTTCAGCATTTTCATCTAGGAATAACTCATAAATTAAATTCTCTGGTGGTGTGGAACCTATTATTCGACATATTTTCGAAGATAAGACATAACTATCTGTTAAATCTTTTCCGCACATTTCATAATCTACGCCAAAAGCCGCCCATCGCATTGCCCAATCAACCTTCCATTGTAATTTACAATGTCCATCAAGTACGGACTTAACATGGGTTTTACCCTCAAAAATGTATGAGATGGTAAAATCATCAGTATTCACTTCATTAACAGGGACTTGTAAAATTTTACCCGTATTTTCATCAATTGGAAAAAATGGACTATATGTTTTTCTACGATCCTCTCCTAAAGTTGGGAGCACAACGTTTAAAATTTTTTCATAGTTTAAAAGTATTTTTTTAATCGTTTCATTGAATATACCTGACTTGTAAGCTTCGGTAGAGCTCTTAAAAGTAAAAGGAAGGTTAAATCTATTTAAAAATTCAACTAATTTAGCATTATTATGTTCTCCAAAACTTTTAAATTTGTTGAAGGGGTCAGGAACAGAGGTTAAGGGATAATCTAAAAATTTTGATAATTGCTCCTTATTAGGAATATTATCAGGCACCTTTCTAAAACCATCCATATCATCTGAAAATGCAATAAGATCAGTTTCCATACCTGTTAATTTTTCAAAACAAAAACGAACCATATTCGTTCTTAGCACTTCTCCAAAAGTCCCAATGTGTGGGAGTCCAGAGGGTCCATATCCAGTTTCAAAAATAATTTTCTTCTTAGTCTGACCTGATTCTAACCGCTTGAGAATTTTTTTTGCCTCAACAAAGGGCCATGATTTATATTGATTGTAATCTATCAAAACTTGGGTGCCAAAGTGACATTAATACCATTAAGTTCTTCAGTAAATGGAATTTGACAGGATAATCTTGAATTTTTTTGAACATCAAAAGCCTGATCTAGCATCGATTCCTCATCGTCATCAGCAGATTGTATTTTTGAGATCCAATCTTCTTGAATATAACAATGGCAAGTAGCACAGGCACAACAACCACCACAAATAGCTTCAATATCTAGACCTGCATCTCGAATAATTTCCATTAAAGAAAATCCGACAGTAGCCTCAAGTTGATGAATTTTACCATCATGATCAGTAACATTAATAAAATAAGTCATTTTGAATTTCTGTAAATTATATCAATTTT
>CAYRCI010000059.1:0-3341 GCA_964422765.1 uncultured Alphaproteobacteria bacterium | reverse complement strand
GTCTGGGCTTACCAAGTTAATATTAAAAACCTTAGTACAACCACTATGAAACTACATCATCGAAATTGGGTTATCATTGATGCCAATGGGAAAATTATGAATGTGCAAGGTGAAGGGGTGGTGGGAGAATTTCCTATTCTTCAGCCCGGAGAAAGTTTTGAATATACCAGTGGTACACCTCTGAAAACCACCAATGGGATCATGCAAGGATTTTATCTAATGTCGCAAAATAATGGTGAACAAATAAAAATTGATATCCCAGCCTTTTCTCTTGATAGCCCCTATAATAAAAAAAATTTACATTAATTTTTAATGCTCAATTTAAAACCCATTGCCTTGGTTGGAGGAACTGTTATCTGTGCGGTCGGATTTCTTCTTTTCATTCCACTCATTACGGAAATCATTTATAGATCAGAATCGTGGCAGTCGTATGCCGTACCTATTTTACTTTACCTCATCGTCGGAGGATCTTTAGTGATTACTAACCGAAATGTAGAATTAAAAATTTCAACTAAGGAAGCATTTATCATTACAGTTTTATCTTGGATACTTCTTGCATTTTTAAGCGCTATTCCTTTTATTTATACTAAAGTTAATTTAAGTTTAGTAGATGCTCTTTTTGAATCAATGAGCGGAATTACTACAACTGGATCAACTGTAATAAATGACCTTGATTACCTACCAAAAGGAATTTTGATATGGAGATCAATGCTACAATGGCTTGGCGGAATTGGCATCGTGGTAATAGCTTTAATCATTTTACCATTTCTTAGGGTGGGCGGGATGCAACTTTTTCACTTAGAGGGCGATGATCCCTATGAAAAATTTTTACCAAAAATTTCATCTGTTATATCCAAAATTGTAATTTTATATTTTTTTCTGACTATTTTTTTAACGATCTTATATTTTTTCTATGGAATGAATTTTTTTGATGCTTTAGCTCATAGTTTTACAACAATTTCTACAGGTGGTTTCTCAACTCATGATCAATCTTTTGCATATTTTCAAAGTAGTTCAATATTACTGATTGCTGTAATTTTTATGATAATCGGCAGTATGCCTTTTCTAGTTCTGGCTCAAACCAGTATCAAAAATATTTTTGCAACCATTAAAGATCATCAAGTTAGAGTATTCCTATTAATTTTACTTTTTTCCATTGTTATCATCTATTTCTTTGCTGCAAAATACATTGATGGAAATGTATTCCAAAAAATAGTTTCAATTTCTTTTAATACTATATCCATCATTTCAGGTACGGGTTATGTCAGTGATAACTTTGAAGATTGGGGAAACTATGCATCTGTTTTATTTTTAGTTTTAATGTTTATCGGGGGGTGTGCAGGATCAACTACGGGTGGATTGAAAGTGTTCCGATTTCAAATACTTTTTAAGTATTTAAGCTTACATTTTAAAAAAATGCTTCAGCCTCATGTTATAATTGCAGGCTACTTTAATAACAAAAGTATTCCTGAGTCAACTTATGAGTCAGTTATGAGTTTTTTCTTTTTATATATCTTTACTTTTACTTTATCAGCGTTGTTGCTCTCATTTAGTGGTTTAGATTTTTTAACATGCATCTCAGCTGCCGCATCAGCTATTTCCAATGTGGGTCCGGGATTAGGAGACACAATTGGTCCAGAGGGAAATTACTCATCACTCAATGATTATTCTAAAATCATTTTAACAACCACGATGCTTTTAGGAAGACTAGAAATGCTTACAATTTTAATCCTATTTATTCCTTCTTTTTGGAAGAATTAAATTGTTTCTTTTAGTTTCAGAGAAATATTTTCTAAAGACTTATGCATTATATTTAAATCAAGGTTATCTTGATCTTTTAATGAAAATTTGCCCATGATTTCTCCATACTCATTTGAGTTAAGGTTAAAAGTCTTCACAGAGTTAGGAGATTTTTGTTCTATAAACTCTAAAGATAAAGAGACTGAGAATTTATAATAATCTATTTTTTTTTCTCTATTAAACTCAATTTTTTTGACATTTAAAAATAAATCACCATCAAAGCCATTTGTTTTAATTCTGATATCAAACCAATTTTGAATTATATCACTTATAATTTCATGATCAGGACTATTAGATGAATATTCATTCAATAATGTTTTTGAAACAGTATCAAAATTGATAATATCATATGTGAATTTTTCAGATTTTATTATTTGATTATTATTCATTTCACACCCAATAAAAATGAAAGTTAAAAATGTAGTTATAAATCTAGCCATTTCAAAATTCCTCTCTGAGCAACCATCCTATTGGTTGCTTGCTTTAAAACAATAGACTTTGGTCCTTTCAATACTTCATTGGCAACCTCTGATCCAATTTTTGCAGGCAAACAATGCATAAAAACTGCAGATTCTGGTGTTTTATTCATTAGTTCTTGATTTACCATGAATTTTTTTAAAATGCTCTCTTTGTCTTCTTTATCATTCATTGAGTTATAAACATCAGTCATAACACAATCTGCCGAACCTAAGATTTGGTCTTTTAATTCAAAATGATATGAAACCTTATCTGATTTTACAAAATTCTTTTGATTTGACTCAAAAATTTCTTTGTCAGTAAATACATCAATTTTGGTAGAGTCTAAAAAATTTAAAGACTCCACTAGGCTAAATAAGACATTATTTAGGTCACCACACCAAATAATTTTAAAGCCATCTTCTTTTTTAAAATGATCTCTAAGCGTATAGATATCTGAAATTGACTGACAAGGATGTGATATATCTGATAAAGCATTAACAATAGGCTTATTAAAGTATTTTGATGCTAATTCTAATTTACTATGATTGGTTGTTCTAAATATTAATGCATCTAGATAGCAGGACATGATTTCAAAAGTATCTTCAAATGACTCAACTCTTTGTAAATTTAAATCCTCAAGTTTAATATCGACATATTTTCCATGCAATTGATTGATACCTACTTGAAAAGAAAGTCTAGTTCTAGTTGAATTTTTTTCAAAAATTAAACCTATATTTTTACTTTTTAAACAATCATCCGCATTAGGTTTTATATTTTTTGCAAAATCTAAAATAGATTCAAAATCATCTTTGTTTAAGTCTGAAATATTTAATAAATTTTTCAAATTAAGAAATATCCTCTTTTTTTAATTTTTCGATATAAACTGATTGGCTAGGGAAAGCAAAACCTAAATCAGCCTTTTCAACTTCTTCTTTAATCTTTAAAGCTAAATTTTCTTTAATTTTTAAAAACTCTTCCCAGTCATTTGTTGAAGTAAAACAGTATACTAAGATATCAACAGAGCTGTCATTGAATTTGTCTAATCTTACAAATGATTTAAAGTTATCATTAACTAAAAAATC
>CAYRCI010000058.1:0-3357 GCA_964422765.1 uncultured Alphaproteobacteria bacterium | reverse complement strand
GCTAAAGTTTTTAAAAAATTCGAAAAAGATTTAAAAAAGCTATCTGCAGAGGCAGCTTTTTTTGATAACACACTATATACAAAAGACGATATAGCCAAGGTTGCAACTTTACCTTCTCTTGATGAAATCAGAGGAAAAATAGTTGGGTTGATTAATGCCCCAGCATCAAAGCTTGTAAGACTATTACAAAGGCCTGATCAGGACATTATTTCGATACTACAAAAAAAAAAAGACTAACTTAGGGAGAGACAAAAATGGCAGACTTAAATAAAATTGTTGATGAATTATCAACTTTAACAGTTATGGAAGCGGCAGAACTTTCAAAACTTTTAGAAGAAAAGTGGGGAGTTTCAGCAGCAGCTCCAGTAGCAGTTGCGGCCGCAGCAGCACCCGTAGCAGAGGCAGCAGAAGAAAAAGATAGTTTCGATGTTGTTTTAGCTGCAGCTGGTGATCAAAAAATTAATGTTATCAAAGAAGTAAGAGCAATTACTGGTCTTGGTTTAAAAGAAGCTAAAGATATGGTGGAAGGTGCTCCAAAAACTTTAAAAGAGGGAGTTAAGAAAGAAGAGGCTGAAGAGATGAAGACTAAGCTCGAAGCCGCTGGTGCAAAAGTAGAACTTAAATAATTATTTATTAATTACAGGTTCTACATATTATGCCACTTAGTTTCACAGAAAAAAAACGTATTCGCTATTCGTTTGGTAAAATCGGTAAAACGATTGATGTGCCAAATTTAGTCGATATACAGAAAATCTCGTTTGATAAGTTCCTCCAGTTAGGAAAATCAGTTGAGGAACGTTCAAATACTGGACTGCAAGAAGTCTTTAATTCTGTCTTTCCCATTAAAGACTACGCAGGAAAATCTGAACTTCATTATATTGATTATTATCTTGATAATCCAAAATATGACGTAGAAGAATGTAGAAGAAAAGGTCTTACATTTTCTGCTTCTTTGATGGTTACTTTCAGATTGATTATATGGGATCTTAATGAAGAAACTGGAGAGAAATCCCTTAGGGATATTAAAGAACAAGTTGTTTACCTAGGTGATTTACCTCTTATGACAAATAACGGTACTTTTGTAGTTAATGGTACCGAAAGAGTAGTTGTTAGTCAGTTACATAGATCTCCTGGTGTTTTCTTTGATCACGATGATGGCAAAACGCACGCAAGTGGAAAAGTTCTTTATAATGCAAGAATAATTCCCTATAGAGGTTCTTGGTTAGATTTTGAATTTGACCACAAAGATAATTTATTTTTTAGAATAGACAGAAAAAAGAAAATGATTTCTACGACTATTCTTCAAGCTTTACCATCAAAAGCATCAGAGAAATATTTAGAAGAATGCCAGCAGAATAAAGTTGAACCCGATATTTATAAAGTATCAGGTATGACTTCTGAAGAAATTCTTACATATTTTTATGAAACTTTCCCCTTTAAAAAACATAAAGATGGATGGGTTGCAAGTTTAGATATAGATAAGTTTAAATATAAAAATCTTCCTTTCAATTTAGTTGATCCAAGTTCTAAAGAGATTATAGCTTATAAGGATGTGAAGCTTTCACTAAAACTTCTAAAAGAAATTAAAGAAAATAAAATATCGAAGTTTTTCTTCACTGAAGAAGACCTATATGGTTTTTATTTATCAAACGACATAGTCAATTATGACAATGGTTTAGTTTATGCTGAAGCGGGTACTTTATTAAGTAAGGAGTTCTTTGAAAGAATAAATGAGCTTTCAATTGAACAATTCTCAGTAATAAATGCTAATCAAGCCACAGGTAACTTAGGTATTATCAACTCTCTTGTTGCAGATAAAAATAATTCAAGAGAAGAAGCTCTTTTTGACATTTTTAAGATATTAAGACCTGGTGAACCTCCAACTCTTGAGGCAAGTAATTATTTATTTCAAAATATGTTTTTTAGTGAAGATAGATATGATTTATCTGAAGTTGGTAGAGTAAAGTTAAATTCATATCTTTCTTTAGATAAAACTAATAAAAAAAGAATTTTAAATAAATCCGATATTCTTGCAGTTGCTAAAAAACTCTTTGATATGAAAACAGACAGTTCTGGCAAAGATGATATTGACCATTTAGGTAACAGAAGAGTCAGATCAGTTGGTGAGTTAATTGAAAATCAATATCGTATTGGTCTTGTGAGAATGGAAAGAGCCATCAGAGAAAAGATGGGAACAGTTGATATTGAATCAATTATGCCTCAAGATCTTGTTAACTCTAAGCCTATTCAAACTGTGCTAAAAGAATTTACTGGAACTAGCCAACTCAGTCAGTTTATGGATCAAACCAATCCTCTTAGCGAAATTACGCATAAAAGAAGAATTTCTGCCTTAGGCCCAGGTGGCCTGACAAGAGAAAGAGCTGGTTTTGAAGTTCGTGACGTTCATACAACTCACTACGGTCGTATCTGTCCAATTGAAACTCCTGAAGGTTCAAATATCGGTTTAATCAATAGCTTGTCTTCTTTTGCTCGAATTAATCAATATGGTTTTATTGAAACTCCTTACCGTAAAATTAATAAAGGCGTTGTTACTGATGAAGTCATTTATTTGAATGCAGATGAAGAGGAAAATTATACGATTGCTCAGGCTAATAGTCCTATTGATAAAAATGGTAAGTTTAGTGAGGACTTTGTAAGTTGTAGAAGAAAAGGAGATTTTATTTTCTGTAACCCTTCTGAGATTGATTTCATGGATGTTAATCCTCAGCAGTTAGTTTCAGTTGCTGCATCTTTAATTCCATTCTTAGAAAATGATGATGCTAATAGAGCATTAATGGGATCTAATATGATGAGGCAGGCAGTGCCTCTAATTAAAAGTGAAGCTCCACTTGTTGGAACGGGTTTTGAATCTAAAGTTGCGAGAGATAGTGGGGCTGTAGTAATTGCTAAAAATAGCGGCTATGTTCACCAAGTAGACTCATCAAGAATAGTTATAAGATCTGACTCAAAAAATATTAGTAAAGAAAAAAGTGGAGTTGATATTTATAATCTTAAAAAATTTCAACGATCAAACCAAAGCACGGCTATTAATCAAAAACCTATAGTTAAAATTGGTGACTATGTTGAAAGAGGTGACATCATTGCTGATGGCCCATCCACAGATTTAGGTGAATTGGCATTAGGTAGAAACTTACTTGTAGGTTTCATGCCCTGGAATGGCTATAACTTTGAGGATTCTATAATCATGTCTGAAAGAGTGGTGCATGAAGATCGTTTCACTTCTATTCATATTGAGGAATTTGAAGTTTTATGTAGAGATACAAAACTTGGACCCGAAGAGATTACTCGTGATATGCCTAACGTAGGAGATGAGAGTATAACAAATTTAGATGAAGC
>CAYRCI010000057.1:0-3380 GCA_964422765.1 uncultured Alphaproteobacteria bacterium | reverse complement strand
AGTCTAGGGGAAGATAAGCAACAGGGCGCTGCATTAAGCCCACTGTTCCATCTTGGATTCCTACAACTTCCATTCCATAAGTATTTTTTGCCCTAAAGAAGATAGATCTCACTGCAGCATTTAATCCACCGCAATCACCACCACTTGTTAATATTCCAATTTTTTTCATTTAAAATTTATCTGCGTCCCATAGCCATGCAGCCCCGCGTACACCGCTGGAGTCTCCATGTGTATTTCTTAGAACTTTATTGCGCACTTTATCACTAAACGTGTATTTAGGAAGTAATTTTGGAATATTGTCATATAAGCGTCCGACATTTGACATTCCACCTCCTAAAATAATTACATCGGGATCTATGATCCCAATCATTACTGCCAATAATCTTGCAAGACGATCCTCGTATAGTTCAAATTCTTTTTTTGCTCTCTCATCTCCGTTTGCTTCCAAGGCTACTATTTCTCTTGTTCGTAGATCAGTGCCATATTTTTTATTAAAGACTCTAGTAAAACCGTTCCCCGAGATAAATTGCTCAGCACAAAGAGGTCTTCGACAATTATCTACATCGCATTGAACTTTTAAATCATACTCTTCTTCTGTGGGATAGGGCAAGGGTTGATGCCCCCAGTCACCTGCAACTTGGTTGACACCTTCAATTACTTGTTTTTTATATACGAATGAACCACCAAACCCTGAACCAATAATTATCCCCCATACTGATTCATATTTTGCTCCCGATCCATCTATTGCCTCCGAAAGTGCAAAACAATTTGCATCATTCATTATTCTAATTTTTCGATTTAATTCTTTCTCAAGGTCTTTGTGAAATGGACGATTATTAATCCATACACAGTTTGCATTATTTACAAGACCAGTTTCCTTAGAGGAAAAGCCAGGGATGCAGATTCCTACAGTGTTTTGCAATCCCGTATGTTGATCAAATTCCGCAACTAAAGCTTTAACAGTCTCAATTCCACTATCATAATTTTTTTCATAAGTGGTTCTTTTTCGAAGGATCTCCTTACCTTGATTGTCTAATAGAATTCCTTCAATTTTAGTTCCACCGTAATCAATACCAATTTTATAACTTTGGGTCATCTAATGCGAATTCTTATACTAATATTAAATTTTCCTCAATGGGCTTAATTGACTTAGAGTTATTATATGCATTAGAAAATAAAAAAAATTCAGTATATGATAATAAAATGAGCAAAAAAATTAATTGGGGCATTGTTAGCACTGCAAAAATTGGTTGGGAGCATGTTATTCCTGCTATTCAAAAATCTAAAAACAGTAAAGTTTTAGCTTTAGCTAGTAGAAATTTAACTTCAGCAAAATCACTATCAAAAAAATTAAAAATTCCAAAAAGTTATGGTTCCTATACAGACCTGTATAAGGACCCTAATATTGATATCATTTATAATCCTTTACCCAACCACCTTCATATTAAAACAACAATAGAAGCGTGTACTCATGGAAAACATGTTTTACTGGAAAAACCCCTATCGATAAAAGCAAAGGATATTGACCCACTAATCAAGGCAGCTAAAAAAAATAAAGTTATTGTCAAGGAAGCTTTTATGGTTAGACACCATCCTCAGTGGCAATGGGTAAAAAAATATATTAAATCCGGTCAAATAGGTGCAATCAGTAACATCTCAACTGTTTTCTCCTACTTTAACAAAGATCCTAAGAATATAAGAAATATTCAAAAATATGGAGGAGGGGCAATATATGATATTGGCTGCTATCCCACAGTCATATCTAGATACTTATTAGATAAGGAGCCTATAAGAGTAGTGGCAACTGCCAAAAAAGATAAAAAATTTAAAACTGATATTCTTTCCTCTGCCCTTTTAGATTTTGGTGGGGTGTTTTCTTCTTATGTCGTTGCTACTCAAAGTAATTTATCCCAACAAGTTGTTATTTTAGGTACTAAAAAAACAATCGTCGTTGAAAATCCTTTTAATGCTAATCCTAAAAAGCCTGCAACGATTGTAATTTATAACGGGAAGTCAATTTATAGAAAAGAAAATACTATCAAAGCTATTCCTCTTGTTGATCAATATGAAAGACAAGCTACTGCTTTCTCCAATCATCTTCTTAAAAAAACTAAAATTGATTACGGATTAGAAGACGCAAAGAAAAACATGAAAGTTTTGGATGCTGTTTTTGATTCAATCAAAAAAGGGAAGTGGGTTAAAGTTTAATTATTTTAGGGAGTTCCAACGCAAGGTTTCTTCCCAAAATAGCATGAGACTCAGCCGACCAGTGGATCGGATCTTCATCTGAAGACCGTATAAAATCGTTTGAATTTATTAAAGGAATTTGCTTTTTACTGCAAATTTCCTGATAACACAAAAAAATATTCTGCGATTTATCGAACGCATTAATCCATTCATCATAGTTATGCCAATTAGTGTCACTGCACTTTGACCCCAGCGGAGGAGGAGCGATTATAATAATTTGTGTAGTTTTTTCATCATGCCATGATAGGCCGCTTGAATAAGTATGTTGAGAGATATTTATTAAGTCCTCTATTCCTTTTGCTATATCCTTTGCTGTTCTATGAAAGCGTGCCTTGAGGTCATTAGTTCCTAACATAATAATCGCCAGATCCAGAGGGGAATGACTGAGTAGAGAAGATTTAAATATGCGACTTCCATTTAAATGTTTGCCATCTTCACCATCGTCTATATTGGTAGTTCGACCAGGCAGGCAGTCTTCTTTGACAATATTTTTAATGCCTATCTCGTTTAAAGAATTTGAAAAGATAATAGGCCAGCGTGAAGACAAAGGCATGCCAGTACCATCATCAATATAACCCCAACTATTGGAGTCACCAAATATAAGTATATTTATCAATAAGAGCTAGATGGGGCCCAAAGATTTATGCCGCCCTCTTTGGCCGTTTGATCAATGATTTTCTTTTCCTTGGCAGAAAAATTTAAATTGTTTAAAGCTACTAAATTTTCCTTTAGTTGCTTTACATTTCTAACACCAATCAATGCAGAAGTGACAGCTTTGTTACTGAGTACCCAAGCAATAGCCATTTGAGATAAAGACTGACCTCTTTTAACAGCAAGTTTATTTAGTTCAGAAACTATTTTTAAATTCTTTTGAGTAATTAAACTTTTGCTAAAATAATGATTTTCACTTGCACGAGTGCCTTTTGGAATTCCTTTAAGGTATTTGTCTGAAAGATAACCCTGAGCTAAAGGGGAGAATGCAATACATCCAACACCATTTTGAGTTAGAGTTTTGGTTAGGCCCTTTTCAATCCATCGATTTAGTAGAGAATAAGAAGGTTGGTGGATTAAAAGTTTTATACCTCTATTTTTGAGAATTTTAATCATTTCATTTGTTTTATTTGCTGAGTAAG
>CAYRCI010000056.1:0-3964 GCA_964422765.1 uncultured Alphaproteobacteria bacterium | reverse complement strand
AGTGAGCCGGTATACTCAATTGTATTCATTAAAAGTGTCCAACCTTGCGAATTTAAATTTTCTTGTGTTGTTGAAAATAAATCCATTTTTTTATCTCCTAAAAAATTTTTTCATCTATATTCAATTAAAATATACTCCCCAAAATATCAATTTATCAAGAAGTATTTGAGCTATAAATGTGGAACTTAATTAACATATATTTACCTTTTTTATATTTAGAAATTT
This sequence comes from uncultured Alphaproteobacteria bacterium, assembly GCA_964422765.1. Lineage (GTDB taxonomy): Bacteria > Pseudomonadota > Alphaproteobacteria > HIMB59 > HIMB59 > HIMB59. The sequence continues at coordinate 3,739 of CAYRCI010000056.1, read as the reverse complement.
CCTACAGGAATTAATTTAAACTTTTTTATTTTGTGGAATCTTTCACTTTCAATTCGAGCTTTGATTGATGACGCATACTCTTCATTAGCATTTATTAAAAAGGTGGGTTGATAAAATTTTCTTTTGTAAAAAAACATATCTTTTTGGGTATTTGGATAAATAATTTCATAAAGGGAAAGGTTTGATATAAATGCTTTTTGTGCAAATAAAACTTGGCCATCTTCATTTAAACCGATAATTTCAAAACAAAATTCATTTAATAATGGCATTTTCTGAAAATGAAGGTTCGTGGAGTAGCAGTTCTGAATATCATTTCCATCATTTTTAGTAAAACAATACATCGGTTCATCACTGTGTATTTTTTTTGGGGTGAATGAGTCCACCATAAATGTTGCTGCAACCAACGGCTCGAGACCAACTTGAGCGATTTTAAATAAAACTGTATTTACAATTTGTTCAGATGTATCGGTTTCAATTTGCCCCTCATTACTATTAATTTTAATAAATTGTTTAAAATTACTGATCCAATAATCATTCCAATTTAATTTATATTTAATTGAGAATGTTGAACCATAGTTATCGGGCGTAATGTCTATCGATTCAATTTGAAAATTAAAAGCTTGAGAAGGATTATCAAATTCTCTAAAAAACTCTGCTCTTTCCTTTTTATGATGATATTTATTTAAAATTTCTTCATTGACATTTATTTCATCTCCTTTGATTGAGATCGAATTTATTGTGTCATCGTTGATTGTTGCTCTAATTTTTACATAGTTACTACTTGATTCAAGTATTGAGTATTTTTCGATATAACCACCATGATAGGTCTTGATTTTTTCAAAAATTTTTTCATCATCTGTGCTCCACCAACTTTCTGCAATAATAAAAGTTCCTATAATTTGTTCTAATGCATTTATTTTTGCATTTCTTAAAGATTCATTAAAATCAGCACCATAACCATCTCCAATAACTTCCGTGGCAAAAGAGATTTGATTAAAGATAAATACTAAGGTGATTACTAATAATTTCATATTATTTCCGTTTTAGCTCAAAATCCATTATTATTAATTTAGCGACAATATATGTCGCATAAAGTAATTATGTTAATTCCAGCGACTTGCGTTGTCGTTTAATGATGTAAGGTAAATGATATGCTAAGAAAAAATGATACTTTATTAAGGCATTGGATGATGCTTAGAATGTTGCCCCGTTATCCTTTGAAAATTACATCCAAAGATTTAATTAATAAGTTGCGTGATAATGATTTTTTTATCACTAAAAGAACGGTAGAACGGGATTTAAATTCACTATCAGTGCAGTTTCCAATTTCATTAGATGATAGAAGTAAACCTTACGGTTGGAGTTGGCAAAAGGATGCTCCTAATTTTGATGTACCAAACTTATCCCTCTACGAGTCTTTTTTATTAATGTTAGCAGATCAAAATTTAAAAAGAATTCTCCCAGAAAATATTAAGAAAATTATTAAGCCATATTTTATAAATGCTTATAAAACTTTAGAACAATTTACTAAAAATAATAAAAAAAGGGGGTGGTCAGAAAAAATTAGAATATTAGAATCAAATCAACGATTAATTCCACCAACCATTAATGAAGATATTCAAAATGAGATCACTAATTGTTTATTGCATGACGAGATAATCATCCTTAGATATAAAAATAGAGCCTTACAAGAAACGGAATTTAATATCATGCCTTTAGCACTTGTACAAAGAGGGTCTATGATTTATTTATTTGCGAAAGATAGCAAAAATTCAAAGGAAATAACAATCGCCTTAAACAGAATCATTTCAATAAAAAGAACGGGAAATTTTTTTAAGAATATCACTGTAAATATAGATAAAAAAATTGAAATGGGTGAATTTGATTTTGTAGAAAAAAATAAACCTGTACAAATAGAACTTCGAATTTCCAAAGCCACAGCTCAGCATTTAGAAGAATCTAAGTTATGTGTTTCTCAAGTAATCAAAAGTATACCGAATTCTAGTTTTTATCAACTGAAGGCTGAAGTTATCATCACGGAACAATTAATCTGGTGGATATTGGCTCACTCAATAAACATTGAGGTCATTAAGCCAGTTTCGCTTAGGAAGGAAATTTTAACTCTTTTAACAAATACTTTAAATTTATATAAAAATAGTGCGACATAAAGTGTCGTAACTTTGATTTATTATTATTCAACATTTTTATGGAGAATAATCATGAATCATGTTTTTAAAAAAATATTACCTCTTCTTTTACTACTTTGTTTATTTGGTTGTTATGCCAATTCAATAAAAAAAACCTCAAATATTAAAGATGATCTTCAGGTGTCAGAAAAAGAAATAAATTTTTTACAGGAAAATGGAAATGTATCAATTTTATATGATGAGGCTAACAATCAGTGGATTTCAATCACAGCAACTTCTAATGCCTCTATTGGATTTAAAAATAATAAAGCTACACTTGATGCATTTTCTGTAGCCACCCTGAGAGCGAAAGGTTTATTAGTTTCTTTCTTGGCTGGAAATATAAGCAGCAAACAATATCATTCTAATACCTCGAAATTTGTACTGAATGATAAAGAAAAATCTACGACAGAGGGACAAACGCAACCAGTTCAAGAAGTTGATATTTTTGGTGATGCCAAAGTAGACAGAAAATATCTATCACATGATGTATTAAGTGATTCAGTTGATAATGAAACTAAAATAGTTGAAAATATAACTCAGGAAATAAATGAGAATGCTCAAGCAATTTTAAAAGGTGCTTTCGTTAAAGAAAGAAAGGTAGATAAAGAGAGTAATTTAGTATCTGTAACAGTATCCATAACCAGATATTCGGTTGAAGCCGCTAAGCAAATAAAAAAACAAATATCACTCAATGATTAACTATAAATGAATAAAGAAAAATTAATTGCTTACCGACAACTAGCCTTAAAAAGAAAAGCTGATGCGCGAGAGAATCTTTCCAGAGAATATTTACAACCTGAAGATTTGGATCCACATTGGCAACAATTTGACCTAATTTCCCCTTTACAAAAAAGTGCTCTTAATCTGGATAGTGATTTAATGATTATTCTTCAAGATTGGAACTCTTTTGATCCAAATCCATCAGCAAAAAAAATAAAACATGATGAAAATCTTGAGTCAAAAAAATTTGAAAGGGAGAATGGCTATTTTCCAACTGTTCGCACAAACATAAACTTAGATAAACTCTTAAATAATCATTTTCGACTAAAACGTTCTGATATTTATATCACCAATTTATTTGTATTCATTAAAATTGGAAGTAAGTCAGGCCCAATTCCTCCTGATGATCTAAAATATTCTGCTATTGAATATACCCTTCAGGAAATTGATATAGTAAAACCTAAAATGATTCTATGTTTGGGTGCTTATGCTTTCAATACTCTGAGAAGTTTAATTTCTTCAGAAAAATTTAATTGGAGGGATTCACTCGATTATCCAATCTACTATAAACATTCAGCAATCTATGCTGTTTCACATACCACCCAGCAAGCTATAAATTCTACTAATAGGGGAGGAGTAGACAGGGTAAATGAAATGTGGAAGGAGCTTGCTAAGCGATTTGATAAATTAAAATCATCAGATCAAAAGAACAATTAGTCACAATTTGGGCAACTTGTGAACATTAGTAATATTTATGTGTCCTATAAGTTGTCGACAACAATTTTTATATTAAATATGAAAAACTACTTTTTTAATAATCTTATTTTTTT
>CAYRCI010000055.1:0-3992 GCA_964422765.1 uncultured Alphaproteobacteria bacterium | reverse complement strand
ACATTGTATTCTGTGCAATACTTTATTGGGTTTTTACATATAGCTTTTCTCGAAGAAGCATGAAAATTGAAAAACGATTAGGATTGGGAGAGAGATAAATATTATGAGCATAATATCCGCAAAAGACGTAAAAAAATGGTACGGAGATTTTCAAGCCTTAAAAGGTGTAACTATGGAAGTCGGAGAAGGCGAAGTATTAGTGATTTGTGGGCCATCAGGTTCTGGTAAGTCAACTTTTATTCGTTGCATTAATAGATTAGAACAACATCAAGATGGAGAAATTATTGTTGATGGAATTCAATTATCAAATGACATCAAAAATATTGAAGCAATTAGATCAGAAGTTGGAATGGTTTTTCAAAGCTTTAATCTCTTTCCACACCTTACTGTTATGCAAAATATTACATTAGCTCCTATTTGGGTAAGGAAGAAAAGTAAATCAGAAGCAGAAGCAAAAGCTATGGAGCTATTAAATAGAGTAGGAATTCCAGAACAGGCCGATAAGTTTCCAGGACAATTATCTGGAGGACAACAACAAAGAGTTGCTATTGCTAGAGCGTTGGCTATGGAACCAAAGATTATGTTATTTGATGAACCTACTTCTGCACTTGATCCTGAAATGATTAAAGAAGTGCTCGATGTAATGAAAGAGCTAGCAAAGTCTGGAATGACTATGATTGTTGTAACTCACGAAATGGGTTTTGCTAAGGAAGTTGCTGATAGAGTAATGTTGTTTGATGACGGCCAGTTAGTTGAAGAAAATACTCCAGATGAGTTCTTTACTAATCCAAAAAGTGATAGAACTAAACTTTTCTTAAGTCAAATTCTTTAATATTAAAGTTTACTCCAAAGGTTTTTCTCAGCTAAGTCGATAATGGTAGCACCCATTGCATAAGCACCATCATATATTGCTTTTTTTCCAGATTCGGATAAAGTAGCCGCAGCATATTCAGGCTGATGGTTTACAGCTCCGTTCCCATCAATTGCTAACATTGGGTGTATTGATGGAAATGCCTGAGAAATATTACCCATATCTGTTGAACCAAGTCCAGGCCTAACAGCATCTTTTTGAAGAATCATATCTCGGCCAACTTCTTTAGAGTTTTCTTGATACAACTCATACATAGTTTGATTGTTATTAATTTCTTGATATATATAGTCAGGTGAAGATATTTTTACTTTACATTTAGTAGCCATAGCAGCAGCATTAACAAAATTGTAAAAATCACTTTCTATTTTTTTTAAACCTTCTTTATTAAGAGATCTCAAATACCATTCGGAACGGGTATAAGAAGGAATTATATTTGGCTTAAACCCACCATCACGAATTACACCATGCATTCTATTAGTTTGAAACATTTGTTGCCTATAAGTAGAAGCATTAACAAATAATTGAATTTGTGCATCAAGAGCATTTATACCTTCTTCCGGTGCACCTGCAGCATGTGCGTCTTTTCCAAAATACTCAACTGTATATTGTTGGATAGTAGTAAAGGTTGGATTAACAACATTTTCAATACCTGGATGTATCATCATTGAACAAGAAGCATCTTCAAAAGCACCCCTATCAAGTAATACTATTTTTCCACCACCACCTTCTTCAGCTGGTGTTCCGAGTAATTTCACTCTAATACCAAGATCGTTTACATAATTTCTTAGTGCTAATCCAGCACCTATTGCAGCTGTAGCAATAATATTATGACCACATGCATGCCCTATTTCTGGCAACGCATCATATTCAACACAAATTACAGTTAAAGGTCCAGTTTCACCAAAAGTAACTTCAAATGCTGTTTCAAGATCATGAGTAGGAAAAACAGTATTTGTAGTGTACTTGTTTATGTAATCAACTAAGTATTTTGAAGTTTTGTATTCTTCAAACCCTAATTCTGGATTTTCATACATCCAAGCACTTATATCACACAGCTCATTGTAAAGTTTACTGAGTGATTCTTTAAAATCTTTTTTTATACTCATGAGTTGAGTGTAGCAAAATATTCTAAATTATAATTACTTACATTATTCCAAAGAAGCCATCCAATTCCTAAATCTTCAGCCGCTTTTATATTAAGTCTTACTTGTTCGTCAGTATGCCAAAAACCTTGTAAATAAGGTCGAAGTTTTAAAATTTCGGTTCCTCTTTTTAGTCCATCATTTAAAGATGCAGTAATTACCTCATATGGATAGCTATTAGGATTACTAAAACCATATGATCCTTTAGAGTAATGTGAAGGGTATACCATAGGTGATATAAAATCTACATTTTCAACTAGTGACTCAAGAAATTGACCAATGCCATTATCATTCTTTGCTATAAGAACATAACCGAATATATCTGCAGATAAAAGACACCCTTTAGCATGCAGCTCTTCTCGAATTTGAGAAAGTAATGAGTTTATATTATTAGTTCTAGTTTCTGATGTGCTCTCTTGGTCAAATTGTAAATTTGTATTGTTAGTGTCAGGGTAACGAATATAATCGAGTTGTATCTCATCAAAGCCTAGATCACAAGCTTCAACTGCAACTTTTTTAATATACTCTCTTGCAAAGTCATCACTAGGATCAAGAAAATATTGACCATCTTGTGAATATGGTAATCCATTAGTTATATCTAAAATAGCTGACGAAGGATATTTTTGTGCAAAGATAGGGTCTTGAAATGCCACAACTCTGCCAATTAAGTAGACTCCATAGTTTCTTTTAAATGCGTTTAGATCATCAGCATTATATTTTTTTCTTATGTTATTTAAAGTTTCAACTTCTTTTATGTTGCTTTCATATAAGAGATGACCGTTATCAGTTTTAACATCTAAAACAATTGTATTAACATTTGTTGATTCAAGAATTTTAATAATAGGTTCGATTTTATCTTTAACTAGAAAGTGATATCCATTTAGATATAGCCCTTTAATTCCATTATTTTTAAGTACAAATTGTTCATACTTGTAAAAAGCATTAAATTCATTAACTTTTTTTTCGATATTTATCAAGTCATTTTCAAACTGGATTGTATTTGAAAAATAAGAAAATAAAATTGTATTGTTTAATTTCTCATTAATTTTTTTTAACTCTATTTTTTCTTGTTCTGTTAATTTAATTTCAAAAGTTTTTATAGTAGTTGTTGGTGATGAGGACTTATTCTCAAAGTTTTTCATTAACTTACTTTCTAAAACAATACTGTCTAGATTTAAATTACTTGATAAAGGGAAAACTATAATTCCAATAAATAAAATAAAAAAAATAACCCTGTTCACATATTTATTTTATATTATTTTCTTTAAACTAAGAAGCTAAGTTTTATAATGTCTTATGGAGAAGTCAAGCTACCAAAAAGCAGATAAGTTTTTTCAAATACCAGTCATGGTATCTGTTTTAATGTTGATTCCAGTATTAGTTATTGAATACACACAGCAAAATTTAAACGCATTGGCAATTTTATTGAATTGGGTTATTTGGATTGTATTTCTATTTGAGTATGTAGTTTTGCTATTTTTCGTTGAAGACAAGTTTCATTTTATAAAAACTCATAAACTTGAACTTTTTATAATAATTTTTTCATTTCCAATAGTTCCTGAAGGTTTAGCATCTTCCGGTTTCTTGAGATTTGCTCGTTTACCAAGATTACTTAACAGTTTAAGATTTTTTAGGCTTGCAGCTTTGCTCGGCAGGTTTGCATCAACAGTAAAGTCAATTTTTAATTCAAAAGGGTTACGTTTTATTGTTTATACAACTATTGGCATCATTCTATTTTTTGGGTTTATGTTTTATATTTCAGAACCTCATGTTGAAAGTTATAGCGATGGGCTTTGGTGGGCATTAGTTACAATTACTACTGTTGGTTATGGTGATATAACACCAGTTTCAACTCTTGGCAGGATAATAGCTAGCGCATTGATGATTATGGGTATAGGTTTTATTGCAACAATTACCGCAGCAGCCTGCTCGGTTTGCTCTCTTCCACCATACACCTAATACAAGTGGGAAGAACAATC
>CAYRCI010000054.1:0-4065 GCA_964422765.1 uncultured Alphaproteobacteria bacterium | reverse complement strand
ATGAAATACCAATGACATATGCACTTTCCGGATTTACACTTAAATTAATTTCTTTTCTACCTGCTTTGCCTGTGGAATCTATAGTTCCTTGTTCGACTAAAATCCCATCCTGAATCATTACTCTGGTAATTTTTGAAACTGATGGAGGGGTTAAGCCTGATATATTTGCCAACTGGGATCTTGAAATTGTTCCAGCCCTGGAGATTAGATTTAATAAGTTTTTTTTATTAATATTTCGTATTCCTGAGACAGGAAATGAATTTAAAAAAATTTTACTATTAGTTTCCATAAGAAATTATTATAAATTTTCATTATTTATTCAATAAATACTTTAAAATTTGATATTTATAATTATGAATTGACTCTTTGTCATTAATTAATTAACTAAAGAAACTAATTATTAGAAGGGGAAAAAATGATAAAAAACATCAAAAAAAATGTAGTAATTTTTCTTTCTGCATTTTTACTAAGTTTATCTCCTAACATATTGTTAGCAGATAATTATCCAAGTAAACCAATTACACTGGTTATACCTTACGGTCCTGGTGGTTTGGCAGATGTGTCGGCTAGAATTTTAGCTGGTACCTTACCTGGTTATATTGGTCAGCCAATTTTAGCTGTGAATAAGGCTGGAGCTGCAGGTGTAATTGCTTCCACATTTGTAAAAAATTCAAAGCCAGATGGTTATACATTGTTATTAGCAAGAGTTGGATCACAAATGGGAGTGCCAGCTATGAACAAAACCATTCCTTATAAATGGGATGATTTTACGATAATAGGAATGTTAGAAACAAATCCTTTTGTTCTAGTTGTGCCAAGCTCTAGTAGTATTAAATCTTTTAAAGATTTTGAAAAAAAAATAAAATCAGGAACTCCTATGACATACGGATCTACTGGAGTTGGTACTTTGCTTCACATTGCTACAGCTGTTATGGCTGACACGATGAATGCAAAAGATGGTGCTCTTACGCATGTTCCGTTCAAAGGTGGAGGGAAAGCCAGCGCTGCTCTTATGGGAGGTCAAGTAGATTTTATGTGGCAAGGTCTTTCAGGAGTTATAAATGGAATTAAAGCTGGTAAGCTTAGAGCTCTAGCAGTCGCTACTCCACAACGACAATCTTTACTACCGGATGTTCCGACTGGTACAGAATTGGGTTATAAAACTATGGAGCAGATTGTTGGATGGTCTGCCGTATACGGGCCACCAAATATGTCACCCGATGTTTTAAAACATATATCTAATGCTTTAGAAAAAAATAAATCTGATAAAACATGGATCAAGATGAATAAAGCTATGGGGAATGTAATTGATGTTCGTAACCCGACAGATACTAAAGCTTTTGTAGAAGCGCAGTATAAAGTTTACGATAATACTCTAAAAAAAATGAATATGCGTATAACTAAAAAATAAATAAGTAAAAAAAGTCCCAACTTAAATGTTGGGACTTTTTAAAATCTTCAATTTTTTATAATACCATCATCAAGTTATTAAATGAAAAAACAAAATCCTAATTTTTTATTTATTATGGCAGACCAATTAGCTGCTAATGCTCTTTCTTTTTATGGAAATCAAACATCTAAAACACCCACTCTAGATGAATTAGCAAAACATGGAGTGGTTTTTGAAAATTGTTATTGTAATTTTCCAATGTGCGGTCCATCCAGAGCTTCATTGCACACAGGAAAAATGCCTTTTTCTATTAATATGTATGACAACGCAAGTGAATATAGATCAAGCATTCCTTCTTTTGCTCACTATTTAAGATTTTTAGACTATAGAGTTGAATTAAGCGGAAAAATGCATTTTGTAGGACCGGATCAATTACATGGCTATGAAAAAAGACACACAACTGAAATTTATCCTGCAAATTTTGCATGGACAGTTGACTGGAGTAAAGGAAGAGAATACCGACCAACCAATTTGACAATGGCTCCAGTCATTGAAAGTGGTCCTTGTATTAGATCTATGCAAATGGACTATGACGATGAGGTCACAAATGCTGCGAAGCAAGCCATATATGATCTTGCTAGAAAAAAAGATGATAAGCCATTTTTTTTAACTATTTCTTTTACGCAACCACATTCTCCATTTACAATTTCAGAAGAATATTGGGACAGATACAATCATGATAAAATTGAACTTCCAAAAATTAAAGAAATACCATTAGACAAACAAGACCATCTAAGTAGAAATTTATATTATTGCCAAGGTCGTCATCAATATACCGTAACAGATGAACACCGTCGAAATGCTAGGCACGGATATTATGGGATGATTTCTTATATAGATGATCAAATCCTCTCAATAAAAAATGTATTAGAAAAAACAGGATTAGATAAAAATACTATTATTATTTTCACAGCTGATCATGGCGAAATGATGGGTGAGCGAGGAATGTGGTATAAACAACATTTTTTTGAATGGGCATCTAAAATACCATTAATTATTTATGCACCTAATAGATTTAAGCCTTCAAAGATTAATAAAAATGTTTCTTTAATTAATCTTTTACCAACATTTATTGATATCGTAACAGATGGAAAGGCATCAGAATTATTAAATCAAGAAATTGATGGTCAGTCATTGTATCCATCTCTGCAAGGTTTAGATGACAATCTAGATGATGTGGCTATTTCTGAATTTGCCGCTGATGGTTCCACAGGACCTAGTAAAATGATTAAAAAAGGAAATTATAAATATATGTATTTAGAAGGAGTAGACGAGCTTTTGTATGATCTGAAAACTGATCCGGATGAAATTAAAAACCTCATTAACGAACCTCTGTATGCTGAAATCGCTGAAGAGCTAAGATTAATTGCTTTTAAAAATTGGGATCCAAATATTCTTAAAAAAATTATTCAAAAGGATCAAGAAAGAAGATTGTTTATACACAAAACAACAAATGGCATTCCAACCTGGGTAAATATGGTTCGTATTGATGACGCAGAAAGATATGTCCGAAATGGAAGCGCAGCAGATACAAAAGCAAAAGCAAGATTCCCATTTGTAAATCCTGCGAAACCAGATATTAAAAAATGAAAATAAAAAAAAATTAATACATTGTTTGAAATTTATTTACCAATAGCAGAAGTTAATATTAATTTTATTAGTCTAATTATAGTTAGCCTGTTTGCTGGTTTTTTTTCAGGTTTGCTTGGAATTGGAGGAGGTTGGATCATTACTCCAATATTAATATTTCTGGGAATTCCTCCGACTTTTGCAGTTGCTAACGGTGCAAATAACGTATTGGCAGCTTCTGTATCGGGAAGTCTTAGCCATTGGTTTAAAGGTCAGCTTGATATCAAAATGGGATTACTAATTTCTATTGGAGGAATAGTTGGTTCATTTATAGGAATTTTTATTTTTAAATTCTTTTTTGTGATGGGCGTTATAGATAATTTAATTTATATTTTATATTGTATTTTTTTAAGCTCAATTGGAATTTCCATGTTAGTTGAAAGTTTAATTGAAATTAGAAGAATAAGTCAGAATAGATTTATAAGAAGAAAGCTACATAAACACTACTGGGTTCACAACCTTCCTTTTAAAATTAGACTTCACAAATCTCATCTTTATATAAGCATAATTCCTCCGATTTTTTTTGGAGCCATTATTGGCATTTTGTCATCCCTTCTTGGAGTGGGAGGCGGTTTTTTACTGGTACCAATCATGATTTACATTTTAGGAATGCCTGCACGATTAGTTCCGGGCACATCACTTTTTGTGATGATATTTGTAATGATTTTTGTTGTATTACTCCATGCAATCAATCATGACACGGTAGATATTTATTTAGCAATCATATTAGTTATAGGAAGTGTTATTGGCGCTCAGCTTGGAACTAAAATTGGAATGAAACTAAAAAATGAAGAAATTCGCGTAACTATGTCAATTTTAGTTTTAATTTTTGGATTAAAATTTGGATATGATTTATTTTTTAGTAAAGTTGTAAAAAAATTATCTTCTGTGACTGACTACACTGTCACAAGTAATAATATGTCAGAATTTATTATAAATACTGCTCAAAACTTTCCTGGAACATATGCGATAAGTACTATGCTCAT
>CAYRCI010000053.1:0-4146 GCA_964422765.1 uncultured Alphaproteobacteria bacterium | reverse complement strand
GCGAGCTGGAAGCGAGCTGCATAGCATACATAGTCAATGTGCCTGTTACATCCACCTCACAAGCACTGGGCGTAAAAGAAAGTAGAAGAGTTTTAGAATTAATTGGAGAGGTTAGAGCAAGAGGCATTCCAATTATTTTAATTTCTCACAATATGCCCCATGTTTTTGAAGTTGCAGATAGAATTCATATCCATCGTCTAGGCACTCGTTTATGTGTCATCAATCCAAAGGATTATGAAATGTCTGATGCTGTTGCATTTATGACAGGCGCAAAGCAACCACCACAAAATTAATTTTTTAATTTAAAAGTCGGCTGAATACTATTTTGGATTACTTGAATTCCATTAGGGAGGTCGTTCTCATAAACTTTTTTATTTATTTGATCTATATCTAATTTGAATCCTTTCCATCTCTCAATTAATCGCTGCTCTAAGGTTTTCTCATCACAGTCTAATAAGATTGTATAATGATAGTATTGATGTAATTCACTCCAGGGGTCTAAATCCAATAAAAGATAATTCCCTTCCACTAAAACAATTTTGGTTTCCTTAGGGATTATGTAAGCAGAGGACCGTGATAGTTCTAAAGATCGATCAAATACAGGTACTACTACCTCTTCTTCATTTTGAAGTCTGTAAAGCGTATTTTTTAAACCCGCAACATCAAAGGTCTCAGGAGCGCCTTTATAGGGAAGTAAATTTTTTGCATTTAAGATAACATCATCATAGTGGTAACCATCCATCTGTAATACTTTACAAGAATGCCCTCTTTTATTAATGTCTTCATTAAGTTTAGCTGAAATAGTACTTTTGCCTGAGGCTGGGGCCCCTGCTATAGCTACAAATAATCTTTTAATTTCATTGCCTCTAAATTCGTTATCTAAAATTTCTAATAATTCTTGATAGTTTATAATTGATGATGAAGTCATAAGGCTGAGGAAGTTAGTTTTTATAAAAGCCCTTCCAGCTTGTAAATCGTTCACCTAAAATTTTATTTAACTCTTTATTTTTTTGGATCACTTTAGATATCTTTGGGGGAGAGAGTGCTTGATCAGGTGTTATATTATTAAATCCCATGAGTGCAAGTCTAGCAGCACCGTAAGCGGCCATCGAGTCAGATGCATCTGATATAATTAAATCTTGATCAAAAGCAGATGCTAATAGCTCAACCCAAGCGTCATTTTTAGAACCACCTCCAATTACATAAATATTATCTAGAGCTATTCCTGATTTAACTAAAGCCTGAAAATTATCGTATAAACCTAAGGTAATCCCCTCAATTAGAGAATATACAATTTCTGATCTATTGGTTTCAATTCCAAAACGATGGAAGCTTGCTCTGACATGAGGGTCATTGATAGGTGTTCGCTCACCACTTAAATAAGGTAAATAAAAAGGGGGATTTTGAATAAGATTTGTCTTTTTTATTACGTGATTTAATTCTGTTGTAATTTCTTCTATGGAGGAATGAAAGTTTTTAATAAACCAATTTACGTTAGAGGTACAAGATAGCATTACTGACATCAAATGCCATGTATTAGGTATGCAATGACAAAATGAGTGAATAGCGTCACTGTAATTTTTTAAAAAGTTTTTAGTAGATCCAAAAATAACACCAGAGGTGCCAAGAGATAAAGATGCATTTCCTTCAAGATACAAACCCAGTCCGATGGCAGCAGCAGCATTATCTCCTGCACCGCCATATACTTTACAGGATGAGTTGAGGCCATATTTTTCGACTATAGATTTTTGAACTGTTCCAGTTTGGTCAGTGCCTTCACAAAGATGCGGCATTTGATTTAAAGTCATATGAGATGCTTCTAAAAGTTTTTTTGACCATTCTCTTTTACCAACATCTAACCAATAAGTTCCTGAAGCGTCAGATAGATCGCTATAGTATTCCCCTGTAAGATAAAATCTTAGGTAGTCTTTAGGCAAAAGTACCTTAGCAGTTCTCTCATAAACTTGCGGTTCATTTTTCATCAGCCAAACCAATTTAGGAGCCGTAAAACCAGGCATTACAATATTACCAGCAATATCCATGACCGATGGATCGGCAAGAATTTCGGAGCACTCTGCATGACTGCGTGTATCATTCCATAAAATACATGGTCTTATTATTTGGTCGTTTTTATCCAAGCATGTAGCACCATGCATTTGCCCGGAAAATGAAATTGCCTGGATTTTTTCTAAACTAACTGATTTGGATAATTCTTTAAGGCAAAAGTCCAAGGCATTTATCCAATTACTTGGTTCTTGTTCTGACCAACCACTTCTGGAAGTTGAAAGATCAATATCTGCAGAGGTTGAATAAAGTATATTTTGATCGTCATCAATAAGTAAGGATTTTAAAGATGAAGTTCCTAAGTCTAGACCTAAATACATGCGTCTATTATACAGTCAAATTAAATATTTTCTAATTTAGAATAAGTTAGGTCCAAGGAAGATTTAAAAATTATGAACAAATCACTTACTGAAAAATTAAATAATATAAAAAATTTAAAATACAAACCGTCCGATTTTATTGTTGCAGATGCTAAAGACGGTGACTTAGATGTACGACAATTTTAAATCCTGCACCTGCATCAAATATTCCAGATGAATATTTTTCTTTAATTGATTTTTTTACTCCAAATGAAAAAGAGGCAGAATATTTTATTAACAAACCAATTGAAAATGAAACAGACTGTCTAGATGCAGCAAGATCTTTGCTATCAAAAGGTGTTAAAAATGTGATTATTACACTTGGCGATAAGGGATGTTACTTTAAAAATAATGAGGAGGAGTTTTTAGTTCCGGCTACGAAGCTTAATAAAAAAGTTAAAGATACTACAGGCGCAGGCGATGCTTTTAATGGAGCTTTGTGTGTTGGCTTGTCTCAAAATAAGAACTATAAACAATCAATAGAGTTTGCTAATTTAGTTGCTGGTATTTCGGTCACGCGTGATGGGGCGGCTAACTCAATGCCATATTTAAATGAAGTAGAGGAGATATTAAATGGGATATAATGCTAAAAATAATCGTTACAGTCAGATGGAATATAGAAGCTGCGGTAATAGTGGGCTGAAGCTTCCTCTATTATCAATTGGTTTATGGCATAACTTTGGTGGAAACGGTATGAGCAGTGAAGCCAAAAAAATTCTTTTTGAATCCTTTGATGCGGGCATCACTCATTTTGATTTAGCTAATAACTATGGGCCACCCTATGGAAGCGCTGAGTCTAATTTTGGAAAAGTAATGCAAAATGATCTTAAGAAATATCGTGATGAATTAGTGATCTCTACAAAAGCTGGTTATGATATGTGGGAAGGGCCATACGGCGAATGGGGATCTAAAAAACATGTTATAGCAAGTTGCGATCAAAGCTTAAAAAGAATGAAATTAGACTACGTTGATATCTTTTATTCTCATCGATTTGATCCTAATACTCCCCTGGAAGAAACAGCTGATGCATTGGAAAGTATTTATCGTTCAGGTAAAGCTTTGTATATTGGGGTTTCCTCTTACTCAGCAAATAAAACAAATGAAATGATTAAAATTCTCAAAAATAGAGGTATTAAACTTTTAATTCACCAACCTTCCTACTCTTTAATAAATCGATGGATTGAGAAAAGCCTAACAAAAACATTAACTCAAAATGGTGTTGGTTGTATTGCGTTTTCACCTTTAGCTCAGGGTTATCTTTCAGACAAATACCTTAAGGGAATACCAAAAGGCACTCGTGCAAGCGAAGATCACTATTTCAGTAAAAGTTTAATTACCCAAAAGAACTTAAAAATAGTTTCTGAACTAAATAAAATTGCAGTTAAAAGAGGTCAGTCTTTATCTCAAATGGCTATTGCATGGGTGCTCAGTAATAAAGCTGTTACTTCTGCATTGATTGGTGTTAGAAATGTAAAGCAACTAAAGGAAAATTTAGCAGCTTTAAATAATTTAAACTTTACTGCCAAGGAAAAAAAAATAATTGATCAAACGGCCAAAGAGGGCGGTATAAATCTTTGGGCCCCATCTAGCTCTTATTGATAAATATACTTATATTTGGAGACTCCAATAGTTGGGGTTATATTGATGATGGCACTGGCATGCCTTTGTCTTCACGCTGGCCCATTATTTTTTCAAATAGCTTAAACGAATTAGGAATTCAAAA
>CAYRCI010000052.1:0-4217 GCA_964422765.1 uncultured Alphaproteobacteria bacterium | reverse complement strand
ACCTCCAAGTACACTATCAACGACATAATTTGCTGATCGTTCAATAATTTGAATCTTACAACGAGGCTCTATTTCTTTGAAAATTTTTAATGTAGGGTAAATAATATTTCTTAGTGATGAATTTACAGCAGCAATTTTAATTATAGAGGGGAAACTATATTTTTCACTTAGGGTTTTAGTGGCAGTTTTAACCGCCTCGATAATACTTCTGGCTCTTTCATAAAAGTTTCTACCTGAATACGATAGCTGTACTTTTCTTGTCGTTCGATCAAAGAGCACTGTGCCTAATTCGTTTTCTAATTTTTGAATACGCCGGGAAAGGGCAGGTTGAGAGAGATTTAAATTGTTAGCCGCTTTAGCAAATGAATTTGTATCAGCTAATTCTATAAATGCTTCTATATCACCAATCTCAATATTAATGCGCATTATTTATAAATAACAGAAATCTTAATATTTTTATAGGGCCAATAGGTATCTAGTAATTATTTTTTACTATTTCTTTTAACAATAGTTTTTTTGACTGCTTTTAACCAACCTTGGTAAAGATACTTGACTTCCTTTTTATGAAGTTTTGGCTGAAATACCTTATCGCTTTGCCATTTTTTAGAAATTTCTGAGAGATCTTTAAGTAAACCTGATGAAAGTCCTGATAAATAAGCAGCGCCCAAAGCAGTTGTTTCAATGATTTTAGGTCTATCGCATTTAGAAATTAAGATATTTGATAAGAATTGAAGAAATTGCTCATTTTTAACCATCCCTCCATCTACTTTAATATTAGAGATCTTCAGCCCACTATCCTTTTCCATAGCAACAATTAAATCTTTGGTTTGATAGGCGATGCTATCTATGGCCGCTTTCACAAAATCTGCAATGCCAGTATTTCTAGTCATTCCAAAAATTGCTCCTCGTGCTTCTCCGTCCCAATAGGGTGCACCTAGCCCCACAAAGGCAGGCACTAAATAGATTTGTGTTGACTTATCATTTTGCGTATAAAGCACTTCGGTTTCTTCTGCGGTTTTGATCATTTTTAAGGAGTCCCGCAACCATTGAACTGCTGCACCAGCAATAAAGATGGAACCTTCAAGCGCATAACAAGTTTGACCTTTTAAACGATATGCAATCGTCGATAGTAAATTATTTTTTGAAATTTTAAACTTGTTGCCTGTATTCATTAACATAAAACATCCAGTGCCATAGGTTGATTTTATAGAGCCCTCTTGAAAGCATGCTTGACCGATTGTTGCTGCTTGTTGATCTCCCGCAATTCCTCCAATGGGAATCTTACCTCCTAATAAACTTGTATATCCAAAATGATCAGCACTGTCTTTGACTTCAGGTAAAATTTTCTTAGGAATATTGAATAATTTTAGTAATTCATCTGACCAGATATTTTTTTTAATATCATATAACATGGTTCGAGACGCGTTTGTTGCTTCAGTTAGATGTGATCGTCCCTCAGTTAATTTCCAAAGTAACCAAGTGTCTATAGTTCCAAATAAAAGTTTATCTTCTTTTAATAGTTTATCTGCAGCTTCAATATTATCTAAAACCCATTTGACTTTAGTAGCAGAAAAATACGCATCTATGACAAGTCCCGTTATACTTTGAATTTTTTTAGTTAATCCTTTTTTAACTAGTTCTTTGCAATAATTGACTGTTCTGCGATCTTGCCAAACAATCGCATTATAAATAGGTTTGCCAGTTTCTTTATTCCACAAAACAGTGGTTTCTCTTTGATTGGCAATGCCAATTCCATCAATCTGATCCACTGAAATTGAGGCATTTTTTATTGCTACACGAGCTGTTTCAAGAACCGTTTCAAAAATCTCTTCTGGATTGTGTTCTACACAGCCATCTTTTGGAAAAATCTGTTCAAATTCAATTTGATGGGAAGCAACAATATTAAAATTTTGATCAAATAATATGGAACGGGTTGATGTTGTTCCTTGATCAATAGAAAGAGTAAATTTACTCATCTCCTAATTCTATACCAGTTGAATATGTATTAAGAGTATTTTTTTATTAAGCTTGCTAAGTAGTCTTTTTTTTCTAATGGGAAATTAATTCCCAACTTTGTTCTTCTAAATAGAAGGTCATCTACCTGAGTAACTAATTCTTCTTGCACTAGATAAGAAATCTCAAATTCATACAAGTCTTCAGTTACTTTCTCTCCGCCTTTGCCAAGATTATTATAATAATTTTGAAGTGTTAAAATTTTATCACCGTATGTATTAATCAGTCGATTAATCAATTGCTCAGGTAAATCAAAATTTAATTGATCTTTTGAAAAAGAATTACTGCCGGGTAGTTTTTCTTTATCTGTCCAACTTTTATTTGGAACATCAAAGAGTTTAGAAATTTTTTCTAAAGCATGCTCAGCTAGTTTTCGATAAGTAGTTAGTTTTCCTCCGAATATGGTTAAAATTGGAGCGCCTTCCTCATTGAGTTCAAAAGTATAATCGCGAGTAACCTTGGAGGAATTTTGATTAAAATCTTCTAGTAAAGGTCTAATTCCTGCATATGTCCAAATAATATCCTCCTTGGATATTTTATTTTTAATAAAAGTATTTGCTGCTTTAATCAAATATTCAATTTCTGTTTCGCTTATAGTTGGATTTAAATAAGACTGGACTTCGTGATCAGTTGTGCCAATTAGCGTAAATTTACCTAAATAAGGAATTAGAAAAATAATCCTTTTATCTTCTAATTGCAGAATGTAAGCTTGATCACCTTTATAAATTTGATTTACAATAATATGACTGCCCTGAACTAAACGAAGGCTTTTTGTAGTTTTGATATTACAAATTCTATTGAGCGTATCTAAGGCAAAAGGCCCTGAAGCATTAACAATGAGTTTAGTTTTAATTATCTGACCTGAATTTAGTTTTACTTCCCAATGGTCAGGGTATCTAGTTGTAGCTATTACTGATGTTTGCGTATAAATCTCAGCTCCTCTCAATTTAGCATCCTGGGCATTCAATAAAACCAATCGGGCATCATCAACAAAAAGATCTGAGTATTCAAAACCTTTGGTATAATTTTCCCCCAAGGGGTTATCTGAAAAATCTCTTTTTAAATGAACTAATTTAGACTTTGGTAGGGTAATAAAACCACCAAGCCAGTCATATAATAACAGGCCAATTCTGATAAGCCAAAGCGGTCTTAAGTTAGTGACATGAGGCATAACAAAACGAATTGGTTTAGTTATATGAGGGGCAATTTTTTTTAAAACTTCTCTTTCTTTGAGTGACTCTCTAACTAATCGAAACTCATAATTTTCTAAATATCTAATCCCTCCGTGAATTAGCTTAGTTGACCAAGATGAAGTTTGAGAAGCTAAATCTCCTTTTTCAATTAAGATAACTTTTAAACCTCTACCTACAGCATCTCGGGCTATACCAACGCCATTAATTCCACCACCAATGATTAAAATATCTCTCATATTTCGATATTAATCACAAATTCTCAGCCTGATGTAAATTGTTGATAAAATTAATTTGATAAAGTTTAATCAAAATATTTAAAATTTTTATTGACAATACATCTGAAATAAAATCAAGGTTGTTAAATGAATAAAGCAGAAACAAAAATTAGACAAAGTATTATCGATGCAGCCTTAGAATTAGAGCGTAAAAAATTAAATCAAGGAAAGGCAGGCAATATTAGTGTTCGATGGAAAGATGGAATGCTGATCACTCCCTCTGGTCTCGCTTATAATAAACTTAAACCCGAAGATATAGTTTTTGTTGATAAACAAAGAAAACATCATGGAAAATGGAAGCCTTCCTCTGAAACCCCATTTCATTTTGATATTCTTAAATATAAAAAAGAAATAGATACCGTTATTCATACCCATGCGCCCTATGGCACAGGTTTTTCCATCCTTGGAAAACCAGTTCCATGTTTTCATTATATGATAGCTTTTTTTGGTGGTGACTCTATTCCCTGCACAAAATTTGCCTTACCAGGAAGTCAAAAACTTTCAGACTTTGCAGTCAAGGCACTAAAAAAACATAAGGCGTGCTTATTGGCAAATCACGGTATTATTGTGACAGGTTCTGGTATAGAGGAGGCTTTATTTCTAGCTGAAGAATTTGAAGTATTATGTAAACAAATTACTATTGCAAAAATCAATGGAGCCCCAAAACTAGTAAATCAAAAGGATATGAAAAAAATTATTGAAGCTGTTAAAAGTTATGGCAAACAGTAATTTTTCT
>CAYRCI010000051.1:0-5597 GCA_964422765.1 uncultured Alphaproteobacteria bacterium | reverse complement strand
GTTATTTACAGCTACTTCTTTTTAGTTTCTTAGCTGCTACATTTCTTCCCTTCTCCTCTGAGATAATTCTCACGACTATGTATTTATCTAAGAATTTTAATATTTTCATATTACTTTTCGTAGCTAGTGTAGGCAACATTTCAGGCTCCCTATTCAATTGGTATTTGGGTAAAAAAATTTTAATTTTTAAGAACAAAAAATGGTTTCCCATATCTGAAGATAAACTAAAAAAAAGTGAAAAGTTTTTCCAAAAATATGGTGTTTGGTCTTTATTATTAGCTTGGGTGCCAATTATAGGCGATCCATTAACAATGATAGCAGGTGTTTTAAGAATAAAGTTTATTGTTTTTATAACATTCGTGAGTATATCTAAAATTTCTAGATACATTTTTATAATTTATTTAGCTAAATTAATTTAATGATGAGAATTGGTATTATTGGATCTGGAGTTGTAGGACTCACCCTTGCCTATGAAATTACAAACCATAACCCTGAATATGAAATTACTATTTTTGAGAAAGAAGATAGTTCTGTAAGGCATGGCACTGGGAGAAATAGTGGAGTAATCCACTCAGGTATTTACTACACACCAAACTCCCTTCGATCAAAACTGTGTATTGAAGGATCTCGTTTAATGAAAAAATTTATTGAAGAACATAATTTATATCTCAACCCATGCGGTAAATTATTAATGCCCAGATACTTGAGTGATTTAGAGTCACTTGATTTTTTATTTGAAAGATCAAAAGAAGTTGGTGTTCATGCCATCAAACTAAATTCAAAGGAAGAAATTTTAAAAATAGAACCCAATTGCAATCCTCAATTTGAACAAGCGCTTTTTATTAAAGACACCGCTATTGGTGATCCCAAAGAGGTATCAGCTAAACTTTTAGAATTATTAAGTCAGAGAAAAGTTTCTATTTTGTATCACCACGAGGTCAGTAAATTAGCTTCAGATCAAGGAGTTATTTATGTCAAAGATACTACTTTTGAATTTGATTACATAATCAATGCTGCTGGATTATATGCTGATCAAATAGCTAAAATTTCAAAACTTAAAACAAATTATAGCTCACTTCCTTTCAAAGGAAAATATTGGTCAGTTCAAACAAGCAACCCAAAGGAACTGCCCAAAACTTTATTATATCCGGTTCCAAATTTAGCCCACCCCTTTGTGGGTATTCATACAGTCTATGATAAAAACGGAAATTTCTACTTAGGCCCTAGTAGTACACCTGTTTTTGGAAAAGAAGCTTATAAGCCTTTTCAAAAATTTAAATTAATAGAATTTGTTAACTTGCTATTTAAATTTGTTAATAAAATTTTAAAAAATGAGAATAAACTAAGAAATTTAGCAATCAGTGAGTTTAGAAATCTATTTATATCCCATATAAAAAAATCAACTAAAGTCTATTTCAAAAATTCTTTAGATTTGAATTTAAATGAAAGCTCAAAAGTAGGAATTCGATCTCAAATATTTGATAACAAAAGTAAAACTCTTTTTAATGATTTTGTGGTTATAAAACAAAATAAGACTGTGCATATATTAAACGCCATATCACCTGCTTGGACATCTTCTTTCGCTATGGCGAAATACATCTATCAAGAATTTATTGATCAAAATAAAAAATCGCTGTAAACAGTAGCTATTGCCGCCGTAGCTCAGTGGTAGAGCACACCCTTGGTAAGGGTGGGGTCGGAAGTTCAATTCTTCTCGGCGGCACCAGTAATAGATTAGCTATCTTTTATTAATAAAATCTAAATCTTCTAAAGTGTATACTGGCATGAAAAGACTTATAAATTTATTCATTAAATTGAGAAGTATGGATTTGGCAAATCTATATTGCTGAATTTAGACAGCCGATATTAGTTAAGAAGAATATTTGAAAATTGCCAAGGGTCTTCAAGATCGAATGAATTATCGTTTTTATTGAATGTATTCATCAATGGGTTCCAATCAGTATAAAAACCTTTGACGGGCTGTATATAAGGAGCTTGAACCTCCAAACATCTTTGAAAATCCATTTCATCAGTATCAACTAAGCCTTTTTTAGGATTTTCAATTGCCCAAACCATCCCTGCCAAAACGGCTGATGTAACCTGAAGACCTGTTGCGTTTTGATATGGGGCTAATTGAATAGTATCTGAATTGGAAAGTTGAGAGCCATACCAATAAGCATTTTTATCATGTCCATACAACAAAACTCCCAGTTCATCAATTCCAGAGAGTATTTCATTCTCTTTGTAAATGTAGTGCTTATTATGAGCTTGTCCTTTGCCAATCGACTCCAAGGAAGATATGACCGCATCATCACAGGGGTGATAGGCATAATGACAAGTTGGTCGATATTTGGGATTATCTTTGTCACCTAGTGTGAAATAATCCGCTATCGATATTGACTCATTATGAGTCACTAAAAATGAATATTGTGCCCCTAATGTTGGGCACCAGGTTTTAACCATTGTATTCATACCAGGTCTATTTAAATAAATCGCCGATTTACATCCCTCAGAGTGAAATTGAGCCCCTAGTGGTATTGTTTTTTCATGTGTTCCCCACCCTAATTCTGATGGTTGATAAAAGCCCTCAGAGATAAAGCCCTCCACAGACCAAGTATTCCAAAATTCATCTGCGGGTTTTTTGTTTAATATTATCTGTGTGTCTCTTTCAGCAATATGTATCCCTTTGACTTTAGAATACGCCATTAAGGCTGCCCACTCTTCGCGAGAGTTAGGTACTTTTGATAGAATGCCCAAGTCCTTTGCTAAATTTAATAATGCTTGTTTTACAAACCAATTAACCATGCCAGGGTTAGCGCCGCAACAACTTACTGCTGTTGAATTTAATTGTGTTTCACTTCTAAATTTTTTGAGTCTTTCTCTTAAATTATAATTTGTTCTAAGAGCAATATCTGTATTTGTATCTGAATAAAAACCTTTCCACTCCTCTATTACGGTATCAACATATAAAATATTTTTTTGCTGGCAGTATTGAATTAAATCTCTTGAAGAAGTGTCAACAGAAAGATTAATACAAAAACCCTCTCCCTCATTAATAAAGATTTTGTCTAAAACAGATTTGTAATTTTCAATGGTCAATTCCTCATGAATATAATTTACCCCTTTTATACTAATATATTCTTGAACCTGAGGATTAGGGTCAATAACAAAGACATTTTTGGAATCAAAAATAAAATGTCTTTCTACAAGAGGCATCGTTCCTCTTCCAATCGAACCAAACCCTATGAATACTAAAGGACCACTAATAGAATGGTACTTGATATATGAATTAGTCATTAATTAATTCGTATAAATTAAATTTGGAAAAAAAACTATTTATTATTTAGAACAATTATAAAAAAAATAGATAACGGTCCCCATATTGTTGGCATTGTCCATTTTAAGACGGCTGGCGTAACCATTATTTTGATCGAAAAAATAATAATCAATTTGAGTTTCTGTGATATTGCTTGACTTGAGGAAAGTATCATATTCATAAAAACTTAGTTCTTTTCCTCCCCAATTCATTATGCTTGTTTCGTTATCCACTTGAACTGGGACAGTGTTATTACATTGTTTTCCAACATCCTTTTCCACTTCCCCGTTTCTAAAATAAGTAATTTCTCTAGACTTACATTTACACTGGTAATTAGTCACCTCTGCTAAAAGCAGACTTGGTATCAAAATTAAAAGAGTAGTTAGATATTTCATAAACCTTAACCTTATTTAAATATGTTTAATAAGATAAGTAAACATTGATATAGATCAAATTTAATTTTTTAATTTTTTTGAATGAAAATAACAGGCTTTATTAGCAATAGGGCTGACTAAAAAAACTAGATATTTACATTTAAAAATAGTTTAGATTTTCTATTTAGAAATGGGGTTCTCATGAAGATAGGCTTTATTGGTCTTGGCAATGTGGGTGGTAAACTTGCCAGTAATTTATTAAACAATCAATTTGATTTAACGGTTTTAGATAAAGACACCGAAGTATTAGAAAAATTTAAAACTTTAGGTGCTAAAACAACTACATCTATAGCAACTTTAGTAAGCCAGTGTGAAATGATTATAACATGTCTTCCCTCACCTCAGGCTTGCAAAGATGTACTAGAGTCTGAAGATGGAATTATTAAGCATATTCAAGAAGGTCAGATTTGGGCTGAAATGAGCACCACGGAAGAAGAGCAATTAAAAAAACATGCAAGATTAATTGAAGAGCGAAATGCAATTGCATTGGAAGCGCCTGTTAGTGGTGGTTGCCATAGAGCAGCTACGGGGAATATTTCTATTTTTGTTGGTGGTAAGCGCGAAGGTTTTGAAAAGGCACTGCCGGTACTAAGCTGTCTTGGTCGACGCATTCTTCATACTGGCGATTTTGGGACAGCATCTGTTTTAAAAGTTATTACTAATTACTTGGCTACTGTTCATTTAGTAGCGCTGGGAGAAGCCTGGACAATTGCCGCCAAGTCAAATTTAGATTTAAATAAAACATTTAAAGGAATTGCCGCTTCCTCAGGGAATTCTTTTGTTCATGAAACTGAAAGTCAAGTCATACTCAATGGTTCTTATAATATAAATTTTACGATGGATTTGGTTGAAAAAGATGTTGGTCTGTTTGACGGACTTGCAAAAAAACTGGGTGTTGACTTGGAGGTATCTCCTTTAGTTTTAAGTATTATTAAAGATGCCAAAGAAAAATTTGGAAGTCGTGCATGGTCCTCTATGATAGTTAAAAGGCTTGAGGATAAATTTAATACATCTTTTAGAGCGAGTGGTTATCCGGAAGAACTAGTTGATTTCGAGGAAAAAGAACCAGGATATGAGATTTAAGTATTCTATAAATTTGGTATTATAAACCATGAATTACATTACTGATGTCATTCTCCCCTTAGCCTTAGCGTTTATTATGTTTACCTTAGGTCTCGGGTTATCTCTTTCTGACTTTATTCAAATCATTAAAAACCCCAAGAATTTTTTTGTTGGTATAATTAGTCAGTTATTCTTTCTACCTATTGTTGCATTAGTAATTACAATGATTTGGTCGTTACCCACTGAAATTGCAATTGGATTGATTTTAATTGCAGCAGCCCCAGGTGGGGTTACCTCTAATATTCTCACATCCTTTGCTAAGGGAGATGTGGCACTATCTATTTCACTGACTGCTGTAATGAGTTTATTAAGTGTTGTTTCTGTTCCTATCGTTTTAGGGATTTCTATGGGGTTAATTTCTGATCAATCATTGGGTTCTATTTCATTATCTAGCATAGCTTTAAGTATGTTTTTGATTGTTACTCTTCCAGTGATCTTAGGCATGATTTTTCGAGCTACCTTATCCTATCTAACTAAAATTATTGAAAAAGGGGCAAAAGTTATTTCAACGTTGTTATTCGTGTTAGTTTTAATTGGTGCCATATTGGCAGAAAGAGAGAATATCGTAAGTTATTTCGCCCAAACTGGTTTAGTGGTTTTAGTTCTAAATTTGGTAATGATGGTCCTTGCCTATTATTGGGCCAAAGGACTTGGGACTGGCAAAGCACAACAAAAAGCAATTGCCATAGAATGTGGATTACAAAATGGTACGTTAGCAATTTTTG
>CAYRCI010000050.1:3909-5650 GCA_964422765.1 uncultured Alphaproteobacteria bacterium | reverse complement strand
AGATGAAGCAAGTATTACCGTAGTTTGGCTAGGGGTAAATGTGCTAGAATAGCTAGTTCCAGTAGCCCCAGATGAAGCTATTGTAACATCATAAGGGTCAATTAACCATAAACCCTCATAACCAACGTTAATTTTTGATAATAGCTCTAATATTTGGCCTGAAGTTTCAACAAAACCCCCAAAATTTGAAGATGTTGTGTCTATAATTGAATAAGGGTCAATATATGTGTATTTTGAGAAAGGTATGGTTTTTTCATAAAAATTGTTACCGATATATATGTTTCCGCCTTTATTGTATCCTTTTGAGTAAAAAGATGAGGATTGGATAATGGTATGATTAAATCCTGATAATTCGATAGTTCCACCACGACCAGTACTACCATTGGTTTGAATGATTGAAGCTTGTAAATTTACATCATTTTCGGTAGATTTTATTATAATATTTCCACCTTCTGGTGAACCTCTAGCATTAATATTAGCATCAATTAACACAATATTTTGCTTAGAGTTTATGTTGATCGTTCCACCCCTTCCAGCTGAAGAATTTGTCTGAACTAATGAGTGTTGTAAATTTACATCACCAAACAAAGATACAACATTTATTTCGCCACCTCTTTTTTTACCATTAGAAATAAGGCTTATTTCTCCTCCAATTACATCATTAAAAGCTTCAACTATAATATCGCCACCAATATCATTGTCACTTGATGCATCTATGTAGATTTCATTGAGATTTACACTATAGCCTGATATTATCACTTCTCCCAATTCTTCACGCCTTGAACTGCCAGTTCGAGCCAATATAATACCATTTACACTGGTCATTGACCCATTACTTGATTTACCTGTCCTTATTTTTACAACTCCTGCTGAGTCTTTTAATGAAGACACGTCAAGAAGCGTATTTTGTTCTAATGTTACAAAAGTACTCTCTGTCACAGAGTTTAACAGCGCATTATTTCCAACATAAATATTTCCTCCAGTTTGATTTACACTTGTTGATTTAATTTCAGATCCTGACTTAACAATTACTTCTTTTCCAATAAGTTCAATGGATCCACCTTTAGAAGTTGAAGAACTAGTATCAATTTTGCCAGTATTTACAACAGCTCCTCTTTCACCTGCATCTAAAGTTACTTTCTTAGCCTTGATTGTACCAGAATTAGAAACGAGTTTAATTACGCCATTATTTGAAACTAAACCATTTGCTTTATTTTCTGGTGCCTTAATTGTTGCTGCAATCGCATCCTGTGCCATATCAGCTTTGATTGAAACAACACCATTTTCTGCAATGATAATTCCTTTGTTAGAAGCAGTTGCCTTCAATTTTGCAGGGCTAACCTTAATTTGTAAAGAATTATCATTATTTATTTTTAAAACCAAATCATCACTAGCTGCAAGATTTACTGAGCCATTGCTTGATTTAATATTTCCGTTATTTGTAACATCTGTTGCTAGCAGAGCTACATATTGTGCATCAATATTACCATTTTGATCAAATAATGAATTTTGATCTTGCTTAAAATGATAAATTTGGTTTAAAAAATCTTGATTTGCAATTTTCATTGCACTTCCAATAAAACTATGAGCATTTATATTGGCATTTGCTCCAACTTTAATTCCATTTGGATTATTTATAAAAAGTTTTCCATTAGAGTAGATATTTCCTAGAATAATAGATTTAGTGCCACTGATGATTTGGTTTAAAATAGAATCTGTGTTGCTTGTGTGATTAAAATAT
>CAYRCI010000050.1:0-3899 GCA_964422765.1 uncultured Alphaproteobacteria bacterium | reverse complement strand
TTTTTGCCATTCAATGATGCCTTTTGCGCTAGTTTGATTAATTGTTAGTTTTCCAGGCTCTTTGGTAATTGTAACATCTCCAGATACAACATTTCCTCCTGAAGGAAGTTCATATATGTCCAATTCATCAGCAATTGAGTTAATTATAAATAAACTTAAAAACAAAAAACTAGCAATTATTTTTAAATATATTTTCATAATTTCTAAAATCTGCTGGTTAGACTAAAATAAACTCGTTTGTCTTTTGTTAAGCCATCATTATCTAGGCCATTTTCATCCTCACCATCATTATCTCCTAAAGTTGTTGAAAATAACCAATTTAACTTTGTAGTTTCATTAATGTTTAGGTTTAAACCTACACCCATTCCTTGAAGTTCATAAATATTCTTCAAACTAGAATTGCCTGTATTCCAGCCAGAATAAGTATTTTGATGCTGCTGAATTATTCCCCAGTCATAAAATATCATCCCTTCAAGTTTATCTGAAAACCCATGCTTAAATTCAATATTGGCCATTAATCCATGATCCCCCTGACCTTCAGAGTTAGGATACGCCCTAATTCCATAAGGTCCGCCTAATGAGAATTTCTCAGCAGAATCTAGATTTTTAAAAGAATATTGGCTGCTCAGATTAACTTGTAAGACATTTTGATCTGAAATTCTTTGAAATCTACTAAAATTTAAATTTATTTTAGCAAAATCTCCTAAAGCACCATTTGTTGATGAGGTGGTGCTAGTATCGTTTAAATCACCTGCGGTAAAAATAGCTGAACCATAATTTACTCCACCTTTAAAAAATTGGTCATTTCGATTAAAATCTAATTTAGCAATTGCTCTTGTAATATCTTTTTGAACATTTGATGGAGTATTATTTTTATTTTCATAATCACTTCTAGAGATAGTAAAATTTGAATCTAGATTTATTTTTTTTATTGAGTCTAGTGGTTTGTTTACATTAAAACTTACCTCTTGAGAATTTCCAGTTGGATTAGTTGATGCAAATGGGTCGCCTAGATCATATCTTAATTTTGCAACTTTTAAAGTTCCTCTCATACCGCCATAACCAATGCCGAATGAGCCTGCTGCTGCTAAATATTGTGAACCAATAGTTTGGACTTGTTGAAATGTAAACTGTTCGCCTTTTTTAAACAAAGAGTCAGCATTCACTAGAAAAGTTCCTCTACTGCTTCCAGATGATCGAGAACCAAAGCTATCTCCTTGAACTGTGCCTGAAAATTGTTTTTTATTTTCAAGTCTTACAAGAATATCTGTTTCTCCAACTTCACTACCAGGCTCTAATGTTGCAACTGCTGAAATTCCTGGAACCTTGTTTAATGTTGCGATATTTTTTTCTACTTGGTTAATATTTAAGATTTGTTTGTTTGAAATTAAATTTTCTACATATTTTTTTGCAATATCTGCATTTAAGTTTAAAATTTCTTCATCCGTCTCAACAATAACTCTACCAAGTTTTCCTTCTACGACTTGAATTGTTAAAATTCCATCTACAATATCTTGTTCTGGCAATATTGCCCTAGCCCACAAACCTAACTGCCTATAAAACCCAGAAATAAGCCTTAAAATTTCTTGAAGTTGATTAAAATTATAATCTTTATTTAAGAAATCTTCTGTAAGATCGCTTAACTGATCATCTGTTAGAACGGTATTGTCGATAAAGTTAAATTTTTTAATTGTAAATTTAATTTCCTCATCAGATACTACCGTTTCTTCTTCAGGTTCAATTAATTTAGGCTCAACTTTTTCAGGTAAGTTAGGCTTTTCAAAATTAAAATCATCAACTGTTGGTAAGTTACTGGCTAAAAGGACTGCATTAGTTTGTTGTGGGATCGAAATTAAATAAATTATTAAAAAAAAAACAGTTAAAACCTTTTTTGAGTATGATTTTGCGTATGAATTAAAATTATGTAATAGAAATTGAGCTACAAATAAAAAACTTAATATTTTTTTTCTAATATAAAAATTGCTCATTTAATTGTAAATTTGAAAAATTACCAAATTTGTAGTCTAAAAGCTTTATTTTATATGCATTTAATTTGTAACAATTTGTAAAAAAAAAATATAAAAATCTCCAAAGTATTTAAGTAATTTCATAAAAAGATAAAATGATTTTTAGTATTATTGATTATTCAGAGATTTTTTTTTCAATATCGGTAGTTTCGGGAATCATTCTGCTTATATTCAATCAAAAAAATAAAAACATCATAGGATTGAAGGATTGGATCTTTGCAAATCTTGCAGCAGGGATTGGAATTTTTTTTATTTTTACTTTAGGAAACGAGTTAACAGGATTTCTCTCTATTCTTGTCGGTAATTCTTTTTTTATACTTAGCTACATCCTGTGTTACACAGGGTTACAAAAGTTTAATAAGAAAAAAATAGAAAAAAAATTTATTTTTTATCCAATTAGTGTTTTTTTAATATTTTTTCTTATAAGTTATAGCCATACATCCCTTGCAAGTCTTAGAGTAATTGCTAATTCACTTTTATTATTATTTTTTTCAATTTTAATTTTACATAACCTTTATAAAAATCATCTTTTAATAGAAACTGGTAAAAAAATTTTTGCAATTAGCTTTTTTATTACATTCTCGACTGCTGCAATTAGAATAATAGACAATATTTTTAATCTTAATAGACAAAATATAGCCGAGAACGTAATTGTAAGTGATGTTATATATCTTAGTTGGGGTTCGGTTGCTTGCTTGTTCTATTTAGTGGGGATCATAATAATGATTCAAGAGAAACGAGAAAGAAAATTTAAAGATAAAATAGAAAATTATTTCAATTTCAATAATGCCATTAAAGAAAATTTAATAAATCAAAAAAAAAACTTAAATTTATTATCATATGAATATCTAACACCTTTATCATCACTCAATGCATCAAATTCATTGCTTAAAAAAGAAATCATTAATGAAAACATTACCGAAGAACTAAATAGAATAGATCGATCTATTAAAAAATTGATTAACGTAACTAATGAAACATTAAATAATCAAAATCTAATAGTTTCATTTAAAAATATAAATAGAGAAAAGATAATAATTGTAAATTCATTAACAAAAATAAAAAATAATTTTGAAATCAATTATGAAAATAAACTAGATGAAAGAAATTTTATATATGGAGAAGAAATATTTTTCATATTTTTAATATCAAAATTTATTTCAAGTGCATTAAAAAATTGTAATGATAGATATTCAGTTAAATTATCAAGTCAAATAGTAGAAAATCATACTGAAATTCAAATTGTATATGATGGATCAATAGATGATATAGATTTTATCAAAGAAATGAATGAAGAAAAATTAATTTACAAAGATATTAATAACAACTCATTTGAATTAAATTTAGTTATCGAAGTTATTAAAAAGCTAAATATTGCAATTGATCTAAAAAAAGAAAATAATCTCAACATATTAATTTTAAAATTTAAAAAAATAACCAGTAATGAAAGATAAAATAACCATCCTATTTGTTGAAAACGACATTGATTTTTCGCAACCTATGGAAAAATTATTAATATTAGAAAAATTTAATGTTATTACTGCTTCTTCTATCGATGTAGCTAAACAAAAATTAGATCAAAAATTTGATATTGCTATATTAGATACAAATTTATCTGAGGGAAACCCAATTGAATTGCTGAGGTTTTTCAAGGAAAAATTCAAAAAACCCTTAATTTTACTGACAGTTAAAAATTCTGTTAATGATAGAATTGTAGGTCTAAATAATAATGCTGATTATTATTTACCTAAGCCAGTCGTATTTGAAGAGTTGTTGGCAGTTATTAAAAACTTGCTTAGAAAATATGAGTTACAATCCAGCTATTGGGTATTAGACGAATTAAATTTAACCATCACAGATCCAGAAAACAAA
>CAYRCI010000049.1:0-6178 GCA_964422765.1 uncultured Alphaproteobacteria bacterium | reverse complement strand
GATGAGATAGAGGTTTGGATTTTTCAACGGTCAAAGTTGTATTTAACAAAAAGACCCCTTGCCTGGCCCAACTCTCTAAGTTTCCATTAGCGCGTTTAGTTTTTATTCCAAGGTCATCTGTTAATTCTTTAAAGATATTCATTAAAGAGGGAGGAGGTTTTATAGAATCAGGAACAGAGAAACATAATCCATGTGCTTGGTTTGGGCCATGATAGGGGTCTTGTCCTAAAATAACCACTTTTAATTGATCAAGGGGTGTAAGATTGAAAGCCTTGAACAAATCTTTTCCAGCAGGATAAAAAGAAATTTTATTTTTTTTTAATTCTAAAAGTTTTTTCTTGATAAGCATCATATAATCTTTTTGAAACTCATCTTTTAAATGATTTAGCCAAGAGGGATGAAGTTGAATGGTAGAAGCGTCCATTCGATTTAAATTAATTTAAAGTTGCGTCTTTACTACGACCGTATTTTTCGAGCTTATATATTATTTTTTCCTTGAGATCATGATTTTCCTCAAGAGCCATCACTAAAGCCTGAGTATAGAAAAAACATGCTGCCTCTATATCGGCTTTATTTTCAAAATAATTGGCAGCTTCATAGTAAAGAGTACAAACTTTATCCATTTGCTTTTTTTGATAAGCTTCGGAAATATCCAAATCTAATTGAGAAAACTCATTCATTGATATTTCAAACTAACACATTTCAATCAAACACCAAGGGCAAAATTTCTTAGTCGCAAAAATTTAAAAATTATCTTTAGCTTTTCTCATTTTGCCAAAAACTTCAGTAGCATCTGTGCTTTTATAGAGTTCTTGAAAATGCGGGCTATCGCATTGCAGAAAAGGATTACATTTTAATTGATCAATTAATTTGGTAGGGATTGTCGGACGGTGCTCTTTTTCTTGGTGTTCTGTCCAGAGAGCGTATTTTTGTAAATCTTGATTTTCGGGATGAATGCTCAAAGCAAATTTTACATTGCTCAAAGTATACTCATGCCCACAATAGATAGTTGTATTATCGGGGAGTTGCTTGATTTTAGATAAGCTTTGCCAGAAAACTTCAGGCGTTCCTTCAAACATTCGACCACATCCCATACTAAATAAGGTATCACCAGAAAAAAGAATATTATGTTCAGGCATAAAATAATTGATGTGCTGCAAGGTGTGACCTGGCGTATGAATAACTTTGAATTTATTTTGATGTATTTCAAAGATCTCATCATCCTTAACTCTAAGGTCTGGTTGAGGGATCTTTTCGTCATGCTCGAATCCAATAATAATCGATTGAAATTTATTTTTTAAATCCTGGACGGCAGCTATATGATCGTCATGATGATGCGTGAGCAAAATATGTGTCGGTGAGCAGTCATTTAATTCAAGAATTTTTAGACACATCTCTAAATCGGATGGGTCAATTAAAACTCCTTCTGTTGCATGAGGGTTTTTTATTAAATAGCCATAATTATCCTCTAATTGAGGAAATAGATAAACATTAGGTCTAACCATTGCAATGGAATGTTAGGTAAATCTCGATAAAATACAACTATGGATATTACCGCATCCGATATTTATAGCTTTTACCAATCTGCTCTTGGAAGCATTGTCAAAAGAATTATTAGACAAAGGATTGTCTCCGTTTTAGGAGATATTTCTAATCAGTCAATATGTGGTTATGGGTATACTAGTCCCTATCTTTCTTATTTAAAAAAGAGGCATGCAGATTTAAATATCACATCACTTATTCCCGATTTTTTTGATGGGAGCATTGGCGAAAAATATAATTTTGATGAAAAAAATATTCATGAATATTTTCTTCCCTTAGATCCAAGCTCAGTAGATTTAGTGATAACCACCCATTTATTAGAATTTGTTGAAAAGCCTTTAAGTAGTATTGAAGAAATTTGGCGCATTTTAAAGCCCAATGGATATTTTATTGCTTTAGTTCCACGAAGATCTGGTTTATGGGCCCGTTATGATAACAACCCCTTTGGTTATGGTCGTTCTTATTCAACCGCTCAATTTAAAAGTTTAATTAAGGATTATTTGATCTTAGATCAAAAAAAATCTTTCCTCCATTTCCCTCCTTGGCATCATTATGCAAATTACAAATTTCATCAAACTATTGAAACGGCAGGTAGTCGAATATTTCCTTATATGGGAGGAGTGATGATCTGTGTTTGCAAAAAAATAGTTTACGCAACCAATAAGTCTAAATCAAAAAAAATTCCAATTAAAAATATTGTAGTAACTTAGTAGTTGATTAGTTTTTTAAAGTCACTGACAATATTATTCCACTTAAGGGCCATGGAATTTAGAACTATTTCTTCATCATATTGCTTTAATTCATCAGCAACTGGCGCCCATGTAAAGAGCGCCTGACAACTTTGATCAAAAGGATTATTTTTATAAAAATCAATCCAATTGACAGAAGATAATCTTGTTTCAAATTTATTAATGTCTTTAAAAATCTCATTTTGTGATAAAGGAAGATTTGCCGACTGATCAATGACTTTAGTGTGGATGCTGGCTGCTTGTTCAGTAAGGTCAGAAAGATTATTGTTTTTCATATATGAGATTACATATAAGACAAGATCTTGTATCGAAGTTAAATAAATTTTTTCTTTTGCATAATTTATTGATTTCATAAGTTCTTTATTTTCAAAGGCCTTCACATACTGCGTTCCCATTCTAGTCTTTAGATACCCTAAGAGTGTAATCTGGGTAATCCATGCCGACCTCTCTTTAACAAAGACAATTAGTTGATCAGTGTTTTGAATTTTTTGATTTTTTTGAATGATTCCTTTGAGGGGATTTAAAAGGGATAAAAATTCTTTTAATTTCATTTTTCAAGAAGTTTGTATCGAAAAGCATTGAAAGACAACGTTTATTTTAAAGAAATTAAACTATGCAGAAATCAAATAATAAATATCATTATCAAAACTATAACCGGAGGGATTAGTTATGTCGTCTAAATATGAAGCTCACTGGAAAGACACCAGCAGTTTAACAATGATCACATTGTTGTTGTGGTTTTTCTTTTCAATTGTTGTTCATGCTTTTGGGTCTTCGTTAAACTCAATCTCCTTTTTAGGATTTCCTTTAGGCTATTACATGGCCGCTCAAGGATCTCTTCTAGCTTTTGTAATTATCATTTTTTGGTCTGCTGGCAGACAAGAAAAGATTGATGAGAAACATGGCTTCGATGAAAAGGAATAAGTATGATACAAGGAAAATTTGTAGATAATCTACCAAAAGTATACGGTTTATATACCGGAGGCTTTATCGTATTTATTTTAATCATGGCCGTATTCGAGGCTATGGGCATGTCCGCATCGACTATAGGTATTCTTTTTGTTGCATTTACTATTTTTATTTATGCAGCAATTGGATGGTTATCGAGAACGATGGCTGTTGATGCTTATTACGTTGCTGGAAGAGAGGTTCCAACCGTATTTAATGGAATGGCAACCGCTGCCGACTGGATGTCAGGCGCATCTTTCGTTGCGATGGCAGGTGGTATCTTCTTCGGTGGCCACCCTTATATGGCTTTCTTAACAGGATGGACAGGAGGGTATGTTCTAGTAGCCACTTTAATGGCACCTTATCTCAGAAAATTTGGATGTTATACAGTCCCAGACTTTATTGGAACAAGATATGGCGGAAATTTAACGAGATTTTTTGCGGTTGTTGTTCTAGTCATTGCATCTTTTACTTATGTGACAGCCCAGATTAATGCAACAGGCACTATTGCTTCACGTGCATTGCAAATACCATTTGAAGTTGGTGTTTGGTTTGGACTTTTGGGTATTTTGCTTTGTTCGATGCTAGGGGGAATGAGAGCGGTGACTTGGACTCAGGTAGCGCAATATATCGTTTTAATTATTGCTTATCTTATCCCGGTATTTTGGATTAGTAACAATCTAGGAGTAGGCCTATTTCCTCATCTATCTTATGGAAGCGCAGTAAGTAGAATTACAGAATTAGAAGCGTTACACGGGCTAGGAATGGCTGCAACGGAGTCATTTGCCGGATTGCAAAATCTAAAAGTAGCCCATGCGTTTATCCCTGAAGGGGGTGCCGCAGCATGGAAGTTCATTAGCTTGGCAATCTGTATGATGTTAGGTACAGCGAGCTTGCCGCACATTTTAATGCGATACTTTACAACTCCTTCTGTGAAGTCTGCAAGAAAATCAGTGGCTTACTCATTACTGTTCATCTTCATCTTATACTTCTCAGCTCCTGCATTAGCTACTTTATCTAAATTAGCGATGCTCGATCCAGAATTAGCAACAGGTATTATTGGAAAATCATTTGCAGATGTATCCTCGTTATCTTGGATTCAAAACTGGTCGAATGTAGGCTTCTTGGCAATTTCTGATAGTAATGGTGATGGAATTCTTCAAATTAATGAATTCTTTTTACGCCCAGATGTTGTTGTTCTAGCTACACCAGAAATAGCTGGCTTGCCTTATGTTATCTCAGGATTAGTGGCTGCAGGTGGTATGGCGGCTGCGATGTCAACTGCTGATGGTTTGTTGTTAGCAATTGCGAATGCATTGTCTCATGACATGTATTACAAAATCATCGATCCTCTAGCTGATACCAAAAAAAGACTTATTGTAGCTCGAGTACTCTTGATTGTGATTGGAGCCCTAGGTGCTTTTATTGCGAGCTTGAAGCTAACAAGTATTCTTGGTGCCGTGGCTTGGGCGTTTGACTTTGCTATGTCAGGATTGTTCTTCCCACTGGTCCTTGGAATTTGGTGGAAACGGGCAAATAGAGCGGGCGCGTTGGCCGGAATGTTCTTCGGATTAGTATCTGGAACAGCATATCTAATTTATGTTGCACCAGCATTCATGGGAAATGATCCTTGGATGGGTATCGATAACTTGAGATTTGGGATCATTGGCGCATCAGTCAGTTTGGTTGCAATGGTTGTTGTATCCTTGATGACCGAAGAGCCAGATGAAGCGACTCAAAAAATGGTTGATGAGACTCGCGTCCCTGCGGGCCAACCAATTATTGCTCAAAAACAATAATTAATTTAAATTATCTAGGCGTCTTAATTTAGGCGCCTAGAATAAAAAAAATGTCACCAATCGTTCTTTTAATTGATTATTTATTAGGAATAGTAATGTGGACACTCATCGGTAGGTCTGCAATGAGAATATTTTTACCTGAAAATTCTACTTTCTTTTTTAATCGGGCATTTATCAAGATGACCGATCCTTTCGTTAAAATGTTTCGATTTATAACTCCTCAATTTATCGTTGCACCTTTAATTCCAATCTATGTAGCTTGGTTTTTTTATATGATTCGATTTTATCTTATGCCTTGGATCTTAGGATATTCAGTCATGGGAATGTTATCTTTTCCTCTAGAAAGTAGTTTAGCTGGTTGGCTATATTCTATCTTTTAATATTCAATTACCCATTTTTCGAGTAACGCATTTTTTTCCCATTCTAAAAAGTGTGGGTGGTTTAAAAGGACTTCAAAATATTTTTTTGTATTTTTATTTATATGTCCAGGAAAACATCGTGCGCGGACTGCAAAAGGAGTCATAAAATAATCAAATAAATTTCGCTCCAATTTAAGTGAAGAATATTCATCAACCATTTGATCAAGTCGATGAAACTCATTGATAGATCGAATAGAAATTTCTTTTTGCTGATTGGGTTTATTAATTTCCATGGGACACTCTTTACGTAAGGCACGTAGTTCTGAATGCATTTCTGCACAACAAGATCGAACAAAAGAGCGAGTATTTTTTTCTATGGGAAGTATAAATTTATCTGGGAATAATTCATTTAAGTACTCGCAGATTGCCAATGTATCCCAAATTTTTAATTTTTGATCAACAAGACAGGGTACTTTACCTGAAGGATTAGAGGATAATAATGTGTCTTTTGAAGTTTTGTGACCGAGACGAATAAGCTCTACTTGAAAATCATTTGTACAACTCTTTAATGTGAGCCAAGCACGCAATGACCATGAAGAGTAATTGTAATTACCGATAAACAGTTTCATATTTTAAAAATGTTATTTTAGTCTATAAAATAAAATATTGTTAGATATTAGTTATTATCTCATCGTTTCATTTTCTATTCTTTTATTTGCAATTTCTAAATCAGGTTTTTCTGGAGGGGGGCTAGCTTTAATTTCTGTTACAGTTCTTTCAA
>CAYRCI010000048.1:0-6182 GCA_964422765.1 uncultured Alphaproteobacteria bacterium | reverse complement strand
TCAAACCCAGGCCCAATAAGATTCCTTTGGTCTATAATATTTTAAATAGAAAAATATTTAATAACCTTTTAAAAAAGCCAAAAATTGAAATTAAAAGAATGCATGGTGCTTTGGGGTTATTTGAATTTAATCCTTATGCAATTAAATACTGCCATAAAATTACCCTTAACGATAAATATTTAAATTTCAAAGAGTTTGTAGAAATACTAGCTCATGAAATGGTGCACTATTACCAAAAACTTATTCTAAAACAAAATACCGCCAAACATAATAAAGAGTTTTACAGTTTTAGAAAAAAATTTAATAAATTAGGATTGAAACTCCAGCGAGTTTATCGATAAAATTTTCATTCAAATTTAAATTTTCTTTTTAATAATTTTTTAATTTCTATATCCGCAGAGCCTCCATTTATAATCTTTATGATAGATTTTAAAATTGGCATTTGATTATAATTTAACTTTGAGTTTTTTTGGAAGTTTACTGAGCTATTATAACCTTCAATAGTTTGTTTTTTATTAGTTTTAGTTCTATTTATAATAAATTTGTATCCGAATTTGTAATTTCTAGATTTATTAGAGTTACAAGTTAAAATCAAATCGCCTA
Source organism: uncultured Alphaproteobacteria bacterium (assembly GCA_964422765.1). Classification (GTDB taxonomy): domain Bacteria; phylum Pseudomonadota; class Alphaproteobacteria; order HIMB59; family HIMB59; genus HIMB59. The sequence goes on along the minus strand of CAYRCI010000048.1, from coordinate 5,579 downwards.
TACCGGCCATAGATAAAATTTGATTTGAATTATATTTATAAATTCTTAAAGCAAATTTAATTTCATGTATACATCGAGTGATATAAGAAGCACGTGCATTATAGCCCAAATCAAGACCATCTATAATTCCAGCCCCAATTGCATAAATATTTTTAATAACCCCTAGGAACTCAATAGTTTGAATATTATTTGAATAATAAATTCTAATATTCGAATCAATAAAGAGTCTTCCAATTTTGGTTAATTCTTTCACCCCACAGATACTCACTGCGGTAGGTTTGCCTTGAATGACTTCATCGGCAAAACTGGGTCCTGAAAAAAAATAAAAATTTTTAATATTTAGAAGTAATTTTGCTTGATGCGATAAATAGTGCCCATTTTCAGTCAAACCTTTAGAACAAATAATAAAATTTTGAATTCTAGTATCTTGTAAATATTGCTCACAAAAGCCCTCAAAAGCACTAGCGGGGAGTGCATAAAAAATATAATTAAATTTACTTGCTTCTATATATCCTGATAAAGATTTTAAATTGGAGTTTAATTTTATTTTAGGAAAATATTTGCGATTGGTATGGCTAAAATTTATTTCTTTTGATACTTTATAATCTCTAGCCCAAAGATAAGTTTGAATTTTATTTTTTGCTAGAACATTAGCAATTGCTGTGCCCCAAGCGCCTGCCCCAATGACTAAACATCTGCCCATAAACAAATGTATTTAAAACTAGAATTGTTAATTATTCAAAATAAATAAACTAAGCTATCTTAATGATGACTCAATATTACCGCCATCAACTGTTATAACGCTTGCGGTAGTTTTGAGGGAAAGTGCTAAATGATAGAAGGCCTCTGCAACATCTTCAGCTTTTACCTCTTGTTTTAAAAGATTTCCTGCCATGTACTGTTCAACTGTTAAGCCTCTTGATTTAGCTCTTTTTGCAATCATATCAGGGTTTAATAAACCACTTCTAATTCTATCAGCATTCACTCCATTGAATCGAATGCCGTATTTGCTAGACTCCACTACATACTGCTTCATTAAAAACATTAATGTAGCTTTTGGTAAACCATAAGCTCCAAAATTTGGACCTGGGTTAACTGCCTGTTTAGAAATATTAAATACAACTGCCCCTTTAGTATTTTGCTTTTTCATAATAGCTGTTCCGTGTTTTACAAAATAATGATGAGCAAAGAAGTTTAAATCAAAACTACTATCGAGTTGTTTTTTAGTTAACTCCTCTAGGGAAGCTTGCATCGCAAAACCAGCATTAGATATTAAAATATCAACACCCCCATAAACATTGGAGATTTGATCAAAGATTGCTTGGACTTTCTCTTCTATGGTAATATCGCATTGAATATAGGTCATGCCGGAAATATCAACTTGGATTTTCTTTGGGTCTATGATGTCTAAAACAACAACCTCCGCTCCTTCTTTTTGAAACTTCTTAGCGGTTGCATATCCAATTGCCCCTAACCCTCCTGTTACTACGGCAACATTGCCTTTTAGTTTTTGAGTTGATGGTTTGAGTTTTGCTAGTTCTAAAGGCCAATACTCCATTCTAAATATTTCTTTTTCAGGGATAGATTTAAATTTTCCAAACTTAGCAGCATTTAAAATGACAGATAAAGAATTTAAACCCACATCCATCGCAATTTTTGCGTCTTTATAGGATGGGCCTGTTGAAAAAATTCCTACGCCCTTGACTACAATCAATCGAGGATAAGGATCCAACATCGAAGCTGAAGGATTATATTTATGATTTCTCTTAAAATACTTTTGATAATCCGATTTATATTTTTCAATAGCAATTATAAGTTTTTTTTCAATATTAGCTGATTTTTCATTGCTAAAATCTAACACAAGTGGTTTTGATTTTATTCTAATAACATGGTCTGGCGTTACAGGGCCTTGATTAGTAAAGTCATTTAATTGCGGGTGTGAAAAAAATTCATTTAAGAAAGATGGATTGTGAAAATGTACAATTTTTCTTTCAAAATCATCACCTTTTTTATTGCTTATTTGTTGTCTAATAATGTTTGCAATATCTGCGACTTTGATTTTTTTCTCTTGATAAGTTTTGATTGTAATTTTTTTTGATTTTTTTGCTAACTCTTGTTCTGCCTTCGTGATGTACTTAATCATTCGAACATAACTCTCCTTTGCATCCTCCGCAAAGCTAAATATGCCATGGTTAAGCAAAATCAATCCTTTAACTTTTGTATTTTTTTCAAAAACTTCAGCTGCTTTTTTAGCTAAATCAAAACCAGGCATGATATATGGAACAATACCCATTTCCTCTCCAAAAACTCTTTTACAAATTTCTTCTGGGTTAGGTTGGTCTATTAATGATAATATTGCATTTGAATGGGAGTGATCGACAAACTTATGCGGTAAAAAAGCGTGAAGCAGTGTTTCTACAGATGCATTAGGGAAGGATGTGTCTAACATATATTTACGTTGATAGTTAACCATTTGAAAGTCGTCTAGCTTTTGCAGCTTTCTCATTCCTAATAAGTTTCTCATTTCTAATGCTGGGAAGCCGTCTTCTTCAATATTTCCCATATCTTTACCACTACCTTTGACATAAATAATTTCTTCTTGATTACCTAATATTGTTTTAATAGAAGATTTTACCGATGTATTCCCTCCACCATGTAGTACCACTGTGGGATCATTACCGAGAAGTTGCGTTGTATAAATTCTTAAGGCGAGGTCTTTGCTAACACCTTTTTTGGCATAATTATTAATATATGTATTTGCTTCTTTATCGTTGTATTTGCTTTTCATTAATCCTCCAGATTAATATTTTACTCTAATCAATTCTTTTTGTAGTAGAACGATCAAAGAGATGTGCTTTAGTTGTGTCAATTGACAAGGAGATTGTATCCCCGATCTTTATGCTTGTTCTTCCACCTGGTTGAACTAAGCGAAATTCGTTTCCATCTAAGTTAGCAATAATATGTGTTTCAGAACCGGTGGTTTCTACTAAAATGACTTGCGCTTTAATTGGAGAATTATCATCAATTTTTATATCCGTCGGTCTTATTCCATAGACTACTTGTTGATTAGCTGAAACATTTTGCTTTAAATGAGGGAGTTCTTGATTGGAAACTTTCATCGTATGGCGATCTGTAACAACACCATTAATTAAATTAATAGATGGGGAACCAATAAAATCAGCTACAAATAAGTTATTAGGCTTTTCATAAATTTCATTAGGAGTTGCGATCTGTTCAATAACACCCCCATTCATAATTACAATTTCATCTGCCATAGTCATGGCTTCAATTTGATCATGAGTAACATAAATTGTAGTTGCATTTTGCTCATTGTGAAGTTTTCTTATTTCAAATCTCATATGAGCTCTAAGTTTTGCATCTAGGTTGGATAAAGGTTCATCAAAAAGAAAGACTTTAGGGTCTCTTACTAAAGCTCTACCCATCGCAACTCTTTGTCGTTGTCCACCAGAGAGCTCTTTTGGAGTTCGTTGTAAATAGTCCGTAAGATTTAAAACTGATGCAGCCCAATTTACTTTCTTTTTAATTTCATCATTGCTTACTTTTCGTATTTGGAGACTAAAAGCGATATTGTCGAAGACATTCATTTGCGGATAAAGAGCATAGTTTTGAAAAACCATAGCAATATCTCTGTCCCGAGGATGAACTTTATTGACTACTTTACCAGCAATGGATATTTCACCACTGGAAATACTCTCTAAACCTGCGGTCATCCTGAGTAGAGTGGTTTTTCCACAACCTGAAGGGCCTAACAGTACTACAAACTTTTGGTTACCAATTTCAAGATTAATATCTTTTAACACCTCAACTGGGCCAAAGTTCTTTTTTATATTTGTGTATTGTACTTCAGACATTTATTAAACTATCCAATTGATTACTATCACCAGCTAAATCGAGAATGGTGTAGCGATCTCGAATGAATCTTCCATATTTTAGAGCATCTTTATAAAAATTACTATCAAGTTTAGCATCTTCTGGAGTGCGAAGTGCACCACATTCTCCCATCGAGTTCCATATTACATCATAATCTAACATTTTATCTCTAAGGGGTTCGACAAATTCTAACCAGTGTTTGGAAAAGTACTCATTAGTTTCATCCGACCTTTGTTGATCAAATAATTTCGGTTTCATCAACTCCTTGATGGTTTGAAGCATTGGTTCTCCCATTTTTGCAACAATTTCATCTTCAGGAATTTGAGTAGGTGAAAGAATAGGAGGTTGGTCCTGTTTTAAAATTGCATTTTGCATTTTAGACATACTAATAGTCGCTATGCCTACTTGTTCGCCGTGAGATGTTCCTGGATGTTTTTCTTTTGCAAACATGTCAATATAATGAGAAATGCCGTGCTCTCCCATGCTACCGACATGAGTTGTTTGTGTAAAAGAGGTTCCAAGACCCATGATTGCTGAAATTCTTGTTAGCATACCCAGAGCGTCAATATCTCCGTCTGCAATTTGTTTTGCACCATCAATCATTTCTTGCTCATATAAAGCGAGTAAAGCATAAGGTGTTGGTTTATAGTCTGTGTTCAATAATTGATGGGACATTAACCAATCTACTTGCGCTGTAGTTCTGCATATAACATCTGCAAATGCAGCCGCAGTTAATCTTTTTGGACAATTACTTAATACTTCTAAATCAAAGAAAACTCCTTGAGCATAATGAGCAACAAGTGATTTCTTTACGCCCTCAAATGAAATGGATGCTGTACCAGTTGTATAGGCATTCATAGGCGTAGTAGCAAAAACAGAATAGGTCTTTTTTTTTAGAAATGTTGCGTATTTTATACTATCACTGACTGTGCCGGATCCAATAGCAATCATACCGTCATAGTTATTTAGTTTTTGCTGAAGGTGTTCAACCCCTTGGATACTAGAAGAAGGCTTTTCCCAGATATATTCATCTGCATTAACCTTACCTTGAATACTTTTAAATACCCTCTCTCCCATTGCTTTGTGTGTAAAGGGATCACTAACAACTAAAAGTTTTTGATTAGGATGAAGTTCATTAATTAAATCAGCCTCTTGTCCGTCTAGTTGCTTACTGATTTCAATTTTTTTTATAGGAATACTATATTTTTTTTGATCAATGGGACTTACCCAAGTTCCTTTTGTTAAATCGTCGATAACTCCATTGTAGTTTTTCATTTTATAATTTTTTCTTTGTATATTTATAGGCAAATTCTACAAGGCGATGATTAATGTCTGCTGTTGAATTGTAGATGTCTTTATATATAGAAATTAGTTCATCATAAATTTCTCTTTTTGCCTCACCCGGATTTATTGCAGTTGTCATCCCTGCCATTGATCCAGCAGCACTAGTGATAGAGCTGTACCATCCTGCACCATATGCAGCTATCATCGCAGATCCAAGCGAAGAAGCCTCGACGGTATTTGAGATTAAAACTTGTTTTCCAGAAGCATCTGCAAGCATCTGTCTCCATAAAGGACTATGAGCACCTCCTCTAATAGCAAGATACTCTTTAATATTTAAACCTGATTGTTTTTCCATATCAAAAGTTGCTATGACTTGATTGATAGTAATTCCCTCAACAATTGAT
>CAYRCI010000047.1:0-6444 GCA_964422765.1 uncultured Alphaproteobacteria bacterium | reverse complement strand
CTTCTTTTCCAATTAATCGAAGTTTTTCACGATGACCATAATAGGTGAAGGCTTGTACAACATCACTTCCTGCTCGAATGAACTCTCGGTGAAGTTGAGTAACAACTTCGGGATGTTCTAGTACAACTTCAGGAACATAAGCTCCTGCTTGTAAATAGCCTCTACGCTCCATAGCAAAAAGATAACCCTCGGCACATAAGACTGGACCGGCATTTAATCTATCAATTAAATTCATCAAACCTCCAATTTTTAAAAATACTAATATTTTGAGAAAACAATTTCTATTTAAAATTTACATTAATCTTTCACTCTATTGATAATTAAATATATTAATAAGTGATGTCACATTTCTCCAATCCAGATTATATCGTAATTGGCTCGGGTTCGGCCGGTTCAACCATTGCATATAGGCTTGGAGAAAGCGGAACTAATCAAATTCTAGTTTTGGAATTTGGTGGAACTGATATCGGACCATTTATCCAAATGCCTGCAGCTCTGTCTTATCCTATGAATATGTCTCGCTATGATTGGGGGTATAAAGCTGAACCTGAGTCCAGTTTGAATAATCGATCTATTGTATGTCCTAGGGGTAAAGTAATTGGAGGGTCGTCTTCAATTAATGGAATGATTTATGTTAGAGGTAATCCCGGTGATTTTCATTACTGGGCGCAAGACGGAGCTACCGAATGGGATTATAAAAATGTACTCCCTTACTTTCAAAGAATGGAAACAAGTCATGGTTTTCAGTCAGAATTTCGAGGAAGCAATGGTCCTTTACAAGTTTCTCGGGGCAAAAGGGATAACCCATTGCACTCGGCATTTGTTAAAGCCTCTGTAGAAGCAGGATATCAAAAAACAGAGGATTATAATGGTTATCGACAAGAGGGATTTGGTCCAGCGGATATGACTGTTTGGAAGGGTTCTAGGTTCTCTGCTGCTAAAGCTTATTTAAGACCTGCTTTAAAAAAGAAAAATGTGCAATTACTTACAGGAGCCTTAGTCGAAAAAATTATTTTTGAAAATAAAAAAGCAGTAGGAGTTCAATTTTCTCATCAAGGTCAAAGTAAAATTATTAAAGTTAAAAAAGATATTGTTTTATCAGCGGGATCCATTAACAGTCCTGCAATTTTACAAAGATCCGGTATAGGGAATGCAGAACAATTAAAAGAATTAGGAATTCCTGTTGTATGTCATAGCCCCGGAGTAGGAGAAAATTTACAAGATCATTTAGAGGTTTATTTTCAGGTTCAATGTTTACAGCCCATTACACTTTATAAATATTTAAATCCTATTTCTAAATTATTAATAGGAATGCAATGGACGTTTTTTAAAAGTGGGCTTGGTGCATCTAATCAGTTTGAGACGCTTGGATTTATTCGTTCTGATAAAAATATTCCATACCCTGATATTCAATTTCATTTCCTTCCAGTCGCTATTCGCTATGATGGAAAAGCTCCAAGCGAAGGTCATGGTTTCCAATTGCATGTTGGGCCCATGCGCTCTGAGTCCAGAGGCTATGTGCGAATACAATCCTCTGACCCTAAAATAGCACCTAAGATTAAATTCAATTATATGAGCCATGAAAATGACTTCCCTACATTTCGAAAAGCACTAAAATTAAGCAGAGAGATTTTATGCCAAGATGCATTAAAGCCTTTTAAAGGGCCAGAAATTCAACCTGGAGATGAAGTCACTTCAGACAAAGGTTTGGATGAATTTATTAAAAATCATTGTGAGTCTGCTTACCATCCTTGTGGCACATGTAAAATTGGTCAAAAAGATGATCCTACTACTGTTGTAGAAAATAATTGTAGTGTAAAAGGTGTATCAAATTTATTTTTAGCTGACTCCTCTATTTTTCCTCGTATTACTAATGGCAACTTGAACGCTCCAACAATTATGACAGGGGAAAAAGCATCTGATTACATTTTAGGAAGAGACCAATTATCACCTTCAAATTTAGAGCCTTTTTATCATTCCAATTGGAAAAACTCCCAAAAATAGCTCTTCCAATATAAAAAATAGAATTAGGTTTTTTAAAAATTCAAATTTATAATTAATTTTTTAAATTTAGGACAGGAGGATTAAAAATATGTTTAAGTTTAAGGCATTGATTAGCGTAGTAACTCTATCATTATTTTTTTCATACTCATCTAAAGCAGTTGAGTCTCAGGATCCAATTAAGTTAACTTTGCATGATTGGACTGGGCAACTAATCACAACAAATATTATGGCTGAGGTTTTAAAAGAGGCTGGTTATAATATTGAATTAGTTCAAGCTGATTACATTGCACAATTTGCAGGTCTTCAAACTGGAGATTTACATTTAGCGATGGAAATGTGGGAAACAACAGGAAGAGATGCGATAGATGAATATACACCGGATGGAAGAGTTATTAATGTAGGTTCCACTGGTATGGATGCCATTGAAGAATGGTGGTACCCATCTTACATGAAAGATGAATGTCCCGGATTACCTAATTGGGAAGCTTTAAATGAATGTGCCGAGGCTTTCTCTACTATGGAAACAGCTCCTAAGGGTCGATATCTAGGAGGTCCTGTAACTTGGGGAGGATTTGATGATGAAAGAGTTGAGGCTCTTGATTTAGATTGGGAAGTTATACATGCAGGTACTGATGCAGCTTTATTTGCTGAGCTAGAGTCAGCTTATCAAAGAAAGGCTCCTATCATGCTTTGGATTTATGCTCCTCATTGGGCTCCATCAAAATTTGAAGGAGAATTTGTTGAATTCCCAGCTTATACTTCAGAGTGTTATAATGATCCCTCATGGGGGATTAATCCAAATTCCGCATATGATTGTGGTAAACCACGTGGTCCGATTTGGAAAGTAGCTTCTAGTCAGTTAAAAGATAAATGGCCAGGTGCATACGATGCTGTTGAGGCATTTACAATCTCTAATGATGAAATGGGACAAATGGTTGCCGCAGTAGATCTTGACGGTAATTCGGTTGAAGCAGTAGTTGCAGACTGGATGAATAATAATAAATCAAGATGGCAATCTTGGATTAAATAATAAATCTTCATTGTGGGGGCTTTGCCCCCACATCTACAAACGATTAGTCTGGTGCTTTTATCAAAAAAAAAATTTACTTTTATATTTTTATTTTTTGTTACTTTATTAGTTTCTTTATTTTCTAGCGATTTTTTAAAATCCAATGATTTAGGATGGGCTCTAAAATTTCCAAATTCTCTAATATTCCCTTTTAAACTATATATTTCCTGGTCAATTAAATGGTTGATTGAAAGTGCTACATTCGGACTTTTTACATTTAATGATTTTACCAGGTCAATATCTTGGATAATTGAACAGCCCTACGAAATAATTTTGTCTTTTTTTGCTGAGGGTTTCTACAAAGGCCAAGGTAGCCAAGCAATATTAATTTTAAGTCCTTTAAGCTGGATAGCTATGATTGGTATAATGACTATTGTAGCTATTAAAATAAAAGACCTTTCACTGGCTTTATTAACTTTTTTTGCTTTTCTTTATTTAGTCATTTTTGATCAATGGCATAGTTCTATGGTTACACTAGCCTCTATATTTATTGCGGTTCCATTTGGTGTATCAATAGGAATGTTTTTTGGAATCCTAAGTTACAAAAGTTTAAATACCTATAGAATTGTAAATCCAATATTAAATTTGATGCAGACTATGCCGGTTTTTGCTTATTTGGTTCCTGTCTTAGTACTATTTGGGTTTGGGCCTGTGTCAGCCTTAATAGCCACAATAATTTATGCTTTACCTCCTATGGTTCATACAACTTATTTGGGTCTTAAGGGAATCAATCCTTCTATCGTTGAAGCAGGAAAAATGTGTGGTTGTAATGACCATCAATTACTGTGGAAAGTAGAAATACCCTCAGCACTGAGTTCAATTAAATTAGGTATTAACCAAGTAATAATGTTGTCATTTAATATGGTCATAATTGCTTCTATGATTGGAGCGGGCGGATTGGGTTATGATGTTTTAACATCTTTAAGGAAATTAGATATTGGAGGAGGAGTGGAGGCTGGCCTTGCAATCGTGATCCTGGCTATAGTTTTAGATAGAATGAGTTTTGCATTCATAGGCAAACATAAAAAATTTAAAAATGAAAATTTAAATTTTTATAAAAAGTATTTTCATTTACTAATAATTATTTTTTTAATTTTGATAACTTATATTTTTGGATTTTTCATAGATTTTTTTAAATCATATCCTGAAAATATTACCTTAAGCACTTCAGCATTTTGGGAAAAATCAATTAAATTCATAAATGTAAATTATTATGATCAGTTAGAGATATTTAAGTTTTATATTTTAAAATATTTTATGCTTCCCATTAAAAGCTTTTTCTTATCAATACCCTGGCCTTGGTTTATATTTATTTTAGTTTTACTAGGGTGGTATTATGGAAAATCTAAGTTGGCCCTTTTAAATTTAATTTTATTATTATTTATTGTTGTTAATGGGTTGTGGCTCAAAGCTATGGTTACAATTTATTTATGTGGTGCCAGTGTTATACTAGCATGTATCATAGGAGTTCCCTTGGGTATTTGGGGCGGATTAAACGACAGAGCTAATAAGATTCTATCAAGTATTATGGATACACTTCAAACTTTACCAAGTTTTGTGTATCTCATCCCTGTCGTCATGTTATTTAGAGTTGGAGATTTTACGGCGATGTTAGCGGTAATTTTATACTCTTTGGCACCAGCCGTTAAATACACAATTCATGGTATAAGAGGTATTAATCCAGAAATCATTGATGCTGGCGTTGCTAACGGTTGCAATAAAAAGCAATTACTTTTCAACATCCGATTACCTTTAGCTTTGCCAGAAATCTTGCTTGGGATAAACCAAACAATCATGTTGGCTTTATCGATGTTGGTTATTACAGCCTTGGTTGGAACGCGTGAGTTAGGTCAAGAAGTTTATATAGCACTAACAAAAGCTGATATAGGAAGAGGTTTGGTTGCAGGTCTTTGTGTAGCTTTTATTGCTATTATTTCAGATAATCTAATCAAATCGGCTAGTAAAACATTAAAAGTGAAGTATGGTTTTCTATAGATGAATACAATAGAAAAAATAAAATCCTTATCTATTTGGAGTCATGAATTAAAAATTAATCCCTTAGAGGGTGGTATAACAAACTTAAATTTTTTAGTTAATCATGGAAATGATAAATTGGTAGTTCGATTAGGACAAGATATACCGGAGCATTTAGTGTTCCGTTCTAATGAAATAAATGTAAGTAAAGCTGCATATGAAATTGGTGTATCTCCTAAGTTAATTCATAGTGAACTAGGAGTTCTAGTTTTAGAATATATTGAAAGTGAAACTTTAAATCCCACAGGAGTTCAAAAAAACTTAGACAGGATCATGCCAGTGATAAAAAAAATTCATAATGAAATTCCTAACTTTTTATCTGGACAACCAGCTATGTTCTGGGTCTTCTATGTAATTAAGTATTATGCTAATTTTTTAAGATCAAATCATAGCAGTCATCAAGATAAGATTGATGATCTACTGTATAAAGCATCCAAATTAGAAAAATTATCTTCACCTAGAGAAATAGTTTTTGGTCATAATGATTTTTTGGCTGCTAATTTTTTGGATGATGGATCTAAGATATGGGTGGTTGATTGGGAATACGGAGGCTTTAATGACCCCTTGTTTGATATTGGTGGATTGGCTTCAAATAATGATTTTAATCAAGATTTAGAGAAAGAGGCTTTAGAGATGTATTATGAAAAAACTTTAACAAATGACGTTTTATTAAAATATAACTCAATGAAAACAGCTAGTTTGCTTAGAGAGACTATGTGGAGTATGGTTTCAGAAATTACTTCCAAATTAGAATTTGATTACGGTCTATACACCCAAGAAAATTTGAGTAAATTTAATGAGGCATTTGAGAGTTTATAAATGATTACAAATTCTAAAATTATTATTGTTGGAGGAGGTATCGTTGGATGTTCAACAGCTTATCATTTGGCTCACCTTGGATTAGAAGTTTGTTTAATTGAGAGCGGAAAACTCACCTCAGGCAGTACCTGGCATGCTGCTGGATTAGTAGGACAACTTAGAACTAATGCAAATATTACACAACTATTAGGATATTCTGTTGATTTATATACTCGCTTAGAGAAAGAAACGGGACTTAGTACAGGATGGAAGATGAATGGTGGTTTACGTCTTGCTTGTAACAAAGAACGCTGGCAGGAAGTACTAAGGCAAACGACAACAGCTCATTCTTTTGGATTACAGATGGAACTATTAACTCCAAAAGAGGCACAAGATCTCTGGCCGATAATGGATATTGAAGATGTTCATGGAGCAGCTTTTTTGCCCACAGATGGTCAAGCTAATCCTACCGATATTTCACAAGCTCTAGCTAGAGGCGCAAAAAATAAAGGAGCTCAAATCTTAGAGGAGACAAGAGT
>CAYRCI010000046.1:0-6699 GCA_964422765.1 uncultured Alphaproteobacteria bacterium | reverse complement strand
GAGGTTTATCGATATCATAAGGAGATGATCCTCCTTGGATACCTTTACGATATACATCAGGTTTGTAATAAAAACCCCACATCTCGTTTTCATGAATTGCTTTTCCTGTTTTGTCAGAAAATAAAGATGCTTCAGTATCCACATGTATTACAGGATACTCTCTGCCATCTGACATTTTATAAGAAGTCGGATCAACATCTAGTTCTCCCTCTTCCAGCGCTGAGTAGGTCCACATTGGAAGATCTTCCACAAAAGATCCATCTGGTTGTTTAATTTTTATTTTATTTGGTAATTCTAAAATGTCCCAAAACTTTCTGACCCATGGTCCAGCTGCTACAATTAGTTGAGTGCAATGAACATCACCCCTAGCTGTTTTAACACCAGTAACAGCTCCACTGCCATTTGATTTAATTAAGTCTGTAACTTCAACTCCCTCAAATACTTTTGCGCCAGCTGAAGTAGCAAGTTTATGCATACCTAAACAGGCACCTTTGTTAGCGCCATAACCTGATTTTTTTTCATGCAATACCGAAGTAATACCTTGAGCCTGCCAGTCAGGTAATAAATTTTTCATATACTTATCGCAGTCTGCAGCGCCTTCAATGAAGGTTGACTCATAGCCAATTTCTTTTTGCTGCTGATAAACTTGGGACATACCTTCATGCATTAATTGAGAGTTGATTTGCATATAACCAACGGGTCTAAAAGTTAATACTTCAGCATTTTCATTCCAAATATTTACAGAATGAGCCATCAATCTTCTCATGGCAGGTTGATAATAATTATTTCTAACAATACCGCATGCCACCCCTGTAGCACCGTTTGCAACTTTACTCTTTTCTAAAATAACGACAGAATCTTCTCTAAGTTGGCCTTTACTTGCTAATTTTTTACACAAGTGCCAAGCTGTACTAAGACCATGCATACCTCCTCCGATGATTAGGTATTCACATTTTGTAGGTAAGCTCATTATATTAACCTCCGGCTTGTAATTTATTATTCTGTACACGCTAAATTTAATTAATACTTACTGTTTCAAATTATGAAACAAAATTTCCTAAAAAAGTCTTTAATTATCAACAATTAATTTAGAAATCTTAATTGAGGCACTCTGAAGTAATTTAATATAATCATACATAGATTTTGGGTTCATTATATTTTTACTCCCCGAAAGTGAGATTCCTGCAAAGGACCTTTTATCCTTATCTAAAATTGCAACACCAATACCATAAACATTATCAAAAGCCTCACCGTGATTTAGGGCATAACCTTGAATTTTGATCTGGTGAAGATTTTTTTTTAAGTCTGGTAAGTTGCTAATAGTATTTTTCGTATGAGGAAAAAAATTATAACTCTTATATATTGCAGATATTTCATTATCTGGTCTATAAGCAAGCATTACCTTACCTAATGCGCAACAATGAGCATCTAAACGCATTCTAAAAGTTCTATAAGATAAATCACTGGTATTAGATATCTTATCTGAATGCACTACTTGAGATCCTTCTAACATTGCCATGTAGGTAATCAAATTTGTTTTATTAGCAACATCCTCTAAAACTTCTTTTGCTGTCTCAGAGATAGACTGAAGGTAATCAGATGTTTCGCCAAATTGAAATGCTTTATGTCCCATTGAGTAAGTATTAGTAGAGGGATTTTTATGTATATAACCCAATTGCGTAAGCACAAACAAAAGTCTAAAGGTAGTTGTCCTAGAGATAGAAGCTTTTCTTGATATATTTGCAGCTTTAAGAGGAAAAATAGATTTTGATAAAATTTCTAAGATCTTAAAAGATTTTTCAAGTGACTTGTTGATATACTTTAAACTTTCAGTCATTTCAAATAAATATTATTCCACTATATGAAATAGCTTTCAATGGTCTTAATTTTTTTATTGTGGTTAATTAAATTTATTTTCTAGATTTTCTTTTAAGCGGTAATATAGACCTAATAGAGGAAGAAATTTAACAATAAGGTTTTTTAAATAATTTTTAGTACCATGAATTTGACTTATTACAAATCTAGAGTTTCTTTTATCTTGTAGTAAAGAGATTGACCTATTTCCTAAATAAGGCATCAAAGCCACTCCGCTGCCGTTACATCCAAAAACATAGAGACGATTATCGATTTTATTTACCTCAGGAAGGGTATTAAAAGTAACACCTACTTTACCACCCCAAATATAATCCAATTCAAAATTAGGAATATCAGGGAAAATTTTATGTATTTTCTTTAAAAAGAAGTTTTTAACAAATGATGTATTTTCCTGATTGGCAGCCCAAATAGGAAATGCACCAAATAATAACCTTTTACGATCTGGTGTTGGGCGAAAATAAAATAAATCATTTTTTGTATCAGAGTACATCCGTAGCTTAGGCATTAAATTATGAATAGCATCCTCCCCTAATTCATTGGTTACAGAAATATAAGAGGGAACTCCAATAATTTTATTATGCTCTTCTCCTATTTCTTTAGCTGAGTATCCATTAGTAGCAAAAAGAAGATATTTAGTTTTTATTTGCCCTTGAGGTGTATCAAGCAAGTAGAAATTATCTTTTTTTTTATAACTTGAAAGTTTGCATGGAGTACAAATTTTAGTACCAAGGTTTATAGTTTTATCTAAGAGGTGTTTATAAAATAAACTTGGATGTATGCTTGCTGCATCTTTTACTAACATCCCTCCTTTATAGTAATTGTTTGGTAGTTCACTTTCTAGGTTATTAAGTAACTCAACTTGAAGTTGAGTGACTTTATTCAATAAATTAGTTTTTGCTTGAAGCGCTATAAGTTTTTTTTGACTATGCGCCAAAACTAATCGACCTGTTTTTTGGTAAAAAACATTTTGCTCTGAACCAACAATAGTTTCCTCTAAATATTTATAGGAGTCGATGGACTCTTGAATAAAGTCGAGTGCTAATGACTCCCCGTACTTTTTAAACAGATTAACTTTTTTACCAAGATTCAAACCCCCTGAAATCATACCAGCACTTCTTGTGCTTGCCCCTTCTCCTAAGGCAGATTGATCTATAACAAGTGTATTGAAGTTTTGTCGATTTGCTTCTATTGATGCACTTATACCCGTATAACCAGAACCTACTATAACTAAATCGAAAACTTGTTCTTTAACTTCACAGTTTTTAAGGTGGTAAGGTTTATAAAAATCCCACCAATATGGATAGTTTTTCAATATTGATTATTGTGACCTGGGATCCAGTTTGTACCGGCTAGTGGTACTCTTGCCATGGCGGCTGCTTCTACTGTTAAAGCCGCTAAATCTTCTGGTTCTAAATTTCGAACATCTGACTTACCATTGGCTCTTGCAAGTGTTTGTAATTCTAAGGTCAAGGTAGCTAAATAATTTTTAACTCGCTTTCCTGCTAACTCTGGATCCAATCTTTTTTCTAACTCTGGATCTTGAGTGGCTACACCCACTGGACATCTGCCAGTATGGCAATGATGACAATATCCTGCTGCCGTACCTAATTTTTTGTAATCATCTGGATATAAATCTGCATTGCAGTTCAATGCGATCATTGCAGCTGATCCAATCGAAACAGCATCTGCCCCCATGGCTAAAGCTTTAGCAACATCTGCGCCAGATCGAATTCCACCGGATACAATCAGTTGAACTTTTCGATGCATATTTAATTCCTTTAAAGAGTCTACCGCTTCACGAAGCGCTCCTAATGTAGGTATCCCAACATGTTCAATAAAAACATCTTGAGTTGCTGCAGTACCACCTTGCATACCGTCTAAGACAACCACATCAGCCCCTGCTTTGACTGCAAGCGCAGTGTCATAATAAGCACGCGCGGCTCCAACTTTAACATAAATTGGTTTTTCCCAATTTGTAATTTCTCTTAGTTCATGAATTTTAATTTCTAAATCATCAGGGCCGGTCCAGTCTGGGTGACGACAAGCACTTCTCTGGTCAATGCCTTGTGGTAAATTTCTCATTCGTGCAACACGTTCATTAATTTTTTGACCTAGTAGCATTCCACCACCGCCTGGTTTTGCGCCCTGACCAACCACTACCTCAATAGCATCTGCTTTACGAAGGTCATCAGGATTCATTCCATATCGGGAAGGAAGTAGTTGATACACGAGATACTTGGATGACTTTCTCTCTTCTTGTGTCATTCCTCCATCACCAGTTGTAGTAGATGTGCCCATTGCAGAAGCGCCTCTTCCAAGCGCATCTTTAGCGTTAGCGCCCAAAGCGCCAAAACTCATACCTGCAATTGTAATGGGAATGTCTAGTTTAATTGGTTTTTTTGCAAATCTATCTCCCATTATTACAGATGTATTACATTTTTCTCTATAGCCCTCTAGTGGATATCGAGAAGCCGAGGCACCTAAAAAAACTAAGTCATCAAAATTAGGAACCTTACGTTTAGCGCCTAAACCTCTTATTTGATATATACCTTCTCGAGCCGATCTTTGAATTTCATTAATAGTATCTAAGGGAAAGGTACTAAAGCCTTTTAAAAATTTTGGTGTATCGCTCATTTTAATAATTACCTACATTGTCAATTTTAAAGTGATAAAGTTTTCTTTCAGACCCATATCGTTTGAACTTTGATGCATCTGCTTTAATTTTGTTCTTATCTAAAATTGCCTGTAAGTCAACAATGTCTGATTTTTTCATTTCCTTTTCTATACAATCTGCACCTAAACTTTTTACTTTTCCCATACAATAAATTTTTGCTTCATAAATAGAGTCACCTAAGTACTCATCAGCATCTCCTAAAATAACTAAGTTACCACTTTGAGCCATAAAAGCTGACATATGTCCTACAGAGCCTTTGACAATAATATCAATTCCTTTCATGGAAATGCCACATCTTGAACTTGCATCGCCATCAATGATTAAAGTTCCACCGTTACCCGATGCTCCTGCAGATTGAGATGCATTACCTTTAACATGGACAGTGCCAGACATCATATTCTCTGCAACTCCTGTTCCAACATTTCCTTCAACTGTTACATGAGCATTTTTATTCATTCCTGCACAGTAGTAACCCACATGTCCTTTAATTGTGACACTCATTTCATCTTGAAGACCAGCACAAAGTGCATGACTTCCAAGAGGATTTTTAATTACAAAGTCTCTTTCATTGGATTTCTTATCAAGGTGCTGAAGAAAATAATTCACATCACTAAGATTTTTTTTGGTTAAATCTAAATTCATTATGAGCCCCATGAATATACGACACCCGGTTTGGGTTCGTAAATATTGGCTTTATTAACATCTGGTAAGTGAGCCATTGCCTGGAACTCTGATGCAATAGCAACATAGTCTTTAGTTTCCGCAATTACAGCCGGCTTGCAGGCAATTTCATCCCTTACCACTGCAAAACCATCCCTTGTTCCCGTAATAAAAGTATAAAAACCATCGAGATCTTTTAAACCGCTTGTCAGAGTATCTTTCAAAGACTTTTTATTGTTTAAACTATTGGAGATATAACCTGCTGCTACTTCAGTATCGTTTTGGGATTTAAATTCAATTCCATTTTTAATTAATGTTCTTCTTAAATTATTATGATTAGAAAGTGATCCATTGTGAACCAAACATTCATCTTCACCTGTTGAATAAGGATGAGAACCGTTTGTTGTAATAGCACTTTCAGTAGCCATTCGAGTATGACCTATTGCGTGAGACCCAGAAAATTTATCTAAAGCAAATTTTTTAACCACATCCTTAGGGTTACCTACTTGTTTAAAAATTTCAATGGACTTTCCATAGCCCACTAACTCAATACCTGAAATTGATTTTAATAATGGTAATACTTTTTCGGGTTTGGCAGAAGTTATAATCACAACATGATCAGAGATTGTTTTTAGTTTGAAAGATTTAATTTTAGTTTTTAAACTTTTTTGTAAATCTTTAGATGTTAATGAAACATGAAGGCAAATAGTATATTTAAAATTATTTGATTTGTTGTAAACAGCAAATCCAGCACTATCAGGGCCACGAGACGCCATATTATTCATCATGCCTGTTAACAACTTTCCTAACTGTTTATTGTATTTTTTATTCTTAAGATAAATTCCAACAATGCCACACATGCTTAAACTCCTTCGTAACCATACTCTAGCGCAGAGTCGGTAATACTGTGATAAAACGATCCACCAAAACTTCTTAATGCATAAAGATGAAGTGTTTTTGGGTTGCTATTAATGTAGTCAATTAGAATGTTAATACCGTTATAAGTTGTACTAGCGCAATGATTAACCTTAAAGACTTCTTCGTTGAAATTTAAAGGAGATCCTTTTTTTAAAACATCTAATGCTTTTGGGCCTTCTAATTTAATAGCAGCTCTTGAATGAGATAAGTCTGTAATGGCGAATTCGTTTTCATTACACGATGATTGAATAACAGTATTAATGTCAGTTTTTTTGGAAATGACTATCCAAACATTTGGACCTGACCATAAAACTCTCGTTTGATCATTTGAAGTAACATGAGGGTTTTCTGAGGGCAAATTCAAATTATCAATTCGAACAGAGTTAATATCTACATTACTTTTTTTAAACTTAGCTACTTGATATATAAAAAAACCTTGAAGCTCTGATATTTTAAGCAGATCACTTTTTCCATCATGATCTCCAAATAATCCAAGTTTATGGTCAAAATGCAGTGGAGAAATATTTAAGTTATCAGACATTTTATGACCTTACCCTTTCACCCTTTGGATC
>CAYRCI010000045.1:3529-6817 GCA_964422765.1 uncultured Alphaproteobacteria bacterium | reverse complement strand
GATATGAAAAAAATTATTGAAGCTGTTAAAAGTTATGGCAAACAGTAATTTTTCTAGTTCTGAAATTCAGTCTTTCAAAGAAATTTCCTATCAGTTAGGCAAAGACCCTTCTTTAGTTCAAGCAGCTGGAGGAAACACTTCTATTAAGAGTGAAAATAGCATGTTTATTAAAGCTTCAGGCACTTGGTTAATTAATTCGGTGGACAAAGATATCTTTGTAGAGGTCGATTTACATTCGATTAATAAAAAAATTTCTCAAGAGCAAGATGATAGCTTTGTAGATGACATTATTTCTACAAATAATCTCCGTCCTTCCTTAGAAACTTCATTTCATGCATTAATTAATTATAAGTATGTATTGCATGTCCACTCAACTGCAACCATTGCAAATGCCATTCTAGATAATTCAATTGAAGAAATAAAAAAACATATCACCGATGATTTTGTTTGCGTTCCATATTATCGACCTGGATTTAGATTAACTATGGGAATAAAAAAACTAATTCAGCCTGAAACTAGAATTTTTATTTTAGAAAATCATGGATTAATTGTTGCAGGAAATGAACTGGAAGATACCTATCAGTTGCTTCTTAAAATACATAACCAATTAAATCACATCAGAAATGATAAAATCATTACGACTACTAGCTCAGCCATTGTATCTGTTACTGATTATTTACAAAAAAACGATGAAAAATATAGTTTGTTTAAGTCAGGCGATGAGCAATTGTTTTCATTATTTTCAAAGTCTTTATATCCAGATCATGTAATTTTTTTAGGCCCAGGTATTCCAACTTTTTTAAACAATGAAGATGCTAATAAATTTATCATCAATTTAAAAAATAAAGATCTTCCTTTGCCCCCTTATCTTATTATTAAAGAACAAGGACTTTTTGAAAATAATTCTGCCATTCCTGCCGCCAAAGAAATGATTGATTGTTTTTTAGAGGTTTTACTCAGAGTAGATTTATCTCAATCGTTTAAATTCTTATCAGAAGATCAGGAAAGCGAGTTATTAAATTGGGATGTTGAAAAATATCGTCAATCAATTAATTAATGAAATTATTTCTAGGTATAGACTTTGGCACAACGGGAGTTAGGACCTCTATTATTGATGAAAACAAAAACGAAGTTTTTAATCATTCAGTTGTAATATCAAATCCAATATCTCAATCATCGCTAGTGTATCAAAACCCTAATTTATGGTGGGAAGCTTTTATTCAAAATATAACATTTCTTAAAAATAAAGTTGATTTGAATGATATAAGTAAATTGTCGATTGATGGGACATCTGGAACAGTATTGCTCACGGACGAGCATGGATTGCCTTTAACAAACGCACTCATGTATAATGATGCTTCTAGTGTGGAAGAAGCTAAGTTCGTTGAAAAAGTTTCAAACAATCATCCAATTGTCTCCAGTCCTGCAAATGCTTTAGTTAGAGCTTTATCATTAACTAAACAACAAAATTTAACAAACTTTAAAATACTTCATCAAGCAGATTGGATAGCATCAAAAATTATTAATGAATATAAATATTCTGATGAAAATAATGCCTTAAAACTAGGTTATGATTGTGTTGATAGAAAGTGGCCTGATTGGTTTGATGAACTACCAATTAAATTAAACAATCTTCCTGAAATTAAAATCCCCGGACAGGTAATGGGGCTCTTAGATAATAAAGAATTAATAGATTTAGGATTTAATAAAAAAACTGAGATAATTGCTGGCACTACAGATAGTATTGCAGCATTTTTAGCTACTGGAGCTAATAAATCAGGAGAGGCAGTCACGTCAATTGGTACCACTCTTGTTGTAAAAGCAATTTCTGATAAGCCAATTTTTAATAAAGAGTTTGGAATTTATAGCCATAGGTTAGGTGATAAATGGCTTGCAGGCGGTGCCTCAAATGTTGGGGGAAAAATTATCAAAGAGTTATTCAATGATAAGATAGATATTCTATCTAAGCAACTCGATCCAAATAATTTATTAAATCTAAATTATTATCCGCTGGCTCAAACCGGAGAAAGATTCCCAATTAATGACCCAAATAAATCACCTGTATTAACACCTCGGCCAGCATCTGAAGCTGAATTTTTTCAAGCAGTGTTAGAAGGAATTACAGGCGTTGAAAAATTAAGTTATGAAAAAATTGTAGAAATTGGAGGTAGTTACCCTAAAACTATATTTACTATTGGCGGGGGTAGTAAAAATGCGAAATGGAACAAAATTAGAAAAAAAATTCTTAACGTAGAATTAAAAGTACCTTTATCTAACGATGCGGCTTTCGGGTCTGCTTTGTTAGCAATGGGAGATAAGTCAAATTGATAAAAAAAATTTCAAGTCTAAAAGAGCTATCGAACGAGTATGATGCATTTTTCTTTGATCAATGGGGAGTGGTGCATGATGGAAAAAAAATTTTTCAGGATGCTGAATTAATTTTTAAATATCTCCAAAATTTAAATAAAAAAATTTTTATTATTAGTAATTCTGGCAAGAGAGGTATTGATAATGTAAATCGCATGAAACAATTAGGTGCAGATTACATTTTAAAATCTCCTTTAATAACCTCGGGAGATGTTTGTTATGATTGTTTAATAAATAAAAAATTACCTTTTCAAAATTTAGGCAATAAATATTTTGTGATAGCAGCTGATTATCCTCTCTTAGAAAACACATCATTCGAAAAGGTATCAGAGATAGAAATGAGTGATTTTTTGTTATTATCCAGTACTACAGGTTTTCAAAATTTTAAAATTCTAGATAGTATTTTTGAAACTGCAATTAAACTTCAATTACCGCTTATTTGTTCCAATCCAGATATTTTAGGAATATCTGGAGATAATATTCATCCTTCAACGGGTGATTTGGCTATTAAATACAAGAGAATGGGAGGTGTATCGTTTGTTATTGGCAAGCCGGGTTTAGAAATATTCCAGCATGCTTATGAATTGTCCCAGTGTAAAAAATCGAAAATTCTGATGATAGGAGACTCACTTTTTAATGATATTGCTGGAGCTAATAGTTTTAAAATAGACTCTTTGTTAATAACATCCGGCATTCATAGAAAAGAATTTTTACAAAATATGAAGGATGAAGATATAATAGGAGAGATAAAATCAGATTATCAAACAACTGGTTTTCCAGAATATATAATGGAGAGACTTCAATGATACTAGATCAAACTGAATTTAAAGATAAAAAAATAATTGTAACTGGATCCAGTACAGGCATTGGCTTTGAAACAGGTATAGAATTTTTAAATTTAGGCGCTCAAGTTATATTTCA
>CAYRCI010000045.1:0-3429 GCA_964422765.1 uncultured Alphaproteobacteria bacterium | reverse complement strand
GTTTTTAAAAAACAAAATTATGGATGTATCATTAATGTCTCTACCATTAGTGCAAGCACCGGAGGTAGCGCGGGCTCTAGTGTATATGCTGCATCAAAATCATTTATTTCAGGTATAACAAGGTCACTAGTATCTGAATTATCTCCTTACAATATTAGGGTTAATGCAATTTCCCCTGGAACAATCGCTACTAAATTCCATGAGCAATACTCCTCTCCAGAAAAATTAGAAGCGACTAGATTAAAAATTCCAATGAAAAGATTAGGGCAAGCCGCTGATTGTGTAGGGCCAATACTCTTCTTATCTTCAGATAAATTAAGTGGCTATATCACTGGTCAAATTTTAGAAGTAAATGGAGGGCAATTTATATCCTAAATGGCTAATATTTTATCAATCGGAGCTGGTGTGATGGGAACAGCTATTACCGTTCCCGCATCAATTAATGGTCACTCGATAACATTAGTCGGAACACACCTAGATACCGAAATTATTAACTCAATTCAAAAGACAGGTATTCATCCTGTTTTAAAGGTAAAATTAGAAAATACGATTTCCAAACAAATTGATGACCTTCAACAGTCTGATTTTGATCAAGCAGATGTAATCGTAATTGGTGTGAGCTCTGCTGGTGTTAATTGGTTTATTGAATTACTCTCAAAATTTCAGGCAGATAATAAAAAGTTTCTTATCATAACTAAAGGTTTATATGTAAACGACCAAAACACGATTGATATTCTTCCCAATAAGATTTTAAGGAGTATGCCTTATCATATTGATATCACTGCTGTAGCGGGACCTTGTAAAGCAATCGAGCTTGCTCAAAGATATATTACAAATATTTGTTTTATTAATCAAAACGCGCAAATAGCTAATGAGTTAGCTGGAATTTTTAAAAATGATTTTTATATCATTGAAGTATTATCGGATTTTATTGGTGGAGAGTTCTGTGCTGCGCTAAAAAATGTTTTTGCAATAATGGTGGGTTGTTCACAAACATGCTATAATCCTAATACTAAAATCTTTAATCCTGAGTCAGGTATTTTCTCTCACTGCATTCAAGAAATAGCGCAAATTGTAAAACTACATGAAGGCGATATTTTTTCCGCCTTTGGATTGCCAGGAATAGGCGATTTACACGTTACATCAGGTACAGGAAGAAATGGCACTTTGGGTAAATACTTAGGAGAGGGAAAAGTCTATTCAGAAATCATGGCTAAAGAGTTAAAGGGCCAGACGGTAGAGGGTGCACAACTTATCTTAGATTTACAATCCGCACTGAAAGAAAAATTTAACAATGGTTTTTTTAGTAAAGAAAAACTACCTATCTTTTATGAATTAGTGCAGGCCATCTCTGCGGACAAAAAGCTCCATATACCTTGGAACAAACTTTAGATATATTGTGGCAATGATAGATAAAATAATTATAGGGTCTGATCACTTAGGACGCGAGTTAAAGGACTCCCTTAAGGAACATTTAGAGTCAAAAGGCATAAAGGTCACAGATATCGGCGTTAATTCTGATGCGTCAGTTGATTATCCCGATGTGGGAAAAGAGCTATCAAAAAAGGTTCAGCAAAAAGAATTTGAACGCGGTATCTTAGTATGCGGGACCGGAGCCGGTATGGCTATTGTTGCAAATAAATTTGCAGGTGTTCGCGCTGTTTGCGTTAATGATGCTTATACGGCTGAAAGATCTATCGCCAGTAACAATGCACAGGTCATTACTTTTGGTGCTTTAATTACCGGAGCGCCCAATGCAAAAATGTACACTGATATTTGGTTACAGAATGAATTCCAATCAGAGCGTTCAGGAAAAAAAGTAGATAAAATTAACGAACTTGATAAGTAATTAGTTTTTAACTTTAAAAAACTCAAAATTAATTTTTTTCTTTTGAATTGTAGATAGAAAATCTGGATGTAATTTAGGTCCGGCAATAAAACATTTATCAAAGTCAGACATATCTGCTTGTAGGTTGACAGTTTTTTTACCAATTTTACTTGTATCAATTAAAAAGTATTTATGATCTGCGTTAAGCATATATAAAGCTTTAAAGCGGTAAACATCCTCATCGTGTGTATATAACTGTGTATTATATAGTGTTGTAGAAGACATAAATAAAATATTGGAAGGCGTTTGTGCAATGTTATTTTCTGTTAGCAGGCCAGCAAAACTTCCTGTGGATTTTTGGAATCTACCTCCTATTGCAATAACTTTGATTTTAGAATTTTGACTAAAACCCTGTATGAGCTTATAGCTATTGGTAATAACAGTAGTACCTTCAAAATAATGTTGAAAGTTTAAAAATTGTAGACATGTAGTGCTATCATCTATAGCCACATATGAGTTTGGTTTGATTAATTTTCCAGCTTCTTCTACTAGTTTATTTTTTGCATGAAGACTTAAATTGGCCCTGACATCATGAAAATATTCTAAAGAAAAAGAGTCACTAGATTTTATTACCCCTTTTTCTTTTCTGATAACACCACTAGAAATCAGCGCATCAACATCTCTATAAATTGTCATTTGGCTAACTTTGAGTTTTTGAGCTATGGATTTAATATCAACCTGACCTTTTTCAATTATTGCGTTAACGATGACTGAAATTCTGTGTTCTTTAACATCCATTATGTGAAAATTATAACAAAAATTTATTAAAAGAGTCGAAAAATATAGCTATTCTTTAACAGAGCCTAATGTTAAACCTCGAACTAAATATTTCTGAATTGTAAGAATAAGAAGAAATAGAGGCAATATAGAAGATACTACTAAGGCTGACATTAAATCCCAACTGGGCGCTGTCTTGAAAATGGATGCTTGAACGGGAATTGTCTTCACATCCATTTGTCCTAACACAAGAGAACAAATAAACTCCGTCCAACTAAAAATAAACGATAAAATAAATGTCACTACTATACCGCTAATACAAAGAGGCAGTATTAATTTATGTAATAAGAATAGACGACTAGCCCCGTCTAAAATAGCGCTATCATCAATCTCCTTTGGGATTTCATCTATAAAACTTTTAATTAACAGTACTGCTAAAGGTAAATTTATAAATGTATGAACAAGAATAATACCCAAAATAGAATCGAGAAGATTCAATTTACTAAATACAAAATAAATAGGTATAGCGATTGAGACCAGTGGGAGCATGCGCGAGCTTAAAATAAATAAAATAAAAAAATTTTTTAACTTAAAATGAAATCTCGATAAGCAATAGCCTGAATATAAAGCTATAATGACTGTCAGGGACCCAGAGCCAATCGAAATAATTAAACTATCTAGAAATGAAGATGTAAAATAAGTGCTTTTAAAAAGCGTTTCAAAATTAGAAAATTTAAAATTTAATCCAAATAATTTAGGCGGTACATTTAAAATATCTCTTAATGGTTTTACAGAAGAGGAGAGTAAAAAAAAGATTGGAAAAA
>CAYRCI010000044.1:0-7123 GCA_964422765.1 uncultured Alphaproteobacteria bacterium | reverse complement strand
TTAACATCTCTTGCATACACAGGAGACTTATCTCTTCTGTAAGCAATGATAATATCACCGATTCTTTTTTGAAGATCCTCAATGTTTGTAGCTAAGCAGAAGATAGCCATGATTTCACTAGCAACAGTAATATCAAATTTATCTTCTCGAGGAAAACCGTTTGAAATCCCTCCTAAGTTAACGTTTACTTTTCTTAGCGCACGATCACCTAAGTCTACAACTCTGCCCCATGTAATTCTTCGTTGGTCAATTTGAAGTTCATTGCCCCAATAAATATGGTTATCAATTAAAGAGGATAATAAGTTATGGGCTGATGTAATAGCATGGAAGTCACCAGTAAAATGTAAGTTAATTTCTTCCATAGGTACAACTTGTGCATATCCACCGCCTGCAGCGCCGCCTTTCATCCCAAAGTTAGGGCCTAAGCTTGGCTCTCTTAAACAAACAATTGATTTTTTCCCAATTTTATTTAAGCCGTCATTTAAACCGACAGAAGTAGTAGTTTTACCTTCGCCGGCTGGAGTAGGGTTAATGGCGGTTACTAAGATTAACTTACCATCAGGGTTTGACTTACTTTTTTCAATAAAATCAAAATTAATTTTAGCTATATCATGACCATAAGGAATAAGATTTTCCTCCGGAATACTAATTTTTTTTGCTATATCTCTTATATGAATTTTTTTGGCAGCTCTTGCTATTTCTATATCTGATTTGACTTCTGACATCGAACTTTAGGTCCTTTCTCAACAATTTTGTGGTATACAATATACCAATAGTTTTAAAAATTTAAGTTATTTAAGAGTAATTTTATATAATTTCCTTAATTAATTTAGGCAGATGTGTCGCATTAAAGAAACTTGTTAGAAAAATGCTATATATATAATACCTAATTAAAGGAGATTGAAAATGTTCAAAAAAATTATATTAATTCTCAGTTTCTTGGCCTTTGCTGGATTAGCCAATGCTGAATCAAGACTCCAAAAAATCCAAGAGTCTGGAAAATTAAGGGTAGGAACTACTGGTGACTGGAATCCGATGTCTATGAAAGACCCTTCTAACAATTCCTATGTGGGGTTTGATATTGATGTGGTCACCCAACTCGCTGCTGATATGGGCGTAGAATTAGAACTCGTACCTACAGATTGGAAATCAATTGTAGCTGGAATTACATCTGATAAATACGACATTTCTACCAGTGCCTCCTTAAGTCCCCAAAGGGCATTAGTGGCCGGGTACACTAATTCGTATTTTAAGTTAGCAACGGTGCCATTAACTTTACAAAAGAATTTATCTAAATTTCAAACATGGGATGACATTAATCAAAGTGATGTGACAGTGGCTGTAACTTTGGGAACAACGCAGGAAACACAGGCTAAAAACTATTTTCCCAATGCCAATATCAAATCGATCGAGTCTCCCGCAAGAGATTTTCAAGAAGTGTTAGCAGGAAGAGCGGATGCTCATATTACTTCCAACGTGGAAGCGGCAACTTTAGTTGAAACATACCCAGAACTTGCAATTGTCCCAGTACAAGAACCTAAATCACCCACACCGTTGGCTTGGCTAGTAGATCAAAATGATCAGGTTTGGATTAATTACATCAATCATTGGATCGAATTAAAGAAGGCACAAGGCTTCTTTGCTGATTTGATGAATAAGTGGAACTTAAAAAGTCTTTAATATCAATTTATTTTATGAGGGCTACGGCCCTCATATAAACAGCCTTTTTTAATTTAATAATTTCGTTTAAAGTTATCTTAGTTTGTCCAAAAAAAATATACTTGTGGTTGGCCTAGGCTACGTAGGTACAGCGAATGCACTTTTATTAGCGCAAAGAAATAATGTTTATTGTTTCGATTTAGACCAAACAAAATTAGATAAATTAAAAAATAAAATTTCACCTATTCAGGATAAAGAGGCTTCAACATTTTTAAAAATAAAAAAATTAAATTTAGTTGTTATAAATAATTTAAATGAACTAAAAAAAAACATTGATTATATAGTTATCGCAACTCCCACTAATTATGATCCTAATACTAATCATTTTGATACAAAATCAGTTGAAGGTGTCATCAATAGTCTCAAAAATAAATTTAAATCAGCTGTCTTCATTGTAAGATCGACACTTCCTGTAGGTTTTGTTCAAAATTTTCAAAAAAAATCAAAAAACAATGAGATTATATTCGTCCCTGAGTTTTTAAGAGAGGGGAAAGCTTTATACGATAGCCTTAACCCTTCTCGCATAGTGCTTGGATCGTATTCTCAAAAAGCGAGAGAATTTGCTAAGCTATTAGTAGAAGGTGCCTCTAAACAGAAAATAAAAGTGTTGTATACTCAATCGACAGAAGCCGAAGCATCAAAATTATTTGCTAATGCTTACTTAGCCTTGCGGGTAACTTTTTTTAATGAACTAGACTCATTTGCACTGAGTAAAAAATTAAATTCAAGTGAAATTATCAATGCTATATCTTTAGATCCAAGGATTGGCAATTATTATAATAACCCTTCCTTTGGATATGGTGGGTATTGTTTACCCAAAGATACCAAGCAGCTTCTGCGCAATTTTGATCAGGTCCCTCAGAAAATTATGGAAGCTATTATCAATTCAAATAGCACGCGAAAAGATTTTATAGCGGAGCAAATAATTAAACTGAAACCTAAAGTTGTAGGTATTTACAAACTGGTGATGAAAGAAGGCTCAGACAATATCCGTGAATCCAGCATTCAAGGTATAATGAAAAGAATTAAATCTAAAGGGATTAGCGTTATTGTTTATGAACCAAGGATTCAGGAACATTCCTTTTTCAACTCTGAGGTAATTAAAGATCTTAAAGAATTTAAAAAGAAAAGTGATTTGATTATTTGTAATCGATTGTCCAAAGAATTAAAAGACGTTCAAAAAAAAATCTTTACAAGAGATATATTTCAAAAAGACTAACTATTTCTGATTAAAGGATAAACTCGAGGGTTAAGATTTCTTAAAATATCTCTTACCATTAAAATACTAATTAATAAACCGGTTAAAAAATACACCCACCCAATTAAATTTAATTGAATTGACCAACCATTATTCATCCAGTTAATAGAAAATATTTTAGTCACCACTAAAAAAGAGGTAATTAAACTCACGGGAAGAGTAATTAATACGGTCATAAAAAATAGTATAAAAAATTCAATAAGACTAAATTGAATAATTAAGGATTGAGAAATTCCCATGATCTTAAAAATAAGATTATGATAGGTTTTGTTTTTACCTTGCACTAAAATTGCACTACTGATGACTAATAATCCCACTAGAATAATAATAGTGGCAATGGCAACAACGGCTAAATTCACTTTGCTTAAAAGTTGATTGATTTTTTTTGCATAGCTTGCCACTTTGATAGAGGAGATATTTGGAAATTTTTCTAGTAAAGCGAACTCTTTAAAACCCTCTTTTTTATCCAGTTTGACAGTTGAGAGATACTCGTGTGGAATTTTATTCGCAAAATTTGTATTTAAAAGCATAGCGAAATTGATGGTGAAATCACTATAGTCTACCTCTCGAAAGTTTTTCACTACACCTTCGATATCTCTTCCATAGATGGATAAAGTGATCACATCATTAATTTGAATTCCTAAATCTTTTGCAGCGTCAGCATCAAAAGAAATATACATTTCTTCAAAAGGATTATCCTCCCACCATTGCCCTTCGATAATGGGATTATTTTCAGAAGGTTTTTCTACCCAAGAAATTCTTCGCTCTCCTCGGATGACCCAAGAAGAACTATTATCTCTTGTAATATAAGTATTAGGATCTATGCCATTGATTAATTTTAGTTTGGCGGTAGCAAGGGGAACAACCTCAAGTTCACTTAACTGATCAACTGCATAGATATAATTTTTAAAACTCTCCACATTGTTTTGATCAATACCAATAAAAAAATAATCAGGCGCTTGCTGGTCCAGGCTTTTTTGAATTAGATTTTGAAAAGAACTCGCAATTAAGAGAATAGATATAAGGAGAGTGAGCCCGATTCCTAAAGTGGTAAGCATCAGGGGCCCTATGGACTGATGACTAGTAATACTGCGCTTGGCTAAAACAAAATTTAAGGAATTAGAAATATTTATTTTTTTTAATACCAAACTCATTAGTTTAAAAAGTTTATAAAATAAGAAAATTGTAAATAAGAAACCAAAGATAAAGAGAATATGGTATTGCCACAGTCGCACACCCCACGTAAAAATAAGAATAAGTAAAATGATTAATACAATAATGAGGAATGTACTTTTTTTAGAAAAATTGAAACTTACATGTTCAAAAGTATTTCTAAATAAACTATTCGCAGATAAAAGTTGAATGGAGTTAAGAGCAGGGGTGAGAAAAATTCCAATGGCGAGAAAGGATATGGTAGTTATTTTAAAATAAACCCCAAAACTATAAACACTTGAGAGAGTAAAATTAATCCCTGTTGGTAGTATTTGATTAACTAAAAAAGGGGTTAAACCACTCAATAAAAAAGCAATTAAAGTGATTACAAATGTAATCATAAATATTTGATACCCCAGGATGCTTTGAATATAAAAGGTATTTAGTCCCAATGATTTTTGAACGGCAATGGCGGTATAATTTTGATTGATATAGGCAATAATCGTATTGGCAATGCCAATGCCTGCAATCAAAATTGCAGCTAGGGATATTAAACTTAAAAAATTAGCAAAATTATCTAACGTGCGTTGAATAAAGTTAGAGCTATTCTCAGGATAGCGAATACGAGTATCAGGACTGTCTAAAAAAATACTTTGAAGATTTTCTCTTGCGGCTGTGAGAGAAATATTTTCGTCAAATTTAATTCTATATTCATATTCTAAAAAGTTTTCCGAGCTATTAATAGCTAGACCCTCTAAGCCTAACTGAGAAATTACTACCAAATCTCCAAATAAGCCCGCTCCTCCCAGGTCGGGCATCTCTTTGATGATGGATTGAACATAGAACTCTTGATTGCGAATATAAATTTTATCCCCTTCCTTGATTTGAAGATTAACGGAAAGATTTTCATTAATAATAGCTTGATTACTGCTTGTTATAAAATTGTTGAGACCTTCAGGGTTGGTTGTAATAAAATCACCATATAAGGGATACTGGCTATCAATCGCTCGAAGTTGTACAAAAGACGTTTTAGGTTCTTTTAAATTTTTATTGGAAACCATCGAGGCAATATTGGTATTGATTGAGACAGTTGCAAAGGTATCGATTTGTTGAAGAATACTATCGGATAATATTTTATTGGGAGACTCTATTTCTGCATCACCCCCTAAAATAGCTTTTGTATTAGATTGAATTTCTTTATTGATGGACAAATTGAGAGTACTAATCACAAATAAAATAAAGACGCTGATAAAAATAGTAATAAAAATTGTTATTTTTTTAGAAAAACTTCTAAACAAATCTCTGATTGCATGGCGATGAATAAAAAAGAAAAAATTAAAGAAGTTTGCCATCATCAATTAAAAGAATGCGGTCACATTGATTTGCTAGCTCTTTATCGTGGGTAACAAGACACAAGCTGCAATTGAACTCTTTAGTCATATTAAACAGTAAATCACTGATGAGTTTTGAATTTTCCGTATCTAAATTGCCGGTGGGCTCGTCTGCTAAAATGAGCTTAGGTTTATTAATCACCGCTCTTGCGATCGCAACTCGTTGTTGTTCGCCTCCAGATAATTGACTGGGTAGGTGGTGCAAGCGATCTTGTAAACCCAGTTTAACTAATATTTGCTCTGCTTGTAGTAAGGCGTTTTTTTGAAAATTTATTTCTAAGGAAAGGGCTACATTCTCTAATGTTGTATAACTGGGAATTAAATAAAAAGACTGGAAAACAATTCCAATATTCTCTTTTCTAAAGTTGGTTAATTCACTCTCTTTATAGTGAGTGATATCTTTTTCTTCAAAGGTAATAAGACCATCGGTGGGTTTTTCTAAGCCCGCCATGAGCATTAATAAAGATGTTTTGCCCGAGCCGCTTTTGCCGACAATAGCAACTTTTTCATTAGATAAGATATCTAAGCTAATTTTTTTAATTACTTCTGTTACGACTGAACCGTTTTGATATTGTAGTTGTATATCTTTAAAGCTTAAAAGTGAATTCATGAGAAATTGGTTATATATCTGTATTTTAATTCTTTGTACAGCTATTACGAATGCCAAAGAATTTAAGATTATCCTTTATGGAGATTCTTTAATGGCAGGATACGGGCTGGATCCAGAGTACCACCTTCATCATTTGCTCACCAACGATCTGGCGAGCTTAGGAATCTCCTCTGCGATCACTAACGCATCGGTTTCAGGGGATACCACAAATATGGGGTTGAACCGATTAGATTGGAGCTTAGAAGATGGTTATGATTTATTTTTACTGGGGTTAGGCGCGAATGATATGTTAAGAGGAATTGAACCTGACATAACAAAATTAAATTTAGAAAAAATTATCGAAAAAGTTCAATCAAAAAATATTTCTATTTTATTGTTAGGTATGCAAGCACCCAGTTCTTATGGAGTGCAATATCAAAAAAAATTCAATCAAATTTATTCAGATCTTTCGAGTAAATATAATTTAGTTTTAATGCCTTTTTACCTCGAAGATGTAGCATTAAATCCTGATTTGAATTTAGAAGATGGAAAACACCCTAATGCAAAGGGAATTGCTATAATTAGTAAAAATTTATCGAATATTATTAAAAAAAATTATAATTAATTTCACTTTAGCTTCAGTTCTTGGCTAATTTCATATATATTGTTTAAGCTTATAATTATAAGGAGGAAAAAATAATGACAAAATTAAAGTCTTTATTTGTAGCTCTTGTTTTAACAATGGGTCTTTCTTCAGCTTTTGCTGGAGGTCATGGAAGCACTCTAGACGTTGTTAAAGAAAGAGGAAAATTAATGTGCGGTTCCAACACTGGTTTAGCGGGTTTCGGTAACCCTAACGATGCTGGTGTATGGGAAGGTATAGACGTAGACGTTTGTAGAGCTGTTGCTGCTGCAGTATTCGGTGATGCTTCAAAAGTTGAATATGTTCCAACTACATCAAAAGTACGTTTCACTGTGCTTCAATCAGGAGAAATTGATGTTCTTTCAAGAAAT
>CAYRCI010000043.1:0-7240 GCA_964422765.1 uncultured Alphaproteobacteria bacterium | reverse complement strand
ATCATCAATTTGTTGATGCTTGTTTAGGTCAGGATCAAGTTTCTGCTCCTTTTTCATATTCAGCTCGTTTAACCGAAACAATTTTGTTAGGAGTTATAGCAGGAAGATTTCCTAATAATACACTCCATTGGGATAACGAGAAAGCTGAATTTAAAGAAAAAGAAGCTAATCAATATTTGAGTGGAGCCTATCGAAAATTTTAATTGTTTTATGAAGAGTTTCTAACAATTAAATTGGTGGGGATGATTACGGTTTCAAAATTAATTTTTTCCTTATTTTTTTTAGCCTCAAATTCTTTAAGAAAATGGTCAAACATCTTTTCTCCCATTAATTTTCCTGGTTGATTAATTGTTGTTAATGTAGGAGTAGTTAGTTTTGATACTTTCCAATTGCTAAAACCAACTACAGCTACTTGATTAGGGATTGAAATATTTTTTTTATTAAAATATCGTATTGCCCCCAAGGCTAATAAATCTGAAATAGCGAATAAGCCATCAAATTCAATACCCTCTTCAATAACCTTTTTTGCATTTGAATATCCCTCGTCATCATTTCCATTTTCACAGATAAACACACGCTTGGGATCATAGGGTATTTTATAATGTTCTAATGCGGAACGGTAACCCAAAAAGCGATCTATTGAATTTTGAGGTAATAAACCACCTCTAAAATGTAAAATTTTCTTACACCCTCTTTTAATTAAATGTTCAGTAGCGATAAAACCTGCTTGTTTATCATTAATTACAACTTTAGAACAATTAATTGATTTTTCAATTTTATCAAACAATATTAAAGTTTTGTTTTTTTTCTGTATTTCAATAAGGTGGTCAAAATTTCGAGTTTCTTGTGAAATAGTTATAAATATGCCATCCACATTTAAATAGAGGAGTTGTTCTACAAGTTTTTTTTCTTTTTTATATTTTTCATTTGATTGGAGTACAATGACCATATAATTATTCTTCATAGCATTATCGACCAATCCTTTAAGAACACTATTATAAAAATAGTGATTAAGACTGGGAAGAATTATGCCTACAAGTTTAGATTCATTTGTTCTTAAGAATGAAGCTTGAAGGTTGGGTTTGTATTTATTTTTTTTAACATATTCAAGTACCTTCTTTTTAGTTGTTTGACTTATATCAGGATAGTTATTAAGAACTTTAGAAATAGTAGTTACCGACAAACCAAGAGCTTTTGCTATGTCTTTTAACTTTAATGGCATTTTTATTTAAAATTACGAAAAATACTTTTAACGAATAATTTAACACTAAAACGATTTAGTTCTTCTTTAGTTAAATTTATCTTATTAATTGTATTGTTTTGAAAGTTTGTTTTATAGATTTGAGAGTTATTTAATCAATCTAAAAACATGAAAAACTCAATCATTAAAAAATATTTGTTTGTTTTTGCTTTTCTTGCAATCACTGCAATTTCAGCACAAACAATCAGCGGAGTTGTTACCAGTGAAGATGGACCTTTGCCAGGAGCAACGGTTCAAGTTAAAGGATCCAATGTTGGAGTTACAACTGATTTTGATGGAAAATTTAGCATTCAAGCATCAGGGAGTGATGTACTTTTAATTTCTTTTGTTGGTTTTACTTCCCAGGAGGTGTCCATTAATAATCAAGATAATTTATCAATTACTTTACAATCTAGTAATGAGTTAGAAGAAGTTGTCGTAACGGGTTATGGTTCACAAAGTGAAAGAGAAATTACTTCTGCTGTTGTTTCAGTAGACGCAGAAGAATTTAATCAAGGACCTATCAACGACGCTATCCAGCTTTTACAGG
Source organism: uncultured Alphaproteobacteria bacterium (assembly GCA_964422765.1). Lineage (GTDB taxonomy): Bacteria > Pseudomonadota > Alphaproteobacteria > HIMB59 > HIMB59 > HIMB59. The sequence continues at coordinate 5,450 of CAYRCI010000043.1, read as the reverse complement.
GTAAAGTTGCTGGACTTCAAATTTATAAACCAGGTGGGAACCCTAATGAAGATGCAACTATTCGACTAAGAGGTATCTCTACACTTGGAGCAAATACTTCTCCCTTAATTGTAATAGATGGAGTTCCAGGAGCAACTCTTGCTAATATCGATCCAAATGATATAGAAACAATGACTGTTCTTAAAGACGGATCTGCAGCTGCTATTTATGGTGCACGAGGTTCCAGTGGAGTTATTTTAGTGACTACTAAAAGAGGACAATCAGGAACAGCAAAATTCGATTATAGTGGTCAATATTCTGTGAGCTCAATTTCTAACCGTATTCCGGTTTTATCTGCTCAAGAGTTTCTTGCTAATGGAGGTACAGATATTGGAAACGAAACTGATTGGATCGACGCGATTACTCGTCAAGGTCAAACTCAGATTCATAACTTATCAGCTTCTGGAGGAACTACAAATACAACCTATAGAGTATCTGCCAATGTCAGAGAAGTTGAGGGAATACTCAACAATACAGGATACAATCAGTTAAATACTAGAGCTGCATTAACAACAAAAGCTTTAGATGATAAATTATCAATAAATTTTAATTTATCTTACACTAAGAGAGATGCTGATATTGGTGATGAAAGAGCATTTGAATTTGCTCAATTCTACAATCCAACAGCACCAATTTATGGAAAAGATTCACCCTTTGCTTTCAATTCTGATCAATATGGAGGTTATTTTGAACAATTGGGATTATTTAGAAGTTATAACCCTGTTTCAATAATAGAACAGACTAGAAATACTAGAAATTCAACTGACTTTAATTACAATATCAATGCAGTCCTTGCCTTGAGTGAATCACTAGATGTTACATTTAGAGCAGCTGAACAAAGAACCACCTCTAAATCACAAATATATCGTCCTACAACTTTGTTGTTTGAAGGAAATGCAGTAAGTCCAACTAGAAGAGGACTTGCTAATCACTCAACTTATGATTTAAATACACGCGTTTATGAACTATATGGAACCTGGGACAAGACTTTTGGCTCTACTGATTTAGTTTTAACGGGAGGATACTCATACAATCAAATAAATCAAAACGGTTTAGGTTTTGGATTAGGAGATTTTCCAGATAATTCTTTAGATTACTCAGATGCAATTCAGTTTTCTCAGGATTTACTTAATGATGGATATATAAGTGCTAATAGTTATGCATCTCCTGACGAAAAAATTATTGGTTTCTTTGGTCGGATGAATTTAACTTTTAGCAATAATATATTTGTAAATGCTAGTTTAAGAAGAGAGGGGTCTACAAAACTTGGAGAAGGAAATAAATGGGGGGTTTTCCCTAGTTTCGGATTAGGAGCTGATTTCAACTCTATTTTTGACCTTGGTTTAGACAAGCTTAAAGTTAGAGTAGGTTATGGAGCCACTGGTTCATTACCTGCATTAAATGGACTTTCAGTTCAGGGTAGAAACTTCATCTACAGCGGTGGAGGTTCTGCAGGTGGAGCTACTGCCCTTACTAGAGCTGCTAACCCAGATTTAAAATGGGAAGAAAAGGGAGAAACCAATATTGGTATTGAATTCAACAATGGACCATTATCAATAGATTTTGATATTTACAACAGACAGGTTAAAGATTTTATTATAGATCGTGAAGTAGATGCAACGGTTTATGGTGTAAATAGAAGATTTGAAAATGCAGGTCAAATAACTTCAAAAGGTTGGGAATTAGCCCTGGGATATGATGTTTTATCAAATGATAATGCTTCCTACAACACTGGAATTGTACTTTCATCAAATAGCAATATTTTAGATTCATATGTACTTGATAGAGCTCAATATGGTTATTTGGGTTCACCTGGTCAAAATGCTGTTGCTATGGTTAAAGTTCAAGTTGGTCAACCTTTAGGTGAAATTTTTGGTCCCGTATTTACAGGAGTTAACCCTGATGGTTCTCCTTCATTTAAAGATGTTAATGGTGATGGAACTATTAACTCTGATTCAGGTAACGTTTTACAAGATGATTATGATGGAGAAGTTTTAGGACAAGCGTTTCCTAATTTAGAATTAGGTTGGACAAATATGATAACCTTTGGAGACTGGTCAATTAATGCATTTTTCAGAGGAGCTTTTGGACATAGTTTGATAAATACCTTTAGAGCTTTTTATGAACCTAATGTACCTTCACAAACGTCATACAACCAGATGAACACAAGACTAAGAGAGCCTTCATTGGCAGTAGCACAATATAGTTCATTGTACGTAGAAAAAGCTGATTTCTTTTTGCTTGACAACTTAACAATAGCTAAGAAAATCAATTTTGGTGAGGACAGTGCAATTGACAATGCTGTTATCTCTTTAAATGCAAATCGACCTTTCGTAATTACTAATTATACTGGTACTGATCCTTCACCTGAGTTTTTCGATGCTGGAAATCAAGCAGATGGGGGAGCAGCTGTTGGAACAGATGCTTTATTAGCACCTGGTATTGATAGAAGAGCAGATTATTTTGCTTCAAGATCATTCGCAATTGGTCTTAGACTTTCGTTATAAGAACTGATGATTTTTTTAATTTATAAAACAATTTATAAACACATAGTTATGAATATTAATACAAAAATTTGGAGTTTAATTTTAATTCTCGGAGTAGTATTTTCATGTACAGACTTAGATGAAGAATTAAGAGGTGTAATCACTTCAGATATTACCGTAAACGGTATAGTTACTGATAGTGGTGGTGGAGAAGGTGGAGATGCACTTGAAGGAGCATACTCTCAGTTGAGAAGTACAGGTACAGGTGGACATACAAACTGGTATTCTGCACAGGAGCTAACTTCAGATGAGATGGTAGTTACAACTAAAGGAGGTGACTGGTATGATGGAGGATGGTTAATCGACTTTCATCAACATAATTATAAACCAACAAACCCAAGCGTTTTAAATAACTGGAATTCACATTACGGTGCTGTAAATGCATGTAATGAATTACTTTCAGGAGGGACATTAGATTCCAATGGAAAAGCTCAAATAAAAGCTTTAAGAGCCTACTTCTTTTGGAGGTTAATGGATCTATATGGAAATATTAAATTGCCAACATCAGCAGGTCAAGACGCTCCTCAATCAACAAGAGCACAAGCTTTTAGTTTTATAGAATCAGAGTTATTAGAAGCTATTGGTGTTTCAAAAATAACAGCAGACATGGATTTATCTAATAGTCCATTAGGAACTGCAAAAGATGCCTATCGAATCAATCGATTTGCAGCCTTAGGAATTATTGCTAAGTTATATTTAAATGCTGAAGTATATACCGGAACAGCAAGATGGCAAGAAGCTCATGATGCAGCAGATTATATTATAAACAATGGAGGTTATTCTCTTTGCGGTGCTGGATGTAAAGTGGCTAATTTAGGTAAAAGAGCGGGTGTGTCAAATGATCCTGATGTATTGGAAGGATATGCTGCTGTTTTTGCACCAAACAATCAGGGTAATCCAGAGCATATTTGGTCTGTAAAATATGATGAAGCTTCAGCAGGTGGATTTAATTTAGCAATGATGGCACTTCATTATTCAAGCCAATTAACATGGAACTTTGATGCTCAACCTTGGAATGGTTATTCTTCTCTTGAAGAATTCTATAATAATTTCGATGATGGAAATGACATTAGAAAAAAAGCAAATTTTATTCAAGGCGTTCAATTAGATTATGGTGGGTCTGATTTATTAGATTATGCAACTGATGATGGTGATCCACGTTTAGAGTATACACCGTATATTAACGAAATTTATCCTGATGGATGTCGTCAATGCGGTGTTCGACCAGGTAAGTTTAGTTATAAGCAATTTGGTCGTCCAGACATGGATAATGATTTTACATTAGTTAGACTTGGGCAAGTATATTTAATAAGAGCTGAAGCTGCAGCTCGTGCTGCTGGAGATTGGAGTAAAGCTTTAGCCGATACTAACATTATTCGCGCAAGAGCTGGAGCATCTGCCTATACTTCATTAAATGCTGAAACATTTTTAGCTGAAAGAGGAAGAGAAATGTTCTCAGAGGCTGTACGAAGAACAGATTTAATAAGATTTGGAAAATATAATGACTCTTGGTGGGAAAAACCTGCTTCAGATGTTACAAAAAATATTTTTCCTATCCCGTTTGAAGCAATTCAAGCCTCTGGGGGAAGTTTAAAACAGAATCCAGGATATTAATTTTTACTTTAAAGTTTTTAAAAGACCTCCTTTCAGGAGGTCTTTTTATTATACATTGGTTTAATATTTAGAATGTTTAAATTAAAATACATATCACTATTTATACCATTTTCAATTTTAATTATTTTAGTATCATGTGCTGAAAATGAAAAACATTTTACTTTAGTTGATTCCTCATCTGGTTTATATTTTAATAATTCTTTAAACTACAATGAAGAATTTAACCCTTACATCTACAGAAATTTCTATAACGGTGGAGGGGTTGCTGTGGGTGATATAAATAATGATGGACTAGAAGACATTTACTTTACCGGAAATTTAGTAGATAATAAATTATTTCTAAACAAAGGGAATTTTCAATTTGAAGACATAACAGAGCAAGCTGGCGTTGCTTGTTCCGGTGTTTGGTCCACAGGGGCTACTTTTGTAGATATAAATGGTGATGGATTTTTAGATTTATATGTATGCAAATCAGGTCCACCAGAAGGGAATAAACGGCATAATGAACTTTTTATAAATAATGGTGATTTTACATTTTCAGAAAGATCAAAAGAATACAATTTAGATATTTTAGGACTTTCTGTCCAGGCAGCTTTTTTTGATTTCGATTTAGATGGAGATCTTGATTGCTATATATTAAATAATTCTTTTAGAACAGTAGGTGGATATGATTTAATCAAGGATAAACGTTTAATTCCCGATTCTAATGGCCAAGGCAATAAACTTTTGGAAAATGTAGGAGGAAAATTTAAAGATATTACTCTAAAAGCGGGAATATTTAGTAGTGATATTGGCTTTGGGTTAGGTATAACTTTAAGTGATTTCAATAATGATGGATGGACAGATCTTTATATTTCTAACGATTTTTTTGAAAAAGATTATTTATACATAAATAATCAAGATAAAACTTTTATTGAAGTATCAGACACGTATTTTAGTTCATTATCATTAGGGTCTATGGGGGCCGATTCTGCAGATTTGGATAATGATTTATTAACAGATTTATTCGTTACTGAAATGCTTCCAAAAAGTTTAAAAAGAAAAAAAACTAAAGCAGTTTATGATTCATGGGATAAACATGAATTAGCAGTTAAAAATGGATATCACTATCAATATCCTAGAAATATACTTCAAAGAAATTTTGGGAATAATCAGTTTTTTGAGATTGGACGATTTGCAGGGTTAGATGCTTCAGAATGGAGTTGGGCTTCAATGATGTTTGACTTAAATAATGATGGATTAAAAGATATT
>CAYRCI010000042.1:0-7787 GCA_964422765.1 uncultured Alphaproteobacteria bacterium | reverse complement strand
CCAGCGCCGATGGTACTTAGTCTTAAGGCTTGGGAGAGTAGGACGCCGCCTATTTTATTTTAAAGCTTACATATTACGAATTTAATTTCTCATAATTAAAAAAATAAACTTATTTTTTATTTATTATTAGGTTTTAGATTTAAGTTTTTTTAATGATGGTAGCCTCGGGCGGACTCGAACCGCCACGGGAGTAAATCCCACTGGATTTTAAGTCCAGACTGTCTACCATTCCAGCACGAGGCCATGTTGAAATATTCAAGTGAATTTAGAGAATTGTCCTCTTTTTTCAACTTAATAATTAATTTAAATAATTATCACTATTTATTAACTCTTTAAATTCCCTTTTGCCAGATATAATCTGAATAAATTTTTCATAGTTTTTTATTAAATAACTATCAAGTTCATAAATATTCTTATTTTTATTAAGAAGTATTTCCTTATAATTTATTGGTATATTTAATGAAATATCCTCAACTTCTCTTTCTGATAATGGACTAATCTGTAAATTAAAATTTCTAAATGTATTTTCTCGAATATTTTTATCCATTAAATGACAAATAAAGCCTAAGTCTTCTTGATTATTTATATAGGCGCTAAATCCAAAAAAAGAAATAGGACTGTTCATTGTTGATCTTTCAAAAATACCTTCAACTTCACTCCATAAATATTTAGTAGCAGGAAAAAGCTGAAAATATCGATAATTAATATTTTTATTTAACAAAATTCCATCACTAAATACAGTAAATGTATTTTCATTACTATCAAAAGACTCAACTAATTCTATAAAATTAGACTCAATTATATTCTTATTAAGGTTTTCATAAGTACTAGAATATAAACTTAATAAATATTCTAAATTAATATCGTTCTCTTCAAGAGGAGCTCCGTTTAAATTATAAGTAATCAATTTAATTAATTGATCTTTATATAAAAGATTAGCTCCTAGTGAGTACTGCATAGGATTGAAAAAATTTGAAAGTTCATCAAATGAAAATTCCTTTTGATCGTCTTTGCTTAGAATAACAAAGGTATCTAAATCTAAGGGGAGGATGTTCCCAGATATTTGAATATTATTTCTTTTATAAAAATCCAAAATTTCAGTATTTAATGTTAGTTCTTTGTTTTGAAAAATTTTTAAATCTTGATATTCGCCAAAAATGATATCAAATTTATCATAGTTATCTTCTACTAATTCTACTTTAAATGATATTTCTGATTTAGATGCAAAGTTCCCAAGTTCGTAATAAAGATAAGGCTCATAGTCGATAAATTCATTTTGTAAAAATCCGATATTAAGATTTTTTGTACCTACACACTCACTGCTTTTAATAAAAGGTATCTTTGAAAAAAAAACTAAAATAAAGATTAAAAAATTTAAAGGTTTCAAAACTTATTTTAATTTGATTTGAACATTTCTCTGTATACTCGGTCTTCAATCTTATGGTCACTGTCAAAGAGCAAAGGTATTTCTAAGCCATTTGACATTTCTACTTCTACAGAAATTACGTCTTTTGCTTCAATGTGATCTGCATGCGCTACTATCGGTCTTTTTGATGGATTTGTATTTGTTATTTTGATTATAGCATTATCTTTTAAAAGACCCCCCTTCCAATGCCTAGGTTGATAAGCGCTAACTGCGGTTAGTGCTATAACATTACTTCCTAAAGGAATTATTGGTCCTGATGCAGAATAATTATATCCTGTACTGCCAGCAGAAGTAGATAATATCACCCCATCACATACTAGTTCTTCCATCCTGACTTCTCCATCGACAACAATTTGTAATTTAGCCGCTTGATATTTTTCTCTTCTAATACTTACTTCATTAATAGCTATTGCCTTTATTTCTTTACCTGTGGGTGTCAATGTCTTCATCACCAAAGGTTTTAAGTTGGTTAGTTGGGCATTTATAAGTCTTTCCTCAAGTCCTTCTAGATTATAATCATTCATCAAAAAACCTACTGAACCAAAATTCATTCCAAATACAGGTTTTTTAATTTTTAAATAATCATGAAGAGTTTTTAGAATAAAACCATCTCCTCCTAATGCAACTATGTAATCTGCATTTTCAGGTTCAACAGATCCATATTTCTTTTCAAGCTCTTCTTTTGCTTTTAAATTTTTATCAAGAGGAAATGCAACAAAGCTAATCTTCATATTACCCGCCAGTCTCATTCATATATCTATCCAAATACCCATCGTAATTATTTTTTTGGATTTCAAAATCATGTGACTTGGGTTTAATAGACATGGCATATTCGATCTGCTTAATAATATCACTTTTTGATTGATTTCTGAGTGGATATTTTAAGTCTACAAAATCATTTTGACCAAGACACATGAATAACTTCCCAGTGCATGTTAAACGAACTCTATTACAAGTATCACAGAAATTATGAGATATAGCTGAAATAATACCGATTTTAATTTTTAAACTTTCATTTGAAAAATATCTTGAGGGGCCATTAGTTTTATAATTTGATGGCTTCAGACTTAATTTTGAAATTAATTTTTCTTCAAAATCCTTCATTGCAAGATATTGATTAAATCTCTGCTCTCCTATTGACCCAATAGGCATAACTTCAATCAAAGAAATGTCACATCCTTTTTTTTGACACCAGTTAATAATATTAAAAATTTCATTTTCGTTAAAATTTTGAGTTAATACTGTGTTGATTTTAACTTTAATTCCTTCAGCTATTGCCGTTTCAATGCCCTCTATTACTTTTTTTACATCGCCCCATTTTGTTATTTTTTTATATTTTTCTGGATCTAGGCTATCTAAGGAAACATTTATCCTTTCAACTCCATTTTTTTTTAACAAAAATGAATATTTATTAAGATTAGTCCCATTGGTTGTAAGAGTGTGCTCTTCTATTTTATTTTTATTTTTAAGATAATTTAAATGCTCTATCACAGATATGATGTTCTTTCTTACTAGTGGTTCTCCACCAGTTAATCTGTATTTTTTAACACCTAGTTCAGTAAAAATATCTATTAGATTAATAATTTCTTCAATGCTTAGTACCTCTTGCCTTGGTAGGAAATTAACATCTTCCACCATGCAATAACTACACCTTAAATCACACCTATCAGTGACAGATACTCTTAAATAATTAATTCTTCTTTTATAGCTATCGATTAACATTTTCTTTTTTGATTAACTCTACAATATTTAAATCTATAACTTTTTTACCACACTCTTCAAAGTTAATTGTAACTTTATTATCAATACATGACTGTATTTGACCAGTACCCCAATTAAGATATGCAGGGCATATGACAAGAGTCCCAGGTGTAAATTCAGTAAAATTATTATTTTTGGCCATTATTATCCTTGTTATGTATAAACAATTATTTACTATTTATAAAAGAATCTCATGGATAAAAAAGATAATTTAAACAAATTAAAAACTGTCATATCAAATATCGAAAAATCATATGGAAAAGGTGCCATTATGATGCTCGGAAAAAAAAGTGAAAATGTTAATGTTGATGTTTATTCAACTGGATCTCTAGGGCTTGATATAGCTCTTGGCATAGGGGGATTACCCAAAGGTAGAGTTATTGAGATTTATGGACCTGAAAGCTCTGGTAAAACATCTTTAACTCTTCACGTTATAGCTGAGGCTCAAAAAATGGGGGGTACTTGCGCATTTATCGATGCCGAACACGCACTTGACCCTGGATATGCAAAAAAGCTTGGTGTCAATATAGATGAACTTTTAATCTCACAGCCCGATACAGGAGAACAAGCTTTAGAAATTGCTGATACTTTAGTTAAGTCTGAGGGGATTGACTTACTAGTAATTGACTCTGTGGCTGCACTAGTTCCAAGGGCGGAATTGGAAGGTGAGATGGGTGACTCACTACCTGGACTTCAGGCAAGATTGATGAGTCAGGCACTCAGAAAACTTACTAGTTCTATCTCTAAAACCAATACAATGGTAATTTTTATTAATCAACTAAGAATGAAAATTGGCGTAATGTTTGGTAGTCCTGAAACCACTACTGGTGGAAATGCCCTTAAATTTTATTCATCTGTTAGATTAGATATTAGAAGAATTGGCGCAATAAAAGATAAAGATAATATTGTTGGAAATCAGACAAGGGTTAAAGTTGTTAAAAATAAGATGGCCCCTCCTTTTAAACAAGTTGAATTTGATATTATGTATGGAGAGGGAATATCTAAAGTTGGTGAAATAATCGACTTAGGTGTTCAAGCTGATATAATTGATAAATCAGGTGCCTGGTACGCATACAAGGATGAAAAAATTGGTCAAGGTAGAGAAAATGCAAAGCAATTCTTAAAAGACAACCCAGAACTACTATTTGAGATAGAGTCTAAAATAAGATCTAATTCAAATACTGTAGAGGAGCTTATGATAGACCCTCCGGCTCCCCAGGATGATATTTTAGAAGAAAAATCTGAAGAATAGTATTAAATTTCAATAAAATTAATCTATATTGCTAGGTTATGAATTCAAACCTGGTTAGAAAAACGTTTATAGACTTTTTTAAAGAAAATAACCATAAACACGTAAAATCTAGCTCGTTAATCCCTGATAACGACCCAACGCTTATGTTTGCCAACTCTGGTATGGTTCAGTTTAAAAATGTATTTACCGGTCTTGAAAGCAGTGATTATAAAAAAGCTACTACTTCTCAAAAATGTGTTAGAGCAGGTGGCAAGCACAATGACCTTGAAAACGTTGGTTTTACCACTCGACACCACACTTTTTTTGAGATGCTTGGAAATTTTTCATTCGGGGACTACTTTAAAGAGCAGGCTATATACTATGCTTGGAATTTGATTACTAAAGAATTTCAAATTAACCCTAATAAACTTTTAGTAACGGTCTATCACGATGATGAGGATGCAGAAAATTTTTGGAAAAAAATAGGAAATTTACCAGATGAAAAGATAATTAAAATATCAACTGCAGATAACTTTTGGTCAATGGGGGAGACAGGACCGTGCGGCCCCTGTTCAGAAATTTTTTATGATCATGGTGACAAATATTTTGGCGGCCCCCCAGGATCTCCTGATGAAGATGGAGATCGATTTATTGAAATTTGGAATCTTGTTTTCATGCAATATGAACAAATCGATGCAACAAAAAGAATAAATTTACCTAAACCCTGTGTTGATACGGGGATGGGCTTAGAAAGAATTACTGCATTGTTAAATGGTAGTAATGATAATTACTCTTCTGATTTATTTACAACAATTATTAATGCTGCAATTGAAAAAATTAAAAAAGAAATTACAGAGAGTAATAAAAGTAGTTACAGAGTTATAGCAGATCATTTAAGGGCTTCGGCTTTTTTAATTGCTGACGGCGTTCTTCCTTCAAATGAGGGAAGGGGCTATGTCTTAAGAAGGATCCTTAGACGAGGAATAAGGCACGCATATACACTTGGATCAAGAGAGCCAATTTTTTATGAACTGTTTAATGAATTAAAAAATTTGATGGGAAATACTTATAATGAATTAATTGTTAATTCTGAAACTATTAAAGATACTTTGCTGATGGAGGAAACAAAATTTAGAGAAACTTTATCAAATGGAATTGAAATTCTTAATCAAGAAATTCCAAAAATTTCAAATAGTACTCTAGATGGTAAAATAGCTTTTAAACTTTATGATACTTATGGCTTTCCATTAGATCTTACTCAAGATTTTTTAAAGTTAAAAAACATTAAAGTAGATACCGATGGATTTAATCAAGCTATGGAAGCCCAAAAAGAAGAGGCGAGAACCTCATGGAAAGGAAGCGGTGATCAGGGTACTCAAAAATTATGGTTTGATTTGGCAAAAAAAATTAAACCAACTGTTTTTGTAGGCTATGAACAAAGCTCAAATGTGGCAGAAATATCCGGTATTTTAAGTGATTTTGAGGAAAAGAGTGAAGTTTCGCCAAATGATATAAATGTGATTATTTTGACAAACCAAAGTTGCTTCTACGCGGAATCTGGCGGTCAAATTGGAGACAGAGGTTTTATCAAAACAGATACAGGAACTTTCAAAGTCCGTGATACAAAAAAAACTGCACAAGGTTTATTTCTTCATTTTGGGGAGGTAGATAATGGAGTAATTAAAATTAATCAAAAATCTACCTTAAGTATTGATGAAGAATTCAGGCAATCGGTAATGAAAAATCATTCAGCTACACATCTTCTCCATGCCGCATTAAGAAATCATCTTGGCAAACATGTAGCACAGCGTGGTTCACTTGTTAATGCTGATAAGTTAAGATTTGACTTCAGTCATAACAAACCAATTAATCAAGATGAGATTGATAAAATACAAAAAGAGGTAAATTTAGTAATATCTAATTCTTACGAGACATTAATTGAAACAAAATCTCAAGAAGAGGCAATACAACAAGGGGCAATGGCTCTTTTTGGAGAAAAATATGGTGATTTAGTAAGAGTTGTTACTTTAGGCTCGTTCCAAAATAAACCTTACTCTATTGAGCTCTGTGGTGGAACACATGTCTCTAATACCAATTTAATAAAAAAGTTTTTAATTACCTCAGAAGAGTCGGTTTCATCAGGTGTTCGAAGAATTGAAGCATGTACTGCTAATAGAGTCGATGAATATTTAGACAATCAACAAAAAGAGCATGAAAATTATGAAAACAAATTAGATTTAAAAATTATTGAATTAATTGCTGAAATTAAAACTTTTGGAGAGATACCTATTAGTAGTTTAGAGAATAAGTCTGTATATATTAAAAAACTTGAAGCACAGGTTGATAGTTTAAAAAATAAATCAATTTTAAAGACCAGTAACATTGTTGAGAAAAAAGTAGTTAAGGGAGTAAACTTTATTACTCAAGTTGTTGATGGACTCCCTCCTAAGGAGCTAAGATCTATATTTGATAGTTTTAAAAAAGAAAACTCTAATTCTATTTTGGCTTGTATAACTACAACAGAAGATAAAGTATCAATTATTGTTGGTGTAACGTCAGATTTAAAAGAGATTTACGATGCCAGGGAGTTAATCAAAGCATCTTTTGAATCACTTGGCTCCAAAGGTGGAGGGGGAAGAGTAGATTTTGCCCAGGCAGGTGGAACCAAAAAAAACTCAATAAATCAGGCTTTTTTAGCTATTCAAGATAAAATCTAATTTAAATTAGATTGCAAGTTTTTATCAAGGCAGTTCAGGAAATCTTCTGTATTCATCCATTTAGTATCGTTGCTAACCAGTACAGCTAAGTCTTTAGTCATTTGTCCTGCTTCCACAGTTTCAATACAAGTTTTTTCAAGAGTTTGAGCAAATTTTACCAACTCAGGATTGCTATCAAATTCTCCTCTAAAACTTAACCCTCTAGTCCAGGCAAATATAGATGCTATTGGATTTGTTGAAGTCTTTTCACCTTTTTGATGTTGTCTGAAATGTCGTGTAACCGTTCCATGTGCAGCTTCTGATTCAATTGTTTTACCATCAGGTGTCATCAATACACTGGACATCATCCCTAAAGATCCAAAACCCTGTGCAACAGAGTCAGACTGAACATCTCCATCATAGTTTTTACATGCCCAAATAAATTTTCCAGACCATTTAAGAGCAGATGCTACTAAATCATCAATCAAACGATGTTCATAAACTATTCCTTTTTCATCGAATTCTTTCTTAAACTCATTATCGAATATTTCTTGAAATATATCCTTAAATCGGCCATCGTATTTTTTTAATATTGTATCCTTGGTAGATAAGTATACCGGCCAACCTAAGTTTAAGCCGTAATTAAAACAAGCCCTGGCAAAACCTTGAATTG
>CAYRCI010000041.1:0-8649 GCA_964422765.1 uncultured Alphaproteobacteria bacterium | reverse complement strand
TGTATTTTAATTGCTGTTATTGCAGAGCTAATATTTTATTTTCGAAAAAGAGATGATTTTTGGAAATATTTAAGAAATAGAATTATTTACTATGTTGTTTGTATAGTGGTAGTGATGTTTGTTTTCTAACTATTATAAAGTAATGGAGAAAACTCGCTGATCCTTTTTATCCTCTAAATTAAGTATTTTGAAATTTTTTGTTTTTTCTAGTTTTTGTCCTTTAGCAGTTACAAAAGACTTCATTTTATTAACTTCGCCCTCGGACATTTTTCTTGCGTACTTCAAAGTATGGCTTATAGAGCCAATTTTAAATATTGTTTTCATATTTGCTTATTCGCTAAAACTAGATTGGGTAGATCAGCCTAGCTTATAAATTTTGAGAGGTCTGGTTTGAAATAATTTGGACCTTTCATTACTTTACCTGACTCATTATAAATTGGTTTTCCGTCAGAACCTAACTTGCTCATATTAGAGTTTTGAACCTCATTGAAACATTTATCTAAATCAATCCCAAATGCATGACCTGCTCCATAAGTAACATATAAAATATCCGTTAAGGCGTCTGCAACTTCTAATAAGTTTTTGTCTTTCATAGCTTGCTGCAGTTCTTCTAATTCCTCTTTTATTAAATCAATTCTTAATTTATTTGTTTTTTCATCACTAAAGGCTGCTTTGCTTTTGACCTCTTGGCCATAGGTTTGCATAAAAAGTCTTACTTTTTCAAAGTTTGTCATTATTAAAGAATCCTTTTGTTACTTTTCATAAAAGAAGAATAACATTTGTATTTCTTTTATTGTTTAATTTAATAATATTTTAAAAAAGGAGAGAATATGGCTACTTATGAATGTTCAAAATGTGGGATGTCCGTCAATGCGACTTGTGGTAAATGCAATGAGCCTTTAGTGGACGATGTTTTAAAATTAGATAATGGAAAAGAAGTTCAAATTTCCAAATGCCCCAATGACCACGGTAAAATTAAATCACCCCTTTGCTGTGGACAAGATATGACCTGCTCGACAAGTGCCTAATTTTTACTAGTAAATAATTTATTTATATAATAAAAATTACATCCATCGCGGCCAGATAGCTCAGTCGGTAGAGCAGAGGACTGAAAATCCTCGTGTCGGCGGTTCGATTCCGTCTCTGGCCACCACTTCCTAAATATTTTAACTAAGGTTTAATTCGTCAATAGAGCGATCATTGCGAGAACGACTTAATTCTAACAGCCCCCCTCGAGTATATCCATACACATTAGTAATACTCAGGTCATCTCTAAACTCATTTTTAAGCATACCTACAAGCTTTCTCAGAGTGTTTTGATCGCTCGCAACAGGATCGATCACCACTTTTCCTGAGATATTCTTAAGTTTGATTAATCGAGAAATTAACTGAATAGCTTCTCTGTTCGTATCAAAACGTTTTGCCGTACCTGTATTCACATCGATAGCTGTTAAGGCATCGGTTTTACCAAACATGATGTTACCACCACTAGGTAAATCATATTGGTATCCAATTAAGTACTCTATTTTTTCAGTTAAATTAAAATGCTCCTCTAACTGCTCTGGGGACATTTGTTCACAAATCGAAGCGAATGTTGAGTCTAGTTTTTCATCCCATGACTTAACTTGTTCAAAACGATCATGGTCGCTGAAAATTATTTGATCGGTATTTTTATCCGAGTAGTCGCAAACAAAGTTTTGATCAAAGTAGGTATTTTGAAAAACCAAACCCTCCTCTGCTAACTCTTTAGAATTTAACTCAATTTCTTTCCATTGTTGATTAAGTGAATCTAATTCAGCTTTAGCTATTTCTAAATTTTCGGGGGTTAAGTTATGTCTTGCAATTAACCCTACTTCAGACTCAGAGAGTGCATCCATAATTTTATCTTGCTGATTAGTGTCTAAGTTTTTTCTGGTTCTGCGACTTAGTATAATTTCATCACCATACGGCAACAGGTTAATGAATTTTCCTGTTAAAATAATGTTATTGGTAAATAAGTGTACCTTATCTTTGGAACCAATACTTCTGACTTGTAATAATAGTGACTGACCTTCGTGAACTTTATCCCCGCTCGGTAGGTTAATTCTTTTGAAAAAACCTCGTTGATCACTTTTGCCATAAGACACAAATGCTCCACTATCATTAGGGAGAATTTCGGTAATCTTTACTTTATAGATATCTCCGATTTGGACATCTTCATTGGGTTGAAAACGGATATTAACCAGTTCTCCCTCATTGAGTTTAACACCACATTTAAAATTTTTGAAATTTGTAACAATAAGTTTTGTAGACACAGTAACGCTCCTTTTAAAAAATTATTCATTAGTTTTTTGACCTAAATGTTATCCTGCCCTTAGTTAGATCATACGGTGTCATTTCAACTGTTACCCTATCTCCTGCCAATACTCTAATTCTATTTTTTCTCATTTTTCCAGACGTATGAGCTATGACTTCGTGGTCATTATCAAGTTTGACTTTAAACATAGCATTGGGTAGCAGTTCAGAAACTACACCTTGAAATTCAATTGCATCTTCTTTGGACATATTAATATAAACTATGTTTTTATTTTTCTAATTTCAACAGATAAAGCATGGGCGTCTAAGCCCTCTTTTTTAGCTAAGTTGATTGTGGGTTTGGTAATTTTTTGAAGAGTCTTTTTTCCTGCATTGATAAAGACAGTTTTCTTCATGAAATCATCTACGCCTAGGCCAGAAGCAAATTTGGCGGTTTGATCGGTGGGCAGAACGTGGTTAGTTCCAATAGTATAGTCCCCCATCGCTACTGGAGCATTTTCCCCAATGAATACAGAACCAGCATTTTTAATATTTTTTAAATAACTTTTATTAAATGGAGAATGGATATGAAGGTGTTCCGGTGCAATAAAATTTGAAATTTCATAAATTTCTTTGGTATTTTTTGCCAAAATTAAAAAACAATTATTTTTTATGGAATGGCTAACATTCTTAAAGCTATTTGAATTCATTAATTTCTCAATGGCGCTTTGTGTTTCTTGGATGATTTTCTTTGATGTTGCAACAACATATGTTTTAGCATTAGGATCATGTTCCGCTTGTGCAAGAACATCGGAGGCAATCCAATCGGGCTTGGAGGTATTATTAGCAATAACTAACACTTCAGAAGGGCCAGCAGGAAGATCTATTCCAATCGTACCAAATAATTGTTTTTTTGCTTCAGCTACATATTGATTGCCCGGGCCAAAGATCTTATCTGCCTTTTTTATTGTCTTTGTGCCAAACGCAAGTGCAGCAATCGCTTGAGCCCCACCTATATTATAGACATGACTCACCCCACAAAGATGTGCTGCTGCTAACGTTAATGGAGATGTTTTACCGTTTTTGGATGGAACGCATATCATTATATTGGATACGCCTGCAATTGCAGCAGGGATTGCCGTCATTAGCACAGTAGAAGGATATGAAGCCATACCTCCCGGTATATATAAACCTACATTTTCAATAGCTCCCCATTCAATATAAAATGTTGTATCTAAGTCATCTTTAATAGAAAAAGATTTTTTCTTTTGTTGGGAGTGGTATTGGTAAATTCTTTTGTAGGCAAGTTTTAAGGAATTGCGGTCGGTGGAGCTTAAAGATGTAAAAGCTTGTTTTAATTGTTTTTTAGATAAAATTATTTCATCAAGTTTAGCTTTAGGATTTTCAAACTTCCTTACATACTTAAGTAAAGCTGTATCTCTATTTTTTTTTATATCATCGATAATGGATTTTACTGTTTTAGTAACATTGGGGTCTATAGCAATAGAAGAATTAAGATTTTTAAAAACCCAATTTTTGGAGACAAACTTCATTATAAACCTTTTGTGAAAAGTTTTTTAATTAATGTTTTCTTGGTATCGTAGGCAAAATAACTACTAATGATGACTGTCGAAATATCACTATTAATAATCACATTTTCATATAATTGATTATCTTTTAGAGTCTTTCCTGATTGCACTAAATCTAAAATAAAATCTGCAATTCCATATTTTACAGCAAGTTCAATAGAGCCATTCAATTTAATGGTTTCTGTTTGTATATTTAAACCTTGAAAGTAAGACTGAGATATATTCACAAACTTAGTTGCCACTTTAAAAATTTTCTTTTTAGAAAAATCTATCTCCTTCTTGTCGGATGCAATGGAAATTCGACATTTGCCAATATTAGTTTTCTTTAATAAGACAATATTCTCAGAAGAATTCTCTAAAATATCATCATAGCCTACAAAACCGACATCCGCAGCGCCTAAAATAGTGTAAGCACGAATATCTGAGGGTTTTAGTTTAATTATTTTAATCTCTGGGATATTTGTATTAAAAGTTAATTTTCTATCACCATCATCAAAAAAAGCTTTTTCAATTTTTAAGCCTCGATCTAAAAGATATTTGACAACCTTGTCTTCTAATCTTCCCTTAGGGCATGCAATAATTAAATCTTGTGTGCTCATTTTTTTCTTTTGATGTTTACCCCACATTTTTTTAATTTTAAATCAAAATCTTCATACCCTCGATCTAAATGGTAAATTCGATTAATCGTAGTTGTGCCTTTGGCCATGAGTGCTGCGATCACCAAAGAAAAACTTCCTCGTAGGTCAGTAGCCATTACTTCAGCACCATATAGTTCATTTGTTTTTTCTATTTCTGCTGTATTACCCACCAAGTTTAAATTTGCTCCAAATCTTCTTAACTCTGGAATATGTATAAATCTATTTTCAAATATATTTTCTTGGACTTTTGATTTCTTAGCTACTTTAAGCAAAGCTGCAATTATCTGAGCTTGTAAATCTGTAGGGTACCCTGGATACTCCTTAGTGGAAATTTTTGAAAAGGGTTTTAATTTAGGGCAACTAAATTCATAAGAGCTATCGGATAATTTATTAATTTTTAAACCCATCTTTTGATAAATCTTTAATGGATACTGAAGGTGATCTGGATTGAACTGATTTAAAATAATTTTACCTTTTGTGGCCATCATTGCCAATAAGTAAGAACCTGCCTCTATGCGATCAGGGATAATTTCATGATTTTTTAAATTTAGTTCTGTCACTCCATTAATTTTAATAGTTCTTTTGTTGATTGTGATTTGAGCACCGCATTTATTTAGAAAATTTATTAAATCAATAACCTCTGGTTCTATGGCGCAGTTTCGAAGAGTGCTCTGTCCTTTAGCTAAAGTAGCAGCCATAACAATATTTTGTGTTGCACCTACACTAATTTTTTTAAACTTATGGTTAATCGAATTTAACTGATTATTCCTTCGATCAAGGAGAACATAGCCCCCTCTAATTGTTATTTTCACCCCCATTTTTTCTAAGGCCTCTAAGTGAAGATCAATTCCTCGGGTGCCAATAGAACATCCTCCGGGTAATGCAATTTTAAATTTTTTATATCGAGCGATCACTGGACCTAATAAAACAATCGAGGCTCTCATTTGTCGAACATACTCATAATCCGTTGATTTTTTGTTAATAGCAGAGCTATGAACAGCAAAAACATTTTTTTGAAAATCAACGTTACAACCTAAATCTTGAAGAATAGAAACGAGAAAACGAGTATCTCTTAAATTAGGAACATTGCTAATCAGGCAACTCCCCTTCGCTAAAATAGATGAAATCATAATCGGTAAGGATGCGTTCTTGGATCCCGAAACGTTTATTTCACCATGCAAGGTAGCTGGTCCTTCGATAATAATTTTTTGCATTAATTTATTTAGTGGCCTTTTTTCTTTTTTTTAAATTTTCCCTTAATTTTTGGGCTAATTTCTCTTTTTTCTTTTTTTCTAAATTAGCATTTTTGGGGTCTTGTTTATTCATAAATTATAACCACATAAATTATATGATGAATTTTGAAAAATATACTAATAGTTCTAAGAAGATTATTAATGCAGCTCAAAATCTTGCCTTAGGAAAAAAACATCAAAAAATTGCTACCACTCATATCTTCTCCGAATTATTAAATTCAAATCACGAAATCATCAATAAAATATTTGATCAATCTTCCTCCGAAAAGGCTAAAAAAGAAACTTTAGCTTTGCTCAACCAAATACCCACTAATCTGAATAACTCCGGGCAAATTTATGCTGACCCGAACCTAATATCAATGTTTGAAGAAGCAGAGAAAATCACCCAATTAAATAAAGATAATTATGTATCCATCGATACTCTCCTCATCAGTTGTATTAAAACAGATCCCCAAATAGCTAACCTTATAAAAAAAATTGGCTTAAACGAAAGTCAAGTTCAATCACTTATTAACTCTATTCGTAAGGATAGTAAATCTGACAGTGAAAGTTCCGATGATAACTTTAATGCGCTCGAAAAATATACAATCAATGTAACCCAAAAAGCTCAAAATAGAGAATTAGATCCAGTCATTGGCCGCGATGAAGAGATTAGAAGAACGATCCAAGTCTTATCTAGAAGAACGAAAAATAATCCCATTTTAATTGGTGATCCCGGGGTGGGTAAAACCGCATTAATCGAAGGTCTTGCTCAAAGAATAGTTAATAAAGATGTTCCACGCTCCTTAGAAAATAAATCTATTCGGATATTGGATTTAGGTCTTTTATTAGCAGGTGCAAAATACCGAGGTGAATTTGAAGAGAGACTTCAAAATGTCTTAAAAGAAGTAAAAAAAGAGAACGGTTCAATTATTTTATTCATAGATGAAATACATACATTGGTAGGCGCAGGAAAATCGGATGGAGCCATGGATGCATCTAATATGCTTAAGCCCGCTCTTGCTAGAGGAGAGTTACATTGTGTTGGGGCAACTACACTAGATGAATATAAAAAATATTTTGAAAAGGATGCAGCTTTGACCCGACGATTTCAACCTGTCTTTGTCAATGAGCCCTCCACTTCAGATGCTGTAGCTATCTTAAGAGGACTCAAGGAAAAATATGAAATCCATCACGGTATTAGAATTAGTGATGAAGCCATTCTAGCCGCTGTACAATTATCCGATAGATACATTACCGATCGTTTTCTTCCTGATAAAGCGATTGATTTAATGGACGAGGCTGCCAGTAAAGTAAAAATGGAAATTGATAGTAAACCGGAGGAGATTGATCAATTGGATCGACAATTAATCAAGCTTCAAATGGAAAAAAATGTACTTTCTCAAGAAGATGAACAAGATTTAAAAAAAAATGAAATAATTGAAAAACAAATCGAAGAACTTCAAATCAAACTAGCAGTGCTCAATAAAACCTGGGAAGCAGAAAAAAAAGTATTAGATACAAAAAGAAATCTTAATGAGCGAATTGATCAGGCAAAAGAGGAATTGGAGTCCGCTCAACGCCAAGGTGATTTAACTAAAGCTAGTGAAATCATGTATGGACTTATCCCTAGCCTTCAAAAAGAATATGATAGCCTTATTCAAAAAGAAAAATCTACCATCATTAACGAAGTGATTAATGCTGATGATATAGCCGGTGTCGTTGCTAAATGGACTGGTATTCCTTTAGAAAAATTAATGGGTGGCGAGAAAAACAAATTACTCAATATTGAAAAATTATTAGAACATCGAGTCATTGGTCAAAAAGATGCTATCGAGAAAGTTTCAAAAGCTATCAAAATTTCAAAAGCAGGTCTTCAAGATCCCAACAAACCCTTGGGTTCGTTTCTCTTTTTAGGACCTACAGGTGTTGGAAAGACTGAATTATCCAAAGCTCTAGCGGAGTACGTCTTTAATAATGAAAAACAAATGTTGAGATTAGATATGTCCGAATATATGGAAAAACATTCTGTTAGTAAGCTCATTGGCTCCCCTCCTGGTTATGTAGGATACGATGATGGGGGTAAATTAACAGACTCTGTGAGAAGACGTCCTTATCAAGTCATCCTCTTTGATGAAATAGAAAAAGCACACCCAGATGTCTTTAATATTTTACTTCAAATTTTAGATGATGGAAGATTGACCGACTCCAAAGGCAAAGTAGTTAATTTTAAAAATACACTTATCATTATGACCTCTAATATTGGTTCCCAAATTCCTATTGATGAACATTATGATTACGCGACTAAGAAAAACTTAGCTATGGAAGAGTTAAAAAAACATTTTCGATTAGAATTTTTAAATAGAATTGATGATATCATCCTCTTTAACAAACTAACTCAGGAAAACATCAAAAATATTCTTTATAATCAAATTGAAATTATTGAGGATCGTATATCTTCTAAAGGGCTCACTATTAGTTTTTCTGATGATGCAATTAATTTTCTTACCGAAAAAGGCTTTGATCCCATATTTGGAGCCAGACCGCTGAAAAGACTTTTACAAGATGAAGTATTAAATCCTCTATCTGAAATAATTTTAGAAAAAGGAGAAAATATTCAAGATAAGATTATCTTTGGTAAAGACAAATACGGTTTAAAGATCATGAATAAAGAGCTCAAAGTATTATCCTCATAACTTTTTTTATACTAATCCTCTTTTAATAGATTATATTGATGATCAATGAAGCTTCTCTTTGTGATTATTTGTGTTGCTGTAATTATTTTTCTATTAGCAATTATTGTAAAAACACTTATTGATCGAAAAAAAAATAAATCTTAATAGCCTTGTTAGTAATATTAGGTTATTTACAGCTACTTCTTTTTAGTTTCTTAGCTGCTACATTTCTTCCCTTCTC
>CAYRCI010000040.1:0-8855 GCA_964422765.1 uncultured Alphaproteobacteria bacterium | reverse complement strand
CATAGCAATAGGGTGGTGCATATGATTGGGAGTCACAATAGCGACAACATCAATTTTATCTGGCCTACTACTTTCTTTTTCTGCCATTTCTTCGAAGCTTTTATAATTACGATCATCGTGTATTCCTAATTCCTTACCAGATGCTAAAGCTTTATCAGGACTTGAAGAAAAAGCGCCAGCCACTAGTTCATAGTGGTTATCAATTCTTGAGGCTATTCGGTGTACAGCTCCAATAAAGGCACCTTGCCCACCTCCAACCATTCCAAGATTAAGTTTTTTCATTTCAGTTTATCCCTAACATTTTTTTATTTGCAGCATCGTCCGTTCCAGAGTCAGCAAAATCATCAAAAGCTTTCTCAGTAACTCTGATTAAATGATCTTTGATAAATACAGCGCCTTCTTTTGCCCCATCTTCAGGATGCTTAAGGGCGCATTCCCATTCCAAAACTGCCCAACCATTAAAACCGTAAGTTGTTAGTTTTGAAAATATTGATTTAAAGTCTACTTGCCCATCGCCTAAAGATCTAAAACGACCCGCGCGTTCTTTCCAAGATTGAAATCCTCCATAAACACCTTGTCTGCCAGAAGGGTTTAATTCAGCATCTTTAACATGGAACATTTTTATTCTTTCATGGTAGATATCAATATTTTGTAAATAGTCTAAGTGTTGAAGTACATAGTGGCTAGGATCATAAAGCATATTGCACCTTGAATGATTTCCAACTCTTTCTAAAAACATTTCAAAGGTGACACCGTCATGTAAGTCCTCACCTGGATGAATTTCAAAACATAAATTTACACCGCACTCATCAAAATTATTCAATATAGGCTTCCATCTTTTTGCTAACTCATCAAAAGCAGCTTCAACTAAACCTGCGGGTCTTTGTGGCCAAGGATAAACATAAGGCCAAGCCAAGGCACCAGAAAATGTAACATGTTCAGTTAAGCCAAAATTTTTAGAAGCTTTCGCAGCCATCATAAGTTGGTTAACTGCCCATTCTTGTCTTGCTTTTGGATTTCCTCTAACTTCTTCGGAGGCAAAACCATCAAATGCAACATCATAAGCAGGATGAACTGCCACTAGTTGTCCTTGTAAGTGAGTAGAAAGTTCGGTTAATGATAAATTATTAGATGAAAGTATACCTTTAATTTCATCACAATAATCTTTGCTTTCTGATGCTTTTTTCAAATCAATTAATCGAGAGTCCCAGCTTGGTATTTGAACACCAATATACCCTAAACTACTTGCCCATTTAGAAATATTCTCAAGACTATTGAATGGAGCATCATCTCCCGCAAACTGTGCTAAAAAAATAGCAGGACCTTTTATTGATGACATTTTTATTCCTCCAATTAGCTTACTTTATTCTAGTCTAAAATTTTTTTCAAATATCAATATAGAATGCACAAATAGCATAGTCGAATTTTAGTTTTCTATTATTATTTACTAATTAAATTTGATATGTTTTAAAATATTATCATAGGAGGATATAATGAAAAAAATACTTACTGTATTTTTAATACCAGTATTCTCTCTTCTTTTTACTTTTAATGCAAAAGCTGAATCTTTAACCCTTGGTTGGGCCGCATGGGATCCAGCAAATGCATTGCAAGAATTAAGTAAAGAGTTTACTGCCGAAACTGGCATTGACATGAACTTTGAGTTTGTGCCCTGGACCAGTTTTGCTGATAGAATGTTGAATGAACTTAACAATAAAGGTAAGACATTTGACTTATTAATCGGCGATTCACAATGGATTGGTGCTGGAGCAACATACGGTCATTATGTAAAATTAAATGACTTCTTTGATGCTAATGGTATTTCCATGGATGATTTTAATCCGGCAACTGTTTATGCTTACTCAACTTGGCCAAAAGGAACTCCAAACTACTATGCACTTCCAGCTATGGGTGATGCATTAGCTTGGGCTTACCGTAAAGATTGGTTTGACAGACCTGAGTTACAAAAAGAATTTAAAGCAAAACATGGTTATGATCTTGGTGTACCTAAAACTTGGACTGAGTTACACGATATGTGTTCATTCTTCCAAGGAAGAGAAATTGATGGCGTAGTTCGTTACGGTGCCGCAATTAACACTGAACGTGGATCTGAAGGTATCACTATGGGTGTAACAGCTGCAATGTATGCATGGGGAATGGAATATGAAGATCCAAATAATCCATATCAAATGGACGGATACTTTAACTCAGCTGCAGCAGCAGAAGCTGTTGAATTCTATAAAAAAATGTATGAAGATTGCGCACCTCCAGGACACTCAGATGCGTATATGGTAGCAAACCTTGATGCATATAAATCTGGACAAGTTGCATTCCAAATGAATTGGTATGCTTTCTGGCCAGGTGTTTATAAAGAAGACAGCGATGGAAGAGAAACAGGATTCTTTGCTAACCCATGTCAAAATGTATGTGCTGCAACTCTAGGTGGTCAAGGTATCTCAGTAGTGAGTTACTCCGACAAACAAGATTTAGCGCTGGAATACATGAAATGGTTTGCAAGACCTGACGTTCAACAAAAATGGTGGGATTTAGGTGGATATTCATGTCATATGGATGTTCTTGGGTCACCAGATTTTGTTAACTCAGCTGTTTACGCTCAAGGCTTCCTTGACTCAATGGGAATCGTAAAAGATTTCTGGCAAGAGCCAACATTCGTTGAATTGATGCTGCCAATGCAGGAAAGAATTCACGATTATGTTGTTAACGGAAAAGGCACTGCTCAAGAAGCTCTCGATAAAATTATCGAGGACTGGGAAGAAGTCTTTGAAGCTGACGGTAAAATATAAATCTTAAATTAACGTGGGGTGGTTTCACCACCTCACGTTTTCAAATTAAATAGTATTATGAAAAGTGTAGTTAAAAATTTTAAAGGTTTATCTGATAAAGCTATTGCCTGGATTTTTATAGCCCCTACGCTTATTCTTCTATTAGCTATAAATATTTACCCACTGATTTATGCAATCAGAATGTCTTTTACCAACTTCTATGCTAATAAAGTTGGCAAAGAACCAGATTTCATTGGTTTAAAAAATTATCAAAAAATTTTAGGCAAAGAAGAAATCTGGGAGAAGATGCAAATTACAGCCCATTTTGTTTGCTGGACTTTAGTTTTGCAAGCAGTAATTGGACTGGGTTTAGCACTTCTACTTAACAGAAAATTTAAAGGTAATGAATTACTTACCACATTAATTGTTCTGCCAATGATGTTATCCCCGGCTGTTGTGGGTGTTTTTTGGACTTATTTATACAATCCACAAGTAGGTTTATTTAATTATGTAGTTAACTTTTTTTATGACTTTGGAATTTTTGACATGATTGGATCAAGTACGCTTGCTCCCTGGTCGATTGTTATTGTAGATACTTGGATGTGGACTCCTTTTACCATGTTAATCTGTTTAGCTGGATTAAGATCTATTCCTAACTACCTATATGAAGCTGCAGAAGTAGACAGAGCAAGTAAGTGGCAACAATTTATTCATATTACTTTACCTTCTGTTCTTCCTTTTTTATTACTTGCGCTTTTGTTTAGAGGTATTGAGAATTTTAAAATGTTTGATCTTGTGGTGGAACTTACCTCTGGTGGCCCAGGTTCTGCTACTGAGTTAGCCTCTATTAACCTTAAAAGAGAGGCTTTCGAAAAATGGAAAACAGGGTATAGCTCCGCTTTTGCAGTTATTTTATTTGTTACAATATTTGGGTTTGGAAATGTTTATGTAAAAGTCATGAACAAAATTAAAGAAAGATAAATGGACACTTCAAGATCACCTTTAGAACCATCGGGATTTTCAAGAAAATTAGCTGCTACAATTATTATTGTATATATGGTTGTAACTTTAATCCCTATTACTTGGATTGTAGCAACAAGCTTTAAAAGCGTTGATAGTGCTATTTCTTATCCACCGGAAGTTTTTTTTGAACCCTCTCTCGAAGGTTATGTGAATTTATTTACAAATCGCTCTCGACAGCCACAAGAGTATTTAGATTCACTTCCCCCACCGGAAACCTGGTACGAAGAGTTAGTCCGAAGCAGGGAGATGGTTATAACTGGACCCTCTAAATTTCTAGGCCGATATTCCAACTCTCTTATAATTGGTTTTGGCGCAACTTTCTTATCGGTTTTTCTTGGTTCATTGGCCGCTTATGCATTTTCTAGATTTAAAGTTCCGCTAAAAGATGACCTGATGTTTTTTATTCTCTCCACAAGAATGTTCCCACCTATAGCTGTAGCAGTGCCGATCTTTATCATGTATCGAAAAATGGGATTGGGAGACTCTCATATTGGTATGATCATATTATATACAGTAGTAAATTTAAGCCTCGCTGTTTGGTTGTTAAAAGGATTTATGGACGAGATACCCAAAGAGTATGAAGAGGCGGCAATGATAGATGGCTATTCAAGATTACAAGCTTTTTTCAAAGTTGTACTACCACAAGCTATAACAGGTATCGCTGCAACTGCTATCTTCTGTATGATTTTTTCATGGAATGAATATGCTTTTGCTGTTCTATTAACTCAGTTTAATGCCCAGACTGCACCACCATTCATCCCTACTATTATAGGAGAAGGTGGATTAGATTGGCCAGCAATTGGAGCTGGAACGACACTTTTTTTAATTCCTGTTATGATCTTTACTGTAGTTCTTCGAAAACATCTTTTGCGAGGAATAACATTTGGAGCTGTAAGAAAATAATGGATCAAAAGAAAAGTTTAATTCGCAGAATTTTTAAAAGAGCTATATGGGAGAATGCATCAACGGTACTAATCCTTTTAGGTGTTTTTATGTTAATGCAACCTTTTGCAATGTGGATGTTTACATATTCCTTTATCGTAATATTGATTGGAACAATAGGTTTCGTCATTACAAGTCATTTTCCAGATTAAAGATGGCAGAAATAGAAATCAAAAATTTACATAAATCCTTCGGGGATTTCATTGCTGTTAAAAAATCTAATTTAGTTATTAAAAATAAAGAATTTTTTGTTTTATTAGGCCCATCTGGTTGCGGAAAAACTACCACTCTTAGAATGATAGCGGGTTTAGAATTTCCAACATCTGGCAATATTTATTTAGATAAAGAAGACGTTGGTTATCTAAGAGCTTCACAGAGGGACATTGCATTTGTTTTTCAATTATTTGCACTATACCCCCACCTAAATGTAAGAAATAATTTAGCATTTCCGTTAAAGATGCAAAAATTTTCCAAAAAAGATATAGATACAAGAGTTTTAGAGGCAGCCAAATTATTAAGAATTGATCATTTGCTCAAATCAAAAATTTCATCTTTGGCAGGGGGTGACAGGCAAAGAGTAGCCCTTGGAAGAGCGCTGGTAAGAAGGCCAAAAGCTTTTTTGATGGATGAACCCCTGGGCACACTTGATGCGGAGTTTAGGGAATTAATGTGTTTAGAATTAAGAAAGTTACATGATGAAATCGATGCTACCACTGTTTATGTAACACATGATCAACAAGAGGCAATGTCAATGGCGGACAGAATAGCTGTCATGAATGAAGGTGAAGTTCTGCAGGCAGACAGTCCAAGTATCATCTATAATAAGCCTAAAACTAAATTTGTTGCAAATTTCATAGGGTCGCCAGGTATGAATTTTATGCCTATACATCAAAAAATATCTCCTAAACAAGATAAGGTTATTATTTCTGACACTTCAATTAATATTCCTTTACAAAACGATGGCACCACATCTGAAGAAAATTTTTTGGGTGTAAGACCTGAAAACTTAAAACTAGTGTCAGAAAATGGAATTAAAGGAAATGTATTCGGAGTGGAGTATTTAGGTTCTAGAAAAATTTTAACGATTGAGACATCTATTGGCTATGTAAAAATTAGGGTAGATAGCGATACCTCTGTAAAAATTAATGAACAAGTTCAATTCAATACACTCAACGATAATCAAATTATATTTGATGGCATAACCAATAAAGCTTTAGCAAGTGAGTTTATTTCCTAATGGCCAAAGTAGAATTACAAAATGTTACTAAAATTTATGATAAAACTGTAAAAGCACTGGATGATGTTAGCTTCACAGTTAATGATGGAAAATTCTTTGTACTTTTAGGCCCAACCGGTGCAGGAAAAACGACAATTTTAAGAGCCGTAGCTGGTCTTGAAAAAATAGAAAATGGTAAAATACTTTTTAATGATGAGGATGTGACGACTGCTCAACCCGCGGCTCGTGATACGGCCTTTGTATTCCAACAGTATTCGCTTTATCCTCATTACAAAGTTTATGATAACTTAGCTTTTCCATTAAGATCGCCAATGCGAAAAGTTTCTGAAGCAGAAATAAAGGCCAAGGTTACTAAAATTGCAGATATGTTAAAAATTTCAAAAAAACTTAACAATAAAGCAACTGAGCTCTCTGGGGGCGAGATGCAACGTGTTGCAATAGGCAGAGCTTTAGTTAGAGAACCAAATATATATTTAATGGACGAGCCCCTTTCTTCACTTGATGCTAAATTAAGAGAGAGTTTAAGAGTAGAATTAAAAAGTATCCAATTAAACTTAGGTGCAACAATTCTCTATGTAACTCATGATCAAGCTGAAGCTACTACTATGGCAGATGAAATTGGAGTTTTGGAAAATGGTAAAATTGTTCAAATCGGAAGCCCA
Organism: uncultured Alphaproteobacteria bacterium; assembly: GCA_964422765.1. Lineage (GTDB taxonomy): Bacteria > Pseudomonadota > Alphaproteobacteria > HIMB59 > HIMB59 > HIMB59. The sequence continues at coordinate 2,208 of CAYRCI010000040.1, read as the reverse complement.
GAGGATATTTACAATAAACCTAATTCTATTTATGTTGCCAATCGTTTAGGATCACCAAAAATAAATATCCTTTTAAATAAGATTTTATCAGATGTAATCTCAAGTGACTCCTATCAGTTTGGACTAAGACCAGAACATATTAAAATAGGCCAGGGAGAACTGTCGGCATCTGTAAAAACTATTGAGTCGCTTGGAGCAGAGACAGTAATTGTTTTAGATTACAATCAAACTGAAATTCTATGCCTTTATCAAGGAGCCTTTGACGGTCAAAGAGGTCAAACGATAAAATTTGCTATTGATCAAAGCAAAGTTTTATTTTTTAATGAAAAAGGAATGAGATTATCATGAGTATTGGTTTTTTAATCAATCAAGCAAAAGAAATAAAAGCTGTAATTGATTCCCATGCATCAGAAATAGAAAAACTTGATCAAGAAATAGGAGATGGTGATCATATATTTAATGTTCAACGGGGCATTAAATTAGTTATTGAACTAGAACCTTTAATTAAAGATTTACCCATGTCAAAAGCACTTAACCAAATTGCAATGAAAGTATTATCAGGTATAGGGGGTTCCTCGGGCGCCTTATTTGGAACTTTATTTATGACTATGGCCAAAGGCGAGGGAATTGACGAAGGAGTGGATTACAAAAAGGCATTTAAAATATTTATTGATGGAGTAGAGGCTGTTAAGCAAAGAGGCAAGGCAGATGTGGGTGAAAAAACAATGATGGATGTGCTTATTCCAGTTGCGAATTGTTTACAAAAAGGATTAGAAAAAGATCAAGAATTGAATTCAATTCTTCAGGAGGTAGTTGAGAAAGCTGAAAAGGGTATGCTCTCTACAAAAGATTTATTAGCTACTAAAGGTAGAGCATCATTTTTAGGAGAAAGGGCAAAGGGGCACATAGATCCTGGCGCTAGATCATCTCAATTAATGATTAAAACAGTTTGTGAGTCAATATTAAATCAATAGGAGGAAAAAATGAAAAAATTTATGAACACAGCTGATGATTTTTTAAGAGAAAGTCTTCAGGGTTTTGCAGCGGCACATAGCGATATAACAAATGTTTATTATGACCCAAATTTTATAACCAGATCAAAACCTACCAAAGAGGGAAAAGTGGCTTTAATTAGTGGCGGTGGTAGCGGGCATGAGCCTATGCACGGAGGGTTAGTTGGTTATGGTATGTTGGATGCGGCTTGTCCAGGCTTTGTTTTTTCTTCCCCAACACCAGATCAGATGCTAGCAGCTGCAGAAAAAGTTGATAGTGGTGCAGGCGTACTTTTTATTGTTAAAAATTACTCTGGAGATTTGATGAATTTTCAAATGGCAGCAGAAATGCTATCAAGCGCAAATGAATCAGTTTTAACGAATGATGACGTGGCTGTAGAAAATTCATCTTTTACAACTGGCAGAAGAGGCGTTGCAGCGACAGTACTGGTTGAAAAAATAGTTGGTTCTCTAGCTGAGTCTGGAGCTAAATTAGAAGCTTGCAAAGCACTCGGAGATAAGGTTAATAAAAACTCCGGTTCAATGGGAGTCGCCTTCACTAGCTGCACCGTTCCAGCCGCAGGTAAACCTACATTTGAATTAGGTTCAGATGAGATGGAATTTGGCGTTGGTATTCACGGTGAGCCTGGAAGAAGAAGAGATAAAATTAAACCTGCTCAAAATATTACAGAAGAATTAATCGAGGCAATTTTAGATGATTTAAACCCAAATAGCGGACAGGAAACCTTACTATTTGTGAATGGAATGGGAGGTACGCCTTTAACGGAACTCTATCTTATTTTTGATAATGCAAAAAAAATATTAGATAAAAAAAATATTAAAGTTTCTCGATCTTTAGTTGGTAATTATTGTACTTCACTTGAGATGCAAGGGGCTTCGATTACACTCACAAAACTTGATGAAGAGATTATTAAGCACTGGGACTCCCCAGTTCATACCGCAGCTTTAAGATGGGGTATGTAAATTAGTTAAATGGTGGAGCCAAGGGGGATCGAACCCCTGACCTCTACACTGCCAGCGTAGCGCTCTCCCAGCTGAGCTATGGCCCCAAAATTTCGTAAAAGGTGCATTTTACTTACTTTAATACTTTGTTCAAACTATTTTAAAAAACTAAATAATTTTTTTTACAGTTCATCAAGTTATAACATCTGGTTTATTACGACCAGTTCTAAGCGTTAACTCGGATATATTATTT
>CAYRCI010000039.1:0-8863 GCA_964422765.1 uncultured Alphaproteobacteria bacterium | reverse complement strand
AATACTGAAAAAATATAAAAATCGCCCCTTATTAAAACTGGTTTAATTTCTGAAAGTACATCAAACCTATTAACCAATAATATTTTATCTTCTGTAATTTCATATAAACTAGATTGATTGGTTAGTATAAGAATTTTGCCTTTATAAGAAATTATATCAAGAACAAGTTCATTTTTTTCAAGCGACAAATCATATTTTCCTAAAATTTTAAAATTATTTAGGCTAGTTATTTTAACTTCATCATTTGATGAGCTTATAAGATTATCATTTATAAAAAAAATCTTTGATTTAGAATCGAGACTAATTAATTTATTTATTTCTTTAAATGAGCTATTAGTGGATAAATATTTTTTATTTTTGAGAAAATTTTTTTCATTTATTTTAAAATTATTTGCAGGTGAGGATAAACTAAAATCTTTTTCAAAAATATTTGTTACTTCGTTACTCGGTTCGTAATCTGGCTCTATAGTTCCTAAATACTTATTGCAAGAACTTAGGATTAAAAAAAATAATAAGAATTTAACTATTTTCATTTTCTAAACGATTTACCGCCTTAATAAAAAAATTATCATTATTTTCTATATTAATATCGTCTAGATTATTAAAATCGTCATTAATTAAATAAATTTTAACTATATCTGAAAAGATGAAGCTATCATCTAGCGATAATGATCTGATAGTTTCCATATCCAAATCCTGCAAGGCGTTTTTTAATAAAATTAGATCTTTATCTAATTTTTGGTACTTATTTAGATTATCTATCGATCCTTTCTTCAAATCGGCAAAGAAGGATACCTTTGGATTTTCAATATTAGATAAATAATTTAATTGCTCCTCTGATATATTATTTCCTTCGTTGTATAAACCAGATAAATATATGTCAAAAAGATTCTGATTTTCTTTTTGCTTGGAATACAAATAAAATGAAATAATTGAAGCCAAAACTACCAACACACCCGTTAAAATGATTATATTTTTTTTGGTAATTAATTTTTCCATTTGATTGAGCAACCTACGCTAGGATACTGTTCGGCTGAAGAATAACCTTTGGCAATAATTTCTTCAACTGCATTATAAAGCTCGGGTTTTCCCATTTCTGGGTTTTTGCCATTTGAATCAAGCCTTCCTCTATACTTTAACTTTTTTTCAATGTTAAAATAGTAAAATTCTGGCGTACATTGGGCATCAAAATTTTTTGCAATTGACTGATTTTTGTCTACCGCATAGGGGAATTCAAATTTTGCAGTTTGTATTTGGTTTAGGAGATTAATATCAGAATCCTCACTATAGCTATCTTGATCATTTGCCATTATCGCTAAAGAATTAACTCCAAGAGTCCTCAGTCTAACTGTTTCTGATGAAATTTTAGACTCAATTGATTTGACGTAAGGGCAATGATTACAAATAAACATTAGAAGAAGTCCATTTTGTCCAAAGCTATTATAGAAAGTAGACTCTGTTCCCTGAAGACTTAGATATTCAAAATTATTAGGAATCCAATCTAAATTACATCTTGAAGAATTGATGGGCATTATTTATCATAATATATATTGAAAATATTAAACTTAAATAATAAATATCCATCACAAACCATCCCTAAAAAAACTTTTCAATATATCCTCAATGCCTACTCGCATGGGTTAGCTCATAATATTTGGAGAAATTATTCTATTCAAACCACTGATAAAAAAAATAATAAAACTAACATAACCTTTTATAAATCTAATTTTTCATTTCCAATTATTAAAATTATTTACTCTAATAAAATTTATAATGAAATTTTTGAAGTAACTTACAATAATAAATGCAAAAAATTTGATAACTTGCTCTCATTAAATGTTTGGCTTAAAAATTATTTTTTTTCTAAACCTAAAATATAAATTTCCTTAGATTTCTTGTCTGAAGCTAGTGGTTTAACATATAAACATTTTTTAAATTTTGATTTAATCATATTGAATAATTCTTGCGTATCTTCTCCTTGAAAGTTTTTGACCAGAAAACTTCCATTCGGATGTAAAAACTCATCAATAAATTGAAACGACAAATAACTTAACTCATAACTCTTTACTTGATCAACAAATTGGTTACCTGAAGTATTCGGTGCTATATCTGAAATGATTGAGTCAAATTGGTAATACTTTTCTTCAAAAATATTTTTTATTTCTTCATATTTATTTAAGTCTTGATGATAAAATTCAAATTGATCTCCCAAATCAATCTGCATTGCTAAAATATCAATACCAACAACTTTTGAATTTTTTTTTGTATTTAAAATATATTGTGACCATCCCCCAGGACTACAACCAATATCAAGAACATTTACAGCATTCGAGAATAATTTGTATCTTTTATCTATTTCCTCTAATTTATAATATGCCCTAGAAACAACGCTATTTTTCTTAGCTTTAAGATAAAAATGATCTTTTTTCCTGTCTTTATACCATTGTTTCATTTTTCTTATAATCTGATATCAATTCGTTTACATATACACCTTAGGTAACTATATTTAACATGAAAATTATTACTATTTTTTATTCACTGCTCCTTATATTTTTATTTCATTTTCAATTACATTCTGCTGGTCATACTACAGAAAATAACACTGAAGAAAATTTATTCAGAGTTGAAGTAATTGACTCAACTGCTGAACTAATAGATGACAGTATAGAGTTTAGCTCTACTACAGAAGCACATCGAAGGATTAAGGTTAAAAGTGAAATTATAGGTAAAGTTAAAAATGTCCTATCTAAAGCTGGCAATAGAATTACTTCGGGCTCGCAAGTCATAGAGATGGAGGATTTTTTATCAAATAAAGAACTTTATGACTTAAAACTTCTTTCAGAGTCTGAATTTAACAAGGTTGCGTTATTTGCCCCCTTTGATGGAATTTTATTAGATGGGCATAAAATCGAAGGTGAATTAATTATGCCAGGCGAAACAGCCTATGAAATAATCGATTTATCTAAAATTAAAATTTTTGGATATATTAATGAAAATGAAATTTTAGATATTTCAAATCAAAATGAAGTGAGTGTTTCTATCTTAGATCAAAATGTTACAGGTGTTATTGATTATATTTCTCCTATTTCTGATCCAGATACCAAGACATTTGAAATAGTTGTTAAAATTGAAAATGAAAACTTGAAGTTCAAGGATGGTCTTTCTTCATTAATTACAATAAAAAAAGGTGAAGTTCTTGCTCATAAAATTTCACCATCTATTTTAACTCTAGGAGACAGTGGGGAACTTGGTGTGAAAGTAATTGATGAAAATGGATTAGTAAAATATAAAGCAATAGAAATTTTACAAGACACCTCTAGCTATATGATAGTTACTGGGTTATCTCAAAAAGAAAAAATCATTATTGTTGGTCAACAATATGTTTCTAATGGTGAAAAAGTAGATTTCTAAATATAAAAATTAATGAATTTAGTAAATTTAGCTAGTCAGTACTATAGAACGACCATATCTATATTTTTATTCGTTATTATTAGTGGTTCTTTAGTATTTAATAATATTCCCAAAGAGTCATCCCCAGATGTTAACCTGCCTTATATTTATGTTTCTTTAGGTTTAACTGGAATTTCTCCAGAGGACTCTGAAAAACTATTAATCAAACCTGTTGAGGATGAGGTTGCAAATATCGAAGGCAAGAAAGAAATGACAAGCACTTCATATCAAAATGGAGGAAATATTCTTTTAGAGTTCGATGCGGGCTTTGATCCTGACCAAGCCCTGCTTGATACTAGAGAACAAGTAGATAGAGCAAAATCTAATTTACCTGATGACTCCGATGAGCCAAAAGTTAGTGAAGTCAATATAAGCCTATTTCCTATACTGGTAGTCAGTGTGAGTGGCGATATCTCAGAATTTTTGCTTAAAAAAGTTTCCAATGATCTCAAAGATAAAATCCAATCCCTTCCCAATGTTTTAGAAGTCCAAGTTGGGGGAGAAAGAGATGAGCAGCTAGATATAATTGTAGATAAAAATAAAATTGAGTCTTATGGATTAAATCTTAATGAAATTCTTAATTTCGTGCGATCCAACAATCAAATTGTTTCAGCGGGGAGTCTGGATACTGGTGATGGAAGATTTGTGATTAAAATTCCAGGATTATATGAAAATCTAAGTGATATATTCAATACTCCGATTAAGGTTAATGATAAAAAAACAATAAAGTTTAAAGATATCGCTACATTAAAAAGAACATTTAAAGACCCGGAGAAATATGCAAGACTTAACAGTAAATCAGCATTTACATTGGAAATTTCTAAGCGAATAGGCGCGAATATTGTTGAAACAGTTCAACAAGTTAGGGATCTTGTAGAAGCTGAAAAAGCTTCACTGCCATCTAAAATCAATATTACTTACTCAGGTGATGAGTCTACCAAAATTAAAAATATGCTAAGAGATCTTCAAAACAACGTCATTTTTTCAATCTTATTGGTGATGAGCGTCGTGATATTATTTTTAGGACTCAGATCAAGTTTACTTGTAGGTTTAGCAGTTCCTGGATCATTTTTAGCTGCAATACTAATTCTTTTTACACTCGGCTATACCGTTAATATGGTTGTTTTATTTGGATTGATCTTATCAGTAGGTCTTTTAGTAGACGGGGCTGTAGTGGTTGTTGAATATGCTCAACGAAAGATACAAGAGGGCATGGGCTTAATGGAGGCCTATATTAAAGCGGCATCAAGGATGTCGATGCCTATTATAGCCTCTACCCTGACTACAATTGCAGCTTTTTTGCCACTGTTATTTTGGCCTGGTACTACCGGTGGCTTTATGAAATATATCCCAATAACTGTCATATCTGTTTTGGGATCTAGCTTAGTGATGGCTTTGATCGTAATCCCAATTATTGGAACTCAAACTTATAAGATTAGAAGTTTATTTTTCTTTTTTATCATTCCGCTTGCAATTTTTAGCCTTATAAATTTTATAGGTTATAAATTTTTATCGAACTATGACTTCGGAAACTATTTAAATATAGGAATAAAAATATTTTTTAGTTTAGTTATCGCCTATGGAGTATTTAGAACATTCAAACATTTTAAAAGTAAAGGTTTCTTTCAAAAGGTTATTATTCCTAAAATAAACCTTTCAGATGATGAGGATTTAACAGATTTGGATAAAGTTGGTTTTTTTACTAGTATGTATTTAACGATTTTAAGAGTTTGTATAAATAACCCAATAAAAATTTCTATTTTATCAATTGCCTTACTTATTAGTATATATGGTTCGTATGCAAAATTTGGTAAGGGTGTAATTTTTTTTCCATCTGTTGAGGCAGAAAATACAAAAGTAGTAATATATGCTACTGGAAATCTATCTATTTTAGAGAAAGACCAACTAGTTGCCAAAGTAGAAAATGAAATTCTAAAGCTACAAATGAAGAATAATGAATTTGAATCAATTTATACAACTTCCGGTAACGTTTCTAATAGAAGGGAGAGTTCTAATGACATCATAGGCTTTATATCAATCGAATTTAATGATTGGGATAAGCGAAGAAAAGCTGATGTAATGATTTCAGAAATACGTGATGTGACTAGTAGTATTCCAGGAATAAAGGTTGAAACTAGAACGCAACGTGCTGGTCCACCAAGAGGGAAGCCAATAGAAATTGACTTAACTTCAGTTGATCACAATCTTACCATTCAGGAAATAAAAAAAATTGAAAACTTTATGATGAACATCAGTGGGTTAAAAGATATCGAGTCCTCTTTACCCTCCCCTAGAATTGAATATCAACTTTATGTTGATAGAGAGGAAGCGGCAAAATATGGAGCAAGTATAGCCATTATTGGAAATACTATAAAACTTCTTACTAGCGGTTTAAAACTTAGTGAATTTAGGACTGATGATAGCGATGACTCCATTCCTATTTATCTAAGACTTCCTGAGAACCAAAGAACTATAGATGAGTTAAATAATATAAAGATTCCTACTTCCAATGGTTACGTTCCAATATCAAATTTTACTAATATTCAAACCGATCAGGAAACTGGCAATCTTGTTAGAATTAATCAAAACAGAATTGAGTCTATTAAATCTGATGTTCAAATGTTTTATCAAACAGATGCATATGTTCGTTTGATAAAACATTGGCTTGGTGTAGAACAATTTGACATCCCTAATAGTTTTGGTTTAGAAATACCTGAATTTGGTTCAGCCAATATTGATCCTAGAGTATCTGTGCTATTTAAAGGTGAAGATGAAAGTCAAAATGAATCAAAGGCATTCTTGCAAAAAGCATTTTTAATCGCGATTTTTTTAATGGGCGTTATTTTACTAACTCAATTTAATAGTTTCTCTAGCACTCTATTGATTTTATTTGCTGTTGTTATGTCTACCGTTGGAGTGGTTTTAGGGCTCTTAATAACTCAGCAACCCTTTGGAATAGTAATGAGTGGTATTGGGGTAATTTCTCTCGCTGGGATAGTAGTAAATAATAATATCGTTTTGATAGATACCTACGATAGATTAATAAAAAAAACAAATGATGCTAAAGAAGCCATATTAATGACTGGAGCCCAGAGGTTAAGGCCTGTTTTACTTACTACTGCTACAACAATTTTAGGGTTAATGCCAATGGCATTAAAATTCAATTTTGATTTTATTAGTTTTGAATATACTTACAATTCTCCTGATACACAGTGGTGGGTCGATCTATCAAGAGCAATAATTTTTGGATTATTGTTCTCCACTTTTCTTACTCTTTTACTAACTCCCTCAATTTTGATATTAAAAAATAGATATTTAGGTGACTCTAAAGTATCTAAATAAATAAATAGTTGAATTTATTATTGACATAACAAGATAAGCAACCGCGATAAATAATGTGGTTTGCCAAAAAAAGCTAATCATAAATATCAACAAAACGGCAAATACTAGAACTAGTAATTTAGAATATGAAGAATTTAGTTTTAAGCTTTTTAGGGATGGGGTTGGCACTCTACTAATCATCATAACGCCCGCATAAACTAAAATTAAGGCACTTAAATAAAGATAGTCGATTCCTAGTATGTAAAAATCCATAAACCCCATATACAAAGGTATCATTACAATACCAGCTGCTGCGGGGGAAGGAATACCAAAAAAAGTAACACTTTTTTCCTTCATATTTTCTATATTAAATCTAGCTAGCCTTAAAGCAGCACAAATTATATAGAATAGACTTATTACCCAACCAATTCTTCCAAGTTCATGGGTAAAGGATAGATTAATTAATAGTGAGGGGGCGAGGCCGAAGCTAATGAAATCTGAAAGCGAGTCAAGCTCTGCTCCAAATTGCGAGGATTTTTTTAGTTTCCTTGCCATCCATCCATCAAAAAAATCAAAAAATGCAGCCAGCATAATCATTAATACTGCAAACTTCCAATTACCCTGTATAGAAAATTTAATTGAGGAAATACCTGCGATTAAAGACAATAAAGTAATTATGTTAGGTATAAATCTAGTAAATGAATATTCTCTCATACCTAAATTAGATTTTGTTAAAAATTCTATCTGATTTAATTTGAGATTTTATTTCTTGTGCAACTATAGTTTCGCCGCCTATACATTGCTGTCCAACACTAACAAGTAACTTAAAATTTTCAGGAAAGTCTATATCTACCCTACTACCAAACTTAATGATACCATACCTTTCACCCTGGTTAACTTTCTCCTTTTCTTTTACATAACAAATAATCCTTCGAGCAATTAATCCTGCGATTTGGGTTATGTAAAATTTATTCTTACCAGAGTTTAAAGTTAATTTAAGCCTCTCGTTATCCTCGCTTGCCTTATCAAGAGTAGCATTAATAAATTTACCTTCTATGTATTCAATTTTAGATACCTCACCTGAAATTGGAAGTCTTTGTATATGAACATTAAAGACGCTTAAAAAAATAGAAACGCTGGTGTAGTTTGTTTTGCCTTCTTTATATTCTTTAATATTTGTGATCACACCATCTGCAGGACTAACAAGAATATCTTCACCAATCGGCACTACTCTTTCAGGATCTCTAAAGAAATAAAAGGTGAATACTAATAAGACCAGTAATATAAAAAAAACAGGTTTATAAATAAAGTAAAAGAATACAACCAGCAAAAACAAAACTATTAAAATTGCTGAAATCTCTTTATGAAATCGAAAATACATAATGTGGTGAAATTAATATCTGAATTGCATAATTTGATCAATAAAATTGATTTTTTTTTGGCTATTTTTTGTTATACCTATCTTTCCTTATAAAAAAAATATGACAAAAATTAATGTAAAAAACCCAGTCGTAGAACTCGACGGTGATGAAATGACCCGTATTATATGGGATTTTATTAAAAAAAAACTAATTCTTCCGTATCTTGATATAGATCTTAAGTACTATGATTTATCAGTCCAAAAAAGAGATGAAACCAATGATGAAATCACTGTTGAAGCAGCAAATGCCATCAAAAAATTCGGTGTCGGGGTTAAATGTGCAACTATCACACCTGATAATAACCGTATGAGTGAGTATAACTTAAAGCAGATGTGGAGATCTCCCAATGGCACTATAAGAAATATTCTTGATGGAACAGTTTTTAGACAACCAATTATATGCAAGAATATTCCAAGAATTGTTAGGACTTGGAATGATCCCATCGTAGTTGGGCGGCATGCATTTGGAGATCAATATCGCGCGAGTGAGATGTTAATTAATAAACCTGGCAAATTATACATGAAATTTATAAGTGAAGATGGGGAAGTGAATGAGCAAGAAGTTTTTAATTTTTCAAAATCAGGGGTAGCTCTATCCATGTATAATGTCGATGAGTCAATTCAAGGTTTTGCCAGGGCTTGTTTTAATTACGGCTTAAACTTAGGTTGGCC
>CAYRCI010000038.1:0-9067 GCA_964422765.1 uncultured Alphaproteobacteria bacterium | reverse complement strand
GCTTTAACTTGGTCACGGTCGTTGCCTTGTGGTTTTCTTGCAAGATTCGAACGTAGTTGAATTAGATAATCTTCCAGCCATTGCTCATCGTGATGCTCTAAGAGAGAAGCAAAGAGGGAAACATTATAAGGATGGAACCCTGATCGAGTACAAATTCTTCCTTGGTATTCGGGAAGTACGAGGTCTTCGTAGTCCAAATTCTTTAAATTTAAATCTTTGGATACGTAGAAAATCCTGGCCCGCTTGGTTAAAGCCACCCAATCATCGGTTTGTAAATAGTCAGGAATATTAGATTTGGGAGTTAATTTTATAGTTGCTCCCGCATCCGCGATATCAATTAAATGCGAAATATCAGAGGATAAAAAGATATCAGCAACAGGATTATTTCTTTCTAAAATAATTTTTTGAACGAGGCCTTTTTGCGAGTAAATCCATTCAACCGCTATGCCTGTTTGGATTTCAAATTCTTTCATCAGCGGTTCAATCAGTTGGGGTTGGCGCTCCGAGTAAACCTTAAGGGTTTTAGCAGAGGAATAGGAAACTGGGAGAGATAAAAAAAGGCTTAAAATAATTTTCAGTATCATTTTGATTGAGTGATTATTTATCAGATAATTGCCGATTTTTATATGAAATAATTGTTACAAGCAGTTTTGACAAGTCCCTATAATTTCTAAATTCGTATGAGAAATATTATTTTTATTCAGGCCCATTGTCTTCGTTAACTCGTGAATGGAAACTTGGGGTTTTTCTTCAATGGTGGAACATTTACTACAAATAAAACCCACAAAAGTTTCGTGGCTATTTTTATGAAAGCAGGCCACATAACTGTTATTAAAATTGATGCGATGAATAAGATTTTTTTCTACAAGTTTTTTTAAGACACGGTAAACCTGCATGGGCTTTAAAAGTTGCTTATATTTCAAAAGGTAAGCCTCGATGATTTGATAGGCGCTCATTGCTTTATGCCCTTGAATAAGCATATTAAAAATATTTTTCTCGTAAACATACGAGAACTCTATTTTTTTGCTTTTAATATTACTTAAACATTTTTGATGTTTTATATTTGACATGCTCAATTTTGTTATGTTATAACATCAAACAATAAAACAGTAAACATTAAATGGAACATTTAATAGAGCGAATTGATTGGTTAAACGACTACACCCTCCTGCGTGGTTTTGTATTTGGGGTGGTACATACGATCATTCCCCTTGTTGGTTTTTATAGTGGATGGTCAATTAATCGTTTATTAAAAATTGCCTCTAACGGATATATCGCAGGTATTTTTGGAGTGATTATAGCTCATGTAATTGCTGATTTTATTGCGGCATCCTTAGATCCGCACATGCAGGCTGCCACATTGGGGATTGTGATCGGAGGACTTTTGCCGGTAGCCCTTATTCCTGTATTAGACCGATATATCACCAAAAGTAAGCACCATATCGTAGTTGGCGACCATGAAGATATTAAGAAAGACCTAGAAGATCATCACCATTAGGCGCTAAATAATTAGCTTTTTTGTCTATTGACATAAAAAAAGACCTATATATATTGACCACCTTTATTATGTACGCAGTTCTAAAATCAGTCGGAAAACAGTTTAAAGTATCACCAGGTGATGTTTTAAAAATGGATAAAATTGAAGGAAATGTAGGCGATTTAATTTCCTTTAAAGACATTGTTGCAGTTGGTAACGGTGATAAGTTTGAGCTTGGATCCCCTGCTGTTCAAGGTGCTGAAGTTTCTGCGAAGCTCCTCCATCAAACAAGAGACGATAAAATCCGAGTATTTCGAAAAAATAGAAGAAAACATTTTCAAAGAACCAAAGGTCATCGTCAATACATTACAATTTTAAAAGTTATGTCGATTAAATCTTCGATTGGCGAAGAAATTTTTAAAGAGCCAGTCAAAAAGGTTGCGGCAGAAGCTCCAAAAGAAACTAAGGCTCCAAAGGCTGAAGTAAAAAAAACTGTTAAAAAAGCAACATCTAAGGTAAAAGAGTAACTCATGGCAACAAAAAAAGCAGGCGGTAGTTCTAAAAACGGAAGAGACTCAGCTGGTAGAAGGCTCGGTGTCAAAAAGTTTGGTGGCGAACACGTAATTCCTGGAAATATTATTGTTCGTCAACGTGGAACAAAATTTTACCCGGGTGACAACGTTGGAATTGGAAAAGATCATACTCTTTTCTCCTTAGTTGAAGGCAAAGTTCTGTTTAAGAAATCTCGTAACAGACAGTTTGTTTGCGTTCATTAAGATCTCTTAAACCCTTTTCAAAATAAACTGTTATGTCGTTCATTGATAAAGCTAAAATTTATGTAAAATCTGGAAATGGAGGGCACGGCGCCTTAAGTTTTCGACGAGAAAAATTTATTGAATACGGCGGACCAAACGGGGGAAATGGCGGCAAAGGCGGAGATGTAATTTTCCGAGGTTCAAAGAGTGTCAACACCCTACAAAAATATCGTTTCAACCAACACTTCAGAGCGCCCAATGGTTTAGGGGGCGCTGGACAATTAAAGACAGGCGCAAGTGGCAAGGATTTAATTTTAGATGTTCCCTGTGGGACAGAAATTTACACCGAAGATATGGAAGTAAAAATCCATGAAATTCTTCATGACAATGAGACCTATCATTTTTTACGTGGTGGCCAAGGCGGTAAAGGGAATGCCCACTTTAAAAGCTCTACCAACCGCGCTCCGAGAAAGTTTCAACAAGGAGAAAAAGGCCAAGAAGCTACTATTCGTCTAAAACTTAAATTACTCGCGGACGTGGGTTTAGTGGGAATGCCCAATGCAGGCAAATCATCCATTTTAAACTTTGTTACAAATGCAAAATCGAAGGTTGCTGATTATGCCTTTACAACCTTACACCCCCATATTGGCATGGTACAAAAAGATGATTTAGAATTTGTGTTAGCGGATATTCCGGGACTAATTGAAAACGCCAGTGAAGGAAAAGGCTTGGGTCATGATTTTCTTTCCCACGTGGAGAGATGTAAAATTTTAATACATGTTGTCGATACAACAGAAAAAAATCCTTTTAAAAATTATGAGATTATTCGTCGAGAATTAGAGAATTATGGAGCGAATATTGAATCTAAAAAGGAGATCATTGCTTTAAACAAGGTAGAACTTTTAGACGATAAAACAGCTGAGAAAATCAAAAAGAAATTCAATAAAGTGGAGAATAAAGTTTTTTTAGTTTCTGCTGCTACAGGACACAACCTTCATTTAATTACCAATTTATGTTTAGAGTACCTGCAAGATGAATAAAGACCTCTTAGCGAAGGCGCAGCAAGCAAAAATTATTTTAATTAAAGTTGGATCTAATATTTTAGTTAATGATAAACATAATCTGCGAAAAAAATGGCTCGACTCACTTGTCGATGATGTCTACAAACTCCAAAAAAAAGGCGCAAAAGTGATCATCGTTTCCTCGGGGGCAATTGCCTTAGGGCGAAAATTAATTTCTAAAAAACGTTTAACCAACTTACATGAGAAACAAGCTGCCGCTTCCATTGGTCAAATTCAACTATCACAGCAATGGCAAAGAGCTTTTGCAAAAGTAAAAATTCAAAGCTCCCAAATACTGGTAACCGCGGAAGATTTAAATGAAAGAAGAAAATATTTAAATATTCGCAATACTATTTTTTCTTTAATCGATTTAGGCGTAATCCCAATTATTAATGAAAACGATACCACGTCCACTGAAGAAATTCGTTTTGGTGATAACGATAAATTATCTGCCATGATTGCCAACGCCCTATCTGCAGAAATGTTAATACTTTTATCGGATGTTCAAGGTTTATATACAGCCAACCCAAAAAAATCAAAAGAAGCAAAATTGATAACCTCAGTGGAGGTTATTGATAAAGAAATTGAGAACTACATCGATCAAGATATGAGTGAATACGGATCGGGGGGTATGCTCGCTAAAATTAATGCTGCTAAACTGTGTATGCAGTCTGGCTCTACCATGATTATTGCTTATGGATTGGTAACCAACCCCATCGATCATATAACCCGTTCAAACTCAACTTGGTTTTATCCTGCAAAGAATATCCTTACTAGTAGGCAACAATGGATTTGGAATCGCCCTATTCAAAAAGCTACTCTACATATTGATGAAGGTGCCTGTACTGCCCTATCAAAGAATTCCAGTTTACTTGCAATTGGGGTTAAATCCATAGAGGGGAAGTTTTATCGTGGTGATACAGTTTCAATTCAATACAATAAAAAAGAAATTGCGCGTGGCATGATAAATTATGATTTTAAAGAAATGGAATTAATTAAAGGTAAAAAATCTAATGAAATCAGCGCTATTTTAGGTTTCATTCGTGAAGATGAGGTTATCCATAAAGATAATCTAGTCTCCTCTCGTTAATCATGAGCAACTTGTTGTTAGAAAAAATTTTTAAGGAGTCTAAACAGGCATCCAGCGATATGCAAAAATTAACCTCAGATCAGCGGAGTAAAATTCTGATGAATATAAGCGGGTTTCTTCAGATTAACATTCCCAAAATTTTAAAAGCTAATAGCCTAGATATTGAAAACGCCAAAAAAAATAATATTCCTGCAGTCATGCTTAATCGCCTCATCCTGAATGAGGATAAAATTCAAAAACTATGTAGTGATGTAGAAAAAATTGCTTTAATGCAAGATCCCTTAAATCAAATACTAGAAAAATGGGAAAATCCAAGCAACGGTCTTGCTTTTGAGAAGATCTCTGTGCCAATTGGAATTATCGGTATTATTTATGAGTCTAGACCTAATGTTACTATTGATGCCGCCTGTTTATGTATCCGCTCGGGTAATATCGCAATTCTGCGTGGTGGGTCAGAGTGTATTGAAACAAATCGAGTTTTATATTCATGCATTAGAGAGTCTTTAGAGGATTTGGAGTTGAATCCCTCTTTAGTATGTTTTATTGATCAAACTGATCGCGCCTTAGTTCAAGAACTCTTACAAGCAGAGGGACACGTGGATGTTATTATTCCTCGAGGCGGAAAATCTCTCATTCAAACTATTTCAGAAAATTCTAAGGTTCCAACAATTAAACATTTAGAAGGTATTTGCCATACTGTGTGGGATGAAAATTTTTCAAAAGAAGAAGCGTCTAAAATTATTATCAATGCAAAATTACGTCGTCCAGAAATTTGTGGTGCTACCGAAACATTATTAATTCATCAAAATCACTCTGTTGAGGAGATAGCGTATGTCTTAGATAACTTAAAATCACAAGGCTGTGAAATTATTGGATGCGACCAACTTCAAAAAATATATACCGTGGACCGTCCAGCCGACACTGCAGATTGGTCAACTGAATACCTCGATAAGAAACTATCTGTCAAAATAGTTGAAAACATTGAAGAATCTGTCAATCACATCAATACCTACTCGAGTGGCCACACAGAAAGCTGTCTGACAAACAATGCTCGATCCATTAATTATTTTTTCACCCACTGTAACAGTGCCATTCTAATGCATAATACATCCACTCAATTTGCTGACGGGGGAGAGTTTGGCTTTGGCGCTGAAATAGGCATTTCAACCGATAAGCTGCATGTGCGTGGACCAGTCGGAGCAAAACATTTAACTACGTTTAAGTATCAAGTAACAGGAAAAAATACTATTCGCCCCTAATGAGCGTTCAAGAAAAAATAAAAATTATTAAAAATCAAAGTTCTTATCTAGATTCTTTAGAGAAAGAGCATGTAACGCATACTATTAAACATACAATTTATGAATTAGAAAAAATAAATTTGTTTACTAATCAAGAATTAGAAGATTTGAATAAAGTTATATTAACAGCAGAGTTATTTAACAATTTATATTTTAAATACAATCAGCAAAGACTAAAAAATTCGGGTGTTATTTATTTGGACGAAGATGAAGATCATCAGTTTGCCCTCTCCTTGCTTTTAAATTTTAAATTAAGAATACCCCTAGTTGTTTTTTTACATAATGATCGACAAAAAAAATGCTATGACTTATTTATTCAAACTTTAAAAGAAAATAATATAGAAAATTTATTTTTAGCGACACTCAATGCCTAAGAGATTTGGTTTATATGGAGGATTTTTTAATCCTTTTCATGAAGGGCACTTGCATGTAATACAATCAAGCTTAAATTATTTATCCCTGCAAAAGCTTTTTATTATACCTACCTATCAAAACCCACTAAAAAAAAATATTCATCAAGACCCCCCCTACACACAACTTAAAAAACTACGAGAAAAACTTTCTTCTTACCCCGTTAAAGTTTCAGATTTTGAATTTCGCCACCATATTCATTCCACCTTCGATCTTTTAAAAAAAATTCAGGTTAAATGTAGCCTGAATCATTTTTATTTGATCATGGGTCTAGATCAATTAGGGCAGCTCCATTTATGGAAGAATTATCAATGGATAATAGAAAATATTAGTATTTGCGTTCTTTATAGACCGAGGTATGATAATTTCATTGAAAATTCAGAAATATTCAACAAACACCCCAACTTATTTATGCAAGATTTGAATTCTTTTATTAACTCTTCTACTCCCTCTATTCACTTATTAAACATTGATGGTGTAGATATTTCATCAAGCGAGATCCGTAATTCCTAGTCCATATAAAGATCTTGCTGTAAAAGCTGTTGTTGAGTGCTTGGAGGACAATAAAGCGGAGAATGTTTCCGTCATTTCCCTAAAAGGTAAGGCAGAATTTGCAGAATATATGGTTATCGCCTCTGGCCGATCTAGTAAACACGTCGATGCTGTTTCAGATAAAGTATTTCGTTATTTAAAAAAACAAAAACTATATTGTAATAAACCAGAGGGTAAGCCGCTTTGCGACTGGACGGTCATTGATGCTGGGCATGTTTTAGTGCATATTTTTAGAAATGAAATCCGTGAAATTTATGATTTGGAAAAACTATGGGCTGAAGACTTCAGTACCATCAGTACTGCTTCTTAATTTACGTTCGATGAAAAAATTTCTTTTTATTTGTTTTGCTATTTTTTTCACCTCACAAGGATACGCGGATACAAAAGAAACCTATAAACAATTAAGTATATTTAATGAAGTATTCAATCGTGTCAAAAATCAATATGTCGAGGAAGTATCGGATAAAGAATTAATTGAGAAAGCTTTGAATGGTATGTTACAAGCTCTGGATCCTCACTCTGGATTCATGAATGAAGAGAGTTATAAAGAAATGCAAATTGATACCTCCGGAGCCTTCGGAGGTTTAGGAATTGAAATTACAACTGATAAAGGCTTTGTAAAAATTGTCTCCCCAATTGATGATACCCCTGCGTTCGAAGCGGGATTACAAGCAGGCGACTACATCACTCATTTAGATGGTGTTTCTGTTATGGATATGACTTTAAAAGAAGCTATTGATTTAATGCGTGGTGATGTGGGAACAACTATTACTCTTACTATTATTCGATCAACCGAGGAGCCTTTTGATGTAGTTCTGAAAAGAGACGTTATTAAAGTTCAGTCTGTCAAACATCGCGTGATTAATGATGTGGGAATTTTACGAATAAGTGCTTTCAATGAACAGACCACCACTGGTCTTGAAAAAAGTATTGATGAACTAGAAAGCTCGGAGAATCCTCCTGTGGGATATGTTTTAGATTTAAGAAATAACCCTGGTGGATTATTGACTGAGTCCGTGTCTGTGAGTGATAGCTTTTTAGAACAAGGTGAAATTGTTTCTATACGCGGCAGAGATAAAAATGACGTTCAAGTCTATTCGGCAAAAAAAGGTGATTTAATCAATGGGAAACCTTTAGTGGTATTAATTAATGAGGGTTCTGCCTCTGCTTCAGAAATTGTCGCTGGTGCACTGCAAGACCATGATCGTGCGGTGATCATGGGTATGAAATCCTTTGGAAAAGGCTCCGTTCAAACAATTGTTCCTATTGAAAATGGCGCAATTCGTCTAACAATTGCTAAGTATTATACACCAAGTGGTGACTCGATACAGGCGATTGGGATCGAGCCAGATGTGGTTGTACCTCGAGCAGAAATTAAAATAATAGACAACTATTTTACATTTAGTGAGTCAGACTATAAAGAGGCACTCGATAATGAGACTAATAAAGAGGAAGATACTACTTCAGAAACACAATTAGATATTCTAGAAAAAGATTATCAACTATCTCGTGCCATTGATGGTGTTAAAACTATAGCTGTTTTAAATTAATGAATCACAATCCCAAAGACTATCGTCCCAATGTAGGGATGATGATCATTAATTCTCAAAAAAAAATTTTTGTGGGAAAACGCATAGACCACCCTTCTAATTTTTGGCAAATGCCTCAAGGCGGCATAGACGGAAAAGAAAATCCTGAAGTTGCTGCGCTTCGTGAAATGGAAGAAGAAGTGGGGATTAAAAAAAATAAAGTAAAACTTCTTAGTCAATTACATGATTGGTACTACTACTCTATCCCCGAAGAACTAGCCATAACTCTTTGGAAAGGAAAATTTAAAGGACAACGTCAAAAGTGGTTCTTATTTGAATTTCATGGAAGTGATAAAGATATTAATATTCACACTAAGCATCCGGAGTTTTCAGATTATCAATGGGTGGGAAAAGATTTCTTAGTC
Source organism: uncultured Alphaproteobacteria bacterium (assembly GCA_964422765.1). Classification (GTDB taxonomy): domain Bacteria; phylum Pseudomonadota; class Alphaproteobacteria; order HIMB59; family HIMB59; genus HIMB59. Next base: position 469 of record CAYRCI010000038.1, on the reverse strand, counting down.
CCTAATATTGTTCCTTTTAAAAGGGAAATCTATTCTAAACTATTAGAAGAATTTAAAGATTATTTATAGGAAGGTGAGTTAACAACTTGCTCAAAAGTAGATAGAGCAGATTGATTACCTTCTAATTCTTGATAAGTTTTAGTTTGTTGGAAGTTAGAACTATTAATCTCAGACAATGACTCGATTTGATCAACTAAAACTTCGCATACTTTATCTTTAAGCATCACAAGACCGCCGGAGACAAAAAAGCTTTCTTGGACTTTATTGCCCGACATAATAGCCATCTGGCCTGGTCGTAAAGAACTGATGAAGGGAGAGTGATTAGGCATTGCTGCAAAATCACCCTCCGCACCTGGCAAAACTGCCATTTCAATTTCTTTTTCAAAAATAACTTTTTGAGGAGAGACAACCTTTAGGTTAATCATGATTATCTAACTGCGTCCTCAGCCATTTTCTTTGCTTTTTCTAA
>CAYRCI010000037.1:0-11417 GCA_964422765.1 uncultured Alphaproteobacteria bacterium | reverse complement strand
ATGTCTGCCATTGATGAGGCTTGGCACGAAAAATTGGATTGTGTACAGATTGTGCACAGAGAATTTATGAAGATTTAGATGTTGAAGAAATTATTTTTGTAGTTTAAAACGACAAGTGAAATTAAAGTAACCTAATTCTAAATTCAGAATAGAAAAAACCTCGACTAGTTATTTAATCGAGGTTTTTTTATTAAGATGAAATGCTTGTTGTGGCAATGATTGACTAGATCAATTTAAATAACCACAGGAAGAGATTTTCAGCAATTCCACCTTATTTTGACGTGTTAATGTTTAATAATTTGTAAAGTAAACAAAACTTTATCAATCCTGATATAAGGAGCGCTGCGCCAATTATGTACACGTATACTGGCCAATGATATAAATATGAAAGATATAGAACAATTAACCCAGAAAAAATCCTAAGGATCCGATCTAACTTACCAATATTTCCCATAATGTACTTTCTTAATTATTGAACATAAATCAAAATATATATTATTCAACGTAATTAAAATCTGACATAAGTCAGTATTTGTTTAAGTAATTTTGTTATTTTCAAATAATGAATAATGTTCATTTAAATATCCATGGAATACGTTGTGCTGCCTGTGTAAATAAAATTGAGGCCTCACTATTAAACCATCCTGGCATTAATGAAGTCTTGATTAATCAGGTTAATGGCAATGCATTAATTAATTATTCGTCGAATAAACTCAATATTGAAAACATCACCCAATTAATCAATAAGCTAGGGTACAAATCATATGAGCTTAAAAGTGATGGTAATTTTTCAGTTAAACATGAGAATCGAAAATTATTATGGAAATGGATGGTGGCTGGCATTTGTATGATGCAAATCATGATGTTATCAATGCCATCATATTTATATTCATATAGTGAAATTATAGATTACAAACCATTGTTAGACTGGGCGTCTTGGGTCATAGTCTTACCTGTTATCTTGTTTTCAGCCCAAGATATTTTTAAAAATTCTTTAAATGACATTCTTCAAAAAAAAGTTAGTATGGATTTGCCAATATCATTGGGAATTTTGCTGATGTTTATATTTAGCTCATTAGCTACTTTTGATTCAAATGGGACTTGGGGTGAAGAAGTTTATTTTGATTCAATTGCTATGTTCATTTTTTTTATTATGACTTCTAGATGGGTTGAGTTAAAGGTTAAGTCAAAAATGTTTAACTCTATCAATAGTTTTTTAGATATAGATACAAAAAAAATTGAGATTTTATCTGGGAAGATAAAAAAAATGGTAGCGATTGAAAATGTTAGAGTTAATGAACTCTTTCTAATTCGCCCAGGTAATCAAATCCCGCTGGATGGAGTAATTATTTCAGGTAAAACATCATGCAATGAAGCATTAATCACAGGGGAGTCGATACCAATATCTAAACATTCAGGTGATTATGTTTTTGCTGGATCGATCAATTTAACAAACACAATAAAAGTTAGATGCGTTAATGATTACAATGCTTCAAAACTTCAGAATATAAGAAATCTCATTAGGGACTCATTAACAAAAAAACCATCTTTTTCAAAAAGTATTGATAAATTAGCCCAACCTTTTCTAATCACAGTAATCGCATTAGCTTTTTTTAGTTTTTTCTTTCATTATTTTTACAGCTCTGATAGCTCTATAAAATCTATGATTTCTGTTCTGGTAATCACTTGCCCATGCGCACTTTCCTTGTCAACTCCGGTCGCATTAATGGCCTCTGCAAACAAACTAATTAATCAAGGTATTTTTGTAAGAGACTTTGATTTATTTGAAAAAATTCCAAAAATTAAAAATATTATTTTTGATAAAACTGGAACACTCACGGATATTAGAGCAAAAATTATTAACTCATTTTGGATTAATGGCAGTAGTGAGTATTATGCAAAGATAATCACTAGCCTTGCTAACAATTCAACACATCCATTTTCAAAAGCTTTGTTTAATCATTTTTACAGAGGGGAGATATCCAGCATTAGTAGTTTTAAAGAATCTGTTGGTGAAGGAATTTCAGGATCATTTAAAGGAAATAAGTATTATATTGGTTCATATAAATTTTGTCGCAAATTCTGTTCAAGCATAAAGGAAATTAAATCACATCAAGTATACTTTGCATCTAATTCATCACTAATTGCAAGTTTCAAAATTGGTGAAAGCTTAAAATCAAATCTTATTGAAGCAATGAGTTTTTTTAAATCACAAAAAATAAAATTGTATATTTTTTCGGGCGATAAAATGAAAAATATCCAAAAAATTATACCAAACTCTATATTTTCAATTTTCTCCTCTATGAATCCAAATCAAAAACTTTTGAAATTAAAAGAAATACAAAAACAAAATCCTGTTTTAATGATTGGTGACGGATTTAACGATGGTCCGGCATTTGCATCGGCTAATGCATCCATCAGCATGAATCACTCCCCACAATCTATAAAACATTTGACGGACGCTGTTGTAGTAAACAACAATCTTATGATATTGAGTGATTTATTTAATCAGGCGCAAAAGACATTGACAATAATAAAACAAAATATGTTCTGGGCTATATCATATAATTTTCTGATGATTCCATTTGCATTTGCGGGTTATATTGATCCCTGGTTGGCTGGATTAGGCATGTCCATCAGTTCTCTTGTGGTAGTTGCAAATTCTTATAGATTATTAAGGTAATTTAACCATGGAATCATTGTTCTTTTTAATCCCTTTATCAGTTTTTATAGTCTTAGTGGTCTTAATTATTTTATGGAGATCAATTTTTACGGGTCAATTTGATAATTTAGATGCTGAAGCAAAAAGAATTCTCGAAAATGATGATCTAGATCAGTAAAAAAATAATTCATTCTTAATAAAATGGTTTTAAATTAAATTAAAACTTCTAAATGAAACAAAATCAATTAACTAATTTTTACAACGACAGTCCGGTTAGAAAGTTTGCATTAATGGCAGTTGTTTGGGCGCTTGTAGGTTTGTTTGTGGGTGTATTTATTGCTGCGCAGCTTGTATGGCCTGAACTCAACTTTAATGTTCCTTGGCTAAGTTTTGGAAGACTACGCCCACTCCATACTAACGCTGTGATTTTTGCTTTTGGTGGATCAGTATTGTTTGCGACTTCATATTATGTTGTTCAAAGAACGTCTCAAGTATCGTTATTTATGCCTAAACTAGCTGAATTTACTTTTTGGGGATGGCAGCTAGTAATAATTTCTGCAGCCATTTCTCTTCCTTTAGGTTACACAACTTCCAAAGAATATGCAGAATTAGAATGGCCGATTGATATCCTCATAGCAATTGTATGGATCAGTTATGCAGTCGTATTTTTTGGAACTATTGCAAAAAGAAAAATTAATCATATCTTTGTGGCAAATTGGTTTTTTGGTGCATTTATTATTGCTGTTGCATTACTGCACATTGTTAATAGTGCAGAAATACCTGCGGGATTTATGAAGTCTTACCCAATTTATGCTGGAGTTCAAGATGCGATGGTGCAGTGGTGGTATGGACACAATGCAGTAGGTTTTTTTCTTACAGCTGGTTTTTTAGGCATTATGTATTATTTTGTTCCAAAACAGGCTAATCGACCAATTTATTCATACAGTTTATCTATCGTTCATTTTTGGGCACTAATCTTTACTTACATGTGGGCAGGGCCACACCATCTTCACTTTACAGCTCTTCCTGAATGGACTCAGAGTATCGGAATGGTTTTTTCACTCATACTTTTAGCGCCTAGCTGGGGTGGGATGATTAATGGAATAATGACCTTATCAGGAGCATGGGATAAGTTAAGAACAGATCCGGTGTTACGTTTTTTAATAGTTTCATTGTCATTTTATGGCATGTCTACCTTTGAAGGTCCGATGATGTCAATTAAGACCGTTAATGCGTTATCACATTACACAGACTGGACTATTGGACATGTTCATTCTGGCGCTTTAGGTTGGGTGGGATTAATTTCCATGGGTGCGTTGTATTTTCTTATTCCAAGATTTGTTGGTAAAAAAGTCATGCATAGTAAAAAGGCGATTGAAATCCATTTTTGGATGGCTACGATTGGTATCGTATTTTATATTGCAGCGTTATGGATTGCTGGTGTCATGGAGGGTTTAATGTGGCGATCAATCGAAGCAGATGGCACTCTCACATATACCTTTATTGAAAGTGTTAAAGCTAAGGTGCCTTATTACATCATAAGACTGCTCGGTGGGTTATTGTATTTCGGTGGAATGATTGTTATGGCATGGAATGTTGTAATGACTATAAAAGAACAAAAATATCTATCAGTTAAAATCCCAAATGTCTAAAAAGAATCAAAATAAAAAATTTACGCATGAGAAAATTGAAACTAACAATTTTTTAATGATTGTTCTAATTTTTATCGTCATTTTTATTGGCGGATTTGTTGAAATAGTTCCGCTTTTCTTTCAGAAGCAAACAACCCAACCCATTGAAGGTTTAAAACCATACACTCCAATTCAGGTTGCAGGCAGAGATATTTACGTTCGTGAAGGTTGTTACAATTGTCATTCTCAAATGATAAGACCTTTTGTAGCTGAAACTTTAAGATATGGTCCCTATTCTGTTGCTGGGGAGTTTATTTATGACCATCCTTTTCAATGGGGAAGCAAAAGAACCGGACCAGATCTTGCACGAGTTGGCGGACGATACAGTGATGAATGGCACGAAATACATTTAATCAATCCTAGGGATTTGGTTCCAGAGTCGATTATGCCTGGATACCCATGGTTAGTTAATGAAATGGTGGATGGGCTAACTGTATATCAAAGAATGTCGGCTTTAAAAAGGATTGGTGTTCCATACACCAATGAAGACTTAGAGTCAGCTAAAGAAATTAAAAATATTTCCGAAATGCAAGCGTTAATAGATTATCTTCAAGTACTAGGCATTCATAGAAAATGAGTCAGGAAGATTTAAGGATACTAATCACGGTATTGTATTTTGTTTTATTTTTAATAATTATTTTTTGGGCTATTACAAAAAGAAAAAGTAAAGATTTTAAAGATGCTGCTGACCTGCCGTTAAGAGATGATTAAACTATGAATGATTTTTTTAATGATTTTTGGCCACTATTAATTACCGTAGTAACGCTAATTGGAATTTTAGCGTGCTACCTGCTGCTTCATTTTAATAGCAAAGTTAAAAAGAGTTCCTTTTCAGATAATTCTACTGGACATATCTGGGACGAGGATATTAGAGAAATGAATAATCCACTTCCTAAATGGTGGATGGGCTTATTTGTAATTACAATCATTTTTGGATTAGTCTATTTATGGTTTTATCCTGGACTGCCAGTTCATGATGGCTCTTTACAATGGAGCCAAAATAAACAATATCTGGAAGAGGTAGAAGATGCAAAAAATAAAACTCATTCCATATACAGTCTTTATGCGAATACTAACCATGAAGACCTTGCAAAAGATCCGAAAGCAATGAAAATTGGTAAGAGTTTATTTTTAAATAATTGTGCCCAATGTCATGGCTCTGATGGCAAGGGAAGTATTGGATTTCCTAACCTGACTGATAATGATTGGCTCTATGGTGGCTCTATACAAGATATTGTAACTACTATAAAAAATGGAAGAAAGGGCGTAATGCCACCCATGGGTAATATTGGCAGTGATAAAGAAATAGAACAATTGGCGCATTATGTTCAAGGATTATCTGGTGCAATACATAATAGCGGTTTAGCACAATTAGGTAAGGAGAAATTTGCAGCTTGTGCTACCTGTCATGGATCAGATGGCAAGGGTAATCAAAAAATTGGAGCGCCAAATTTAACAGATAATATATGGCTGCATGGAGTAGGAATTAATGCAATTAAAAAACGAATTTACGAAGGAAAAGTTAACGAAATGCCAGAATGGTCATCAAGATTAAGTAATGAGCAGATACATATTTTATCTTCTTATGTTTGGTCATTTTCAAATAATAAATAAAATTTTACATGGCTGGCCACTCTGATATAAAAGAAATTAACTTATATGAAAGTCATCAAAAAATATATCCACGTGAGATTAAAGGGATTTTTTCTAATATTAGGTGGTTTTTTGTATGGTTAACACAGATTATCTACTATCTAACTCCTTGGATTTCTTTTAATGATAGACAAGCAATTTTATTTGACTTAGAAAACCGTCGTTTTTTTATATTCAATCTAGTTTTATATCCTCAAGATTTAATATACCTTACAGGTTTATTGATTATTTCAGCATTATCATTATTCCTATTTACAGCCGTAGCAGGACGACTATGGTGTGGTTATACTTGTCCGCAAACAGTGTATACCGAAATTTTCCAATGGATTGAAAATAAAATTGAAGGGAGTTTTTTAAAGAGAAAGGAACTTGATTCCTCTAAGTGGAATACCAAGAAATTTTTTAAAAAAGGAGTAAAACATTTCATATGGTTACTTTTTGCATTTTGGACAGGATTTACATTCTCAGGTTATTTCACTCCAATCCAACCTCTCTTTATCAACCTTGTAACATTTTCTCTTAGTGGCTGGAGTTTGTTTTGGATTCTTTTTTACAGTTTTGCAACGTACGGTAATGCTGGCTTTATGCGCGAACAGGTCTGTAAATATATGTGTCCCTATGCCCGCTTTCAAAGCGCGATGTTTGATAATAAAACATTGATAATTTCATATGATAATGAGCGGGGAGAGCCTAGAGGAAAATTATCTACAAACATGAAATCAAATGGCGATTGTATTGATTGCAATATATGTGTTCAAGTCTGCCCAACAGGTATTGATATTAGACAAGGGCTTCAGTATGAGTGCATAGGTTGCGCTGCCTGTATTGATGCTTGTGATCAGGTAATGGCTAAAGTTAACAAACCTAAAGGGCTGATCAAATACACCTCTGAATTTCTAAATTCAAATAAACATGTTAGTTTTTTTAAAAGTATTTTTAGGCCAAGAATACTGATTTACTCTGGCGTGCTTTTAGCATTTATTGTTTTATTTCTAACTGCGATTAGTATAAGACCATCATTTAGAGTTGATATTGTTAAAGATAGATCAGTTTTATCTAGAATTGATAATAATGGAAATATAGAAAACGTTTATCGTATGCAGTTTATGAATTTGAATGAATACGCTCAATCATTTTCAATCGATGTTCAAAGTAATCATGGGCTCATAAAGTTAGATCAAGAGGATGAAAAAAAAGAATTTTTAATTCCACCTGCTGCAAGTGAATGGTTCGTCGTTCATTTGGAGACGCCTTACGAATTAATTGAGACCGGTAAGTATAAAATTAAGGTTGTATTTACAAGCAAGCAAAGTGGTGATGTAATTGTCGAAGAGACAACCTTTATCGTCCCAAGAAAATGAGTAAAAATTTCTATTTAAAATTAATTATAGCTGGACCTGTTTTAGTTATAGTTGCATCTATTGTGACCATATATATTGCTATTAAAAATCCGGCTATCTTGATTGTTGAAAAAGATATATCGCATAACAACTCTAGTGAAGAGCCGGCCATGAAAGCGCGAAATAAATAATTCTTTTTTTTAAATTGATTTTATTTTTAGGGTTTGCAGTCGTTATGAATTATTTGCTTTAGCCCATCTTCGTCAAGAATGCGCAATTCCTTACCATCAATTGCAATTAAATTTAAATTACTCAATTTTTTTAATACTCGACTAATAGTTTCATTAGTGAGTCCTAGATAACTTCCCATCTCTTCACGAGTCATTTTTAGGGTGATTGCCAAATGGTTATTACGGCGTTTATTTAATCTATTGGATATATTTTGTATAAAAGTAGCAATTTTTTGTTCAGCATTCATATTGCCCAATAGCAGCATCATATTGTTATCTCTAACAATTTCTTTACTCATAATTCTTTGAATTTGATTTTTTAGAGGTAAAAATTTTTCAGAAAAACTCTCTAAATCATGTTTCTTTATTACACAAATATGACTGTCTTCTAAGGCAATAGCATTAAAAACATGTTTATCGGTAGCAAAACCATCAAAACCGATAATTTCACCTTGAATAAAAAAACCATTTATTTGTTCCATCCCAGACGTGTTGGTTATTGTTGTTTTGATCGAACCTGACTTGATGGCATATATAGCTTTAAAGCTATCACCGGACAAGAATAGTGTATCCTTTTTTTTTAGTTTTATTTTTGAATTTACAAGATTGTCTAACTGGATCACTTCATTCTCATTCATTGACTCAGGAATACATACCTGACTTAGATGACAAGCTGTACATGATTCTTGAAATTCCTTATGTTTAATCATTTTTTGATATATATCAGTCTGTAGATTATTTATTGATTAATAATAATTTTATTTCCTTGTTTGAGCAATAATAATGATTCCAAATCCAAAATTACTACAACAATTTAATATCAATGGCCCAAGGTATACATCTTACCCTACGGCAAACCAGTTTAAAAATACCGAAAATCTTAAACACAAAACTATTAAAAATTTAATCTCTGCTAAAAATTCTGTACATAGTCAGAATTTCTCATTGTATATTCATATTCCATTTTGTAAGAGTATTTGCTTTTATTGCGCATGTAATAAAATTATCACAAGAGATCAATCTGTTGAAAATAATTATATTCGCCACCTTTTTTTAGAAATAGATCAATATCGCAATCATTTAGGAAAATTGCAAATATCTAATATTCACTTTGGTGGTGGTACTCCAACATTTATTAGTGACTTTAATCTATCAAGAATCTTGGATTATATTAAAAGTAAATTTAATACAAAGTTCATTGGTGAAATATCTATTGAAATCGACCCTAGAACAGTCACTTTAGATAGATTGGTTAGATTAAAAAAATTTGGTTTTAATCGAATTAGTTTTGGAGTTCAAGATTTTGATGAAAAAGTTCAAAAAGCAATTAATAGATCTCAATCATTTGACGAAATTAAGGCGCTAGTAAAAAAAGCAAAAGTCCTCGAATATACATCAACAAATATCGATTTAATATATGGATTACCAATGCAAAATATTGAGTCTTTTAAAGTCACTTTGGCCAGAGTTTTATCGCTTATGCCAGAAAGAATAGCTTTATACTCATATGCCCATCTTCCACATTTGTTTAAATCCCAAATTCAAATAGATAAATATAAACTTCCTAACGCAAGTGACAAAATTATGATGTTAAGAATGGCAATCAATGATTTATTAGGGGCAGGATATCAGTATATTGGAATGGATCATTTTGCTCTGCCACATGATGCATTATCTATTGCGAAATCTCAACAGCGTCTCTTTAGGAATTTCCAAGGGTATACTGACAAAAATGAATTAAATCTGATACCTCTTGGAGTGTCATCGATTGGTCAGATAGGTAGTTATTATTTCCAAAATGCAAAAAATATAAAAGAATATTACCAAATGCTTGATCATTCTAATTTGCCAATAATAAAAGAACTGCAAATGAATTTTGATGACACCGTACGTCGTGCTGTAATAATGGAAGTAATGTGCCATGGTTATGTTGACTTTGAATTTATAGAAGATATGTTTCTTATTAAATTTAAAAAATATTTTAACAATGAATTGTTAAAACTTAAGAAAATGCAATCAACCGTTGTGAAAGTGGATAAAAATAAAATATCTTTAGGTAAGTATGGGTGGTATTTTGTAAGAGTTATTGCAATGATTTTTGATAAATATCTGGATAGCAACAAATTCTCTTTCTCGAAAGCCATATAAATTGTTCGGATACTCCTCCTTAATTTTTAGCAATTTTCTTATAGGATTATTTGGTGGAATGCATTGTGTTTTGATGTGCGGTCCATTTTGTTCGGTTTTACAATTGAAAAAAGATAATCCTCAATTTTTAATTTTTCAAACATCAAGAATAATGGGCTATGGTTTAGTTGGTTTATTATTAGCATTCTCATCAAAATATTTTGCTATTCTTGGAAGCAACATCAAATCTTTGCACCCACTTTGGGTAATGATGCATTCTTATTTTTTAGTTTGGGGGATTTATTTAATAGTTAGAAGGCAGCAACCCAGGTTTATCAATTATTCTGCCGCTATAATAAATCGTAAAATAAATGAAAATACTAAAAAAATTTCACTCTCTATAGTAGGATTGTTCTGGTCTTTAATTCCATGTGGAATGCTTTTTACTGCTTATTTTGTAGCAATTATTTCATCAAAGCCAAGCATTGGTTTTTTATCAATGATTGCTTTCGGTTTTGGTACAGTATTTTTTCTCTTACTAGCAAAACTAACGCAACAGACATTTATTAAGAAAGTAGTTTCTGAAAAAATTGCTTATCTCACCTCAGGTTTGATCATAAGTGTTATTTCTTTAATAGCATTGTATATAGATTTTTTTTATCCCATCACTGTTTGGTGCAATTAAAAAAGCCTCAGAAAAAAATCTGAGGCTTTTGAGATTTACAATGGTATGTGAACGAACCACTGCTTTCTATTGATTACGAGAACTGTAATCAATAAACTTAAAATCTATATCCAACACCAATACTTGTTACCCATGGATCAACGTCAAGATCATCAATTTTTACATATTTTCCGCCTGTAGCAGCGCCAGCATTTCCCTCAACGTCTGTGTTATACCAAAATCTTTTAACGTCCAGATTTAATAGCCATTTATTATTAATATTGTAGTCCATACCAAATTGAAGAACGGGTGCAAATGAGTCTTTATCAACTCGAATTGCTATAGGGGTATTTTTTTCCTTTAATCCATTATCCATCGCTCTTATGTAAGAAAGTCCCACACCAACATATGGGTCAAATGTTTGTTCGGGATTAAAATGCCATTGGCCTAAAAGAGTCGGAGGAAGAATATTAATTTCTCCCAAATCTGGATTAGCTGCTCCACCATTCATTCCGGTAATGCTTACATCATGTTTAGAACCTAAAGCTAAAACAAGCTCTGTTGCGAAATTATTAGTCCAGTAATAAGTTATATCTAGCTCCGGAATGGTTTCTGAGGAGACGTTGAGTTCAGCCCCAGATGAACCATAAAGAACACCACCTAATCCAGTGCTCTTATCAGTTTCTTTGAACAAATTACTATCTTCATTTGGAGATATATTTGTTGCTCTTAACCTAACGACCACATCACCTTCTTTCGCAAATAGAAATGTATTAAATGATAGAAGTACAAATATTAGTATTTTTGTAATTAGTCTTGTTTTCAATTTGTTTCCATTCATAAAAGTAGATATTGAGTCTGTATTTTATATAAAACTTATTTTAGAGTTTTGATCTATATCAGTTTTTTATTACGCCAATACTTCAATCGAATATTTTTAAGCTTTTTGTCATTACTTCTTTTTAATTTGTCGTTTAAAACTACATTGATGAATCATGCTTGTGCTCTTTTATTTAAATCACCGATTAATGATTCACTTCATTTTTCATG
>CAYRCI010000036.1:0-11741 GCA_964422765.1 uncultured Alphaproteobacteria bacterium | reverse complement strand
GCAAGTTTTTTAATCATGTTTTGATTTGCATTATGTCTTTTTGCAATGCCCGTAGCTGGAGCGGCTGATCTCTTTCTACCAACATAATGAATTTGTTGATCTAATTTATTTTTAGATAAAATATGTCTGATACGACTTTTAACAAAATCCCATGGCCCCATATTTTTAGGTTCCTCTTGAGCCCATACGAAGTCACAGTTTTTGTGATTCAGTATTACTTCTGTCATCGTGTCATATGGGAAAGGATATAATTGCTCTAATCGAACAATTTTTACATTTTTAATTTTATTCTCAGTTCGAAAATCATCTAATTCATAATATATTTTTCCAGAGCAAAATATGACACGTTTGGTGTTTTTGACATCCTCGTCAATTATTCGATGAAAACTAGTACGGCCTGTAAATTCATCTATATTTGAAACATTGTTGGGGTGTCGAAGAGTTGATTTAGGAGTGAAAATTACTAAAGGCTTTCTAAAATTTCGATGGATTTGTCTTCGCAGAGCGTGAAAATAGCTCGCTGGAGTAGTACAATTCACAACTTGAATATTGTCCTCTGCTGCCATTTGTAAAAATCGTTCGATACGAGCACTAGAGTGTTCCGGCCCCATTCCTTCATGGCCGTGAGGAAGAAGGAGAACAATACCGCTCATTTGCATCCATTTTCGCTCACTTGCTGCAATAAATTGATCAATAATAATTTGTGCGCCGTTAGCAAAATCCCCAAACTGGGCCTCCCATAAAACTAAAGTATTAGGATCTGCTAAGGAGTATCCATACTCAAATCCCAGCACTCCTAACTCAGACAAGAAACTATCAATAACTTCAAATTGTTTTTGATTTTTACTAATGTTATTCAGTGGAATATATCTTTCTTCATTTTCTTGATCCCAAAATACAGAGTGACGCTGACTAAATGTGCCCCTGCCTGAGTCTTGTCCTGCAAGTCTCACTCGATACCCTTCTGTTAGTAGCGTTCCGAATGCTAATGCCTCTGCAAAAGACCAATCAATATTTTTTCCAGATTTTATTGCCTTAGATCTTGCTTCATTAAATTTTTCTAATTTTGGATGAAGATTAAACTCTTTGGGCACTATAGTGATTTTTTTTCCTACTTCTTTTAATGTGCTTTCAGGAACAGATGTTTTTCCTCTTCTTAATGTATTTTTAGGAGCCCTACTTAATCCACTCCATTGGCCTCCCAACCATCCTTTTGTTTGGATTTTATAATCTTTAGCTTTTTCAAATTTTGTTTCTAAATCCTGCCATATTTTATCTTGAAGAAAATCTAATTGTTTTTTGGTGATAACCTCTTGCTCTAGAAGTTTTTCTGCATAAATGCTAGCAACATTTTTTTTCTTTTTGATAGTTTTGTACATGATAGGCTGAGTGAAAGAAGGCTCATCGCCCTCATTATGCCCGTGTTTTCTATAACAAAACATATCCACCATAGTATCTTTTTTAAAAGTATTTCTAAATTCTGTAGCTGCTCTAGATGCTAAAACAACCGCTTCTGGATCATCTCCGTTTACATGAAAAATAGGTGCTTGAACTATTTTAGCTATTTCAGAGGAGTAGGGCGCTGATCGACTATATTGCGGGCTTGTCGTAAATCCAATTTGATTATTAATAATAAAGTGTATTAAACCACCTATACGGTATCCATTTAATTGAGACATAGTAAATGTCTCCGCCACAATGCCCTGCCCCGCAACTGCTGCATCCCCATGGATTAATAAACCAGATACTTTTTCATTATCTTTATCTTGAATCATGGTCTGTTTTGCTCTTATTTTTCCAGCTACAACTGGGTTAACTGCCTCTAAATGAGACGGGTTAGCAGCCATGCTGACGTGTATAACATTTCCACTAAAACTTCTATCGGAGCTAGCGCCTAAGTGATATTTAACATCTCCTGATCCTTGATCGCTGAGGGCGTTTTCCCCTCCATGAATAAATTCACTAAAAATTTGAATATGAGGTTTTTTAACAATATTGGCTAATATATTTAAACGGCCTCGATGAGCACATGCAAAACTAAAATCCTTCACTCCAAATTCTGATGATCTTTTTAAAACTTGTTCTAAGGCTGGGATAGTGGACTCCGCACCGTCTAATCCAAAACGCTTAGTACCTCGATATTTCGTATCTAAAAATTTTTCAAAATACTCAGCTGAAATTAATCTCTCTAAGATTGTTCTTTTTCCTAGGGCGGTTAATTTCATATCTTTTTTATCTTCTATACGAGATTTTAGCCATAAATACTCCTCAGCACTTTGGATATGTTTATACTCCAACGCTAACGTTCCTGAGTAAATAGCTTGAAGTTTGTCTATAACTTCTTGTACGGTTGCTGTTTGAAAACCTAAATAACCAAATAGAAAAATTTTTCTATGGAGATCTTTTTTTTGAAATCCGTAATACTCGGCATCTAAACCAGAGGGCCTAGATTGAACCATAAGATTCAAAGGATCTAAATCTGCCACCAAGTGGCCTATTTCTCTATATGCTCTAATCATCATTACTAAACGTAGTGAGTCAGAGATAGCTTGGTTTAAGTCAGTATTTGCAAAATCAGAGGAACGATTGTTTTTAGACCAATCTATCTTTTCATAATCTTGTAAGATTGCTAATTCCTCTGGTTCTAATGATTTAAAAAAATCATGCCAGCTTTTATCAACGGAAGAGGGGTCTTTGATATAGTCTCTATAAATAGAAACAACCTGCGAAGCGTTCGATGTAGTTAAAAAAGAATTATAAGATCTCATTAATTCTAAGGTATTTTTACCCCTTTACTAATAAGATGTCATTCATTTTTGAATTTTAAAGTAATTTATCTACTGCTTGTACTAAGCCTTTAACGGAATTCACTGATGTTTTAAGCATCCCTTTTTCTGCAGCACTTAATTTAACTTCTAGGATTTTTTCAACCCCTTTGGAGCCAATAACTGTAGGGACGCCCATATACATATCTTTAAGACCATACTGTCCATTCAAATAAGCTGCGCAAGGCAGTAGTTTTTTTTGATCAAGTAGATAGGCTTCAGCCATTTGAATAGCTGAACTTGCTGGGGCATAAAAAGCAGAGCCTTTTTTAAGAAGTTTAACTATTTCTCCTCCGCCCATTCTTGTTCGATCAACAATTTTTTGAATTTTAGAAATCGGAATTTTTTTAATTTTAATAAAATCTAATAAAGGAATGCCTCCGATGGTTGTATAATTGACAAGCGGAACCATATCATCACCGTGTCCCCCCAGCACAAATGTTTCTACATCGTTAATAGACACCTCGAGTGCCTCTGATAGGAAAAATTTCATTCGTGAGGAATCCAAAACCCCTGCCATCCCCACGCACATATTTTTAGGAAGGTTAGAAAATTTTTGTAAAACATAAACCATGGCATCTAAAGGGTTAGTGATACAGATTACAAAAGCTTTAGGGGCATATTTTTTAATATCTAGACCAATTTTTTTTATAATTTTACCATTGGTCTCTAGTAAATCATCGCGACTCATGCCTGGCTGTCTTGGCAACCCGGCGGTAATTATAATGACGTCGGAATTCTTCATCTGAGAGAAATCATTTGTGCCTTCAATTTTATTAGTAAAACCCTCAACAGCTGCGGATTGGCTTAAATCTAATGCTTTGCCTTGCGGCATTCCCTCTACCACATCAATTAAAGTTATATCTCCTAATTTTTTCATGGCTGCTAAGTGGGCTAATGTTCCGCCAATATTACCGGCACCAATTAAAGATATTTTTGTCATTTTATTTATTCCTCGCTATTTCTAATTTTATTTCTGCAATTGCTTCTGCGGGGTTTAATCCTTTAGGGCAAGAGCGTGTACAATTCATAATCGAGTGGCAACGATATAATTTAAAGTTATCGTCTAACTCTTTAAGTCTCTCTTTTTTGTCTTCGTCACGACTGTCTTGGATCCATCGACTTGCTTGAAGTAGAGCAGCTGGTCCTAAGTATTTATCTTCATTCCACCAGTAACTGGGGCAAGAAGTACTGCAGGAAAAGCACATGATACATTCCCACTTGCCGTCAAGTTTATCTCGGTCAGGAACACTTTGTTTATTTTCTCTATCATTATGGGGGCTAGTTTTTTGTAACCAGGGTTTAACCGATTTGATTTGATCGAAGGCTTTTTTCAAATCTACCACAAGATCTTTAATCACTCTCATGTGAGGTAATGGATAAATATTTATTTCATCGGAGCACTCCTCGATATGTTTTTGGCAAGCCAAAGTATTCACCCCATCAATGTTCATTGCGCAAGATCCACATACGCCCTCTCTACATGATTTTCGAAAAGTTAAACTGGTATCTACCTCCGCTTTAATTTGATTGAGAATATCTAAAACCATTGTGCCCGCCTTGGCGACGTCAATTTCAAAACGATCAATTTGCGGCTGATCGCCTTCCTTGCCCGACCAACGATAAATGTTCACTATTCGAATATCGTGACGAATTTGACTAGATTCATCAATTAAATCAACATTCGAATAAGTTTTACCCTTGACTGGAACAGAGTTTTTAGGAAGCGTTAGTTGAACCATTAATAAATCCTCACTTGCGGTTGGATGACAGAAATCTGATTACTGAGCGTTGTCATGCGAACAGGTCGATGGGTGATCGAAAAACTATCTTGTTGCTGCCATGATAATGTATGCTTTAACCAATTCTCGTCATCGCGATTTGGATAGTCTTCTCTTGCATGTGCCCCTCGGCTTTCTGTACGCTGCTCTGCCGAAACGCCGACGCTTCCTGCAACCGCCATCAAGTTATGTAGCTCTAAAGCCTCAATTAAATCCGTATTAAAAATAGATGACTGATCTTCAACTTTCACATTTTTTAAATCATGCGCTAAATTTTTAAGTTCCTGATTGCCCAGTGAAAGTGTTTCTTGTTCACGGTAAACTCCAAATCTTTTTTGAACTGTTTTTTGCATTTTGTCTCTTAGCTCTCCAACAGAGATGTCTCCTCTGTTTTCTTTAATAGCATAGAGCCGATCAATTATTGCTTGTGTGGATGAGTCAGAGGGTGTTTTGTTTGATTCATTTTTATTGATTACTTGTCCTGCCTGTATAGCCGCGCCTCTTCCAAAAACAACTAATTCAGCAAGTGCATTTGTCCCTAATCTATTGGCGCCATGAACAGAGGCACAAGCCGCTTCCCCAATGGCCATCAAGCCCTCACAGATTTCTTCACTGTTACTTTCAGTAGGTCGTAAAACCTCTGCTTTAAAATTTGTAGGTACCCCTCCCATACAATAGTGAACAGTAGGAATAACTGGAATTGGTTCTTTGGATATATCTCTTCCACAAAATGCTTTTACTGACTCTGAGATTCCTGGAAGGCGTTTTGCAAGCATATCTGCATCTAAGTGTTCTAAATGTAAATGCATATAATCTTTATTAGGGCCGCATCCTCTCCCTTCGCTAATTTCTTTACTAATAAAACGAGAAATGACATCTCGTGCAGCAAGATCTTTTGCATTAGGCGCATATTCTAACATGAATCTTTTCCCGTCACTGTTTTTCAGAATGCCGCCTTCGCCCCGCGCCGCTTCGGAGATTAAAACTCCTACTCCATAAATTCCTGTAGGGTGAAATTGGATAAACTCCATATCGGATAAAGGCAATCCTGCTCGAAGTGCTATACCCGCCCCATCTCCTGTACAAATATGAGCGCTAGTTGAGGATTGAAATATTCTTCCATAACCTCCAGTTGCAAGAATAGTCATCTTAGCAATGAAACGATGAAGGGAACCATCTTGAATATCAATAGCCATTAATCCACAAATATCGCCATTATTATCTTTTAATAGGTCTAAGGCATAAAACTCATTAAAAAATTGAACATCATTTTTGAGACTTTGTTGATATAGCGTATGTAAAAGTGCGTGTCCGGTTCTATCCGCTGCCGCGCAAGCTCTGCTTGCCGGCTCGCCCTTACCATTGTTAGTCATGTGTCCGCCAAAAGGACGTTGGTAAATTTTACCATCTTCAGTTCGAGAAAATGGCATCCCGTAATGTTCTAATTCAATAATAGAGTCGACTGCATTCGAACAGAGGTATTCAATACTATCCTGATCTCCCAGCCAATCTGAACCTTTAACCGTATCATACATATGCCATTTCCAATTATCTTCTCCCATATTGGCAAGTGCAGCACCAATGCCTCCTTGGGCGGCCACTGTATGACTTCTAGTTGGATAGACTTTAGTAACACATGCAGTATTTAAACCCTGCTCAGAGCAACCAAGAGCTGCACGTAAACCTGCACCTCCAGCGCCTAAAACAACTACGTCTAATGTATGATCTGTATAATGACTCATTTAAATAAACAATACCGGTATTACAGCAATCAAGGTTAAAAATAAAACTATATCTGTGATCAAACTAAAAATTTTTACTTGAGAGGTTGTAAAATAATCCTCATAGATAGTTTTTAAACCTAAGCGTGCATGAAAAATTGCTATCAAAAAAAAGATAACCATAAGAAATTTAGATAGTGGGGAAGAGAATAAATCTATCTTTTGATTTTGTGATGCATGGAGTAAATTTAATAATGTAATTACAAACCAGTAGCTTAGGGGAACTAAAGCAACTGCAGATATTCTTTGCCATAACCATTTGGTCGAACCTCTCATTAAAATAAACTCCAAGCAAAAAATAATGTCATAGCCACATTTGAAATTAAAATTAAATAAGAAATTGTGTAGACAGTGGTCAGTTTCATTCCTTTTGCAAAAGTCCATGCAAAATATTTAATGCCATTTAACAAATGATGATTGAGGGCGAAAAACCAAAAAATAAATATAAATTTGATAATAGGTAAATTAAAAAATGAATGTAGGACATCATGTGCATGGGGAGCAAAATAAAAAGATCCCATCCAAAAAGCCAAAAAAGGAAGCGATATACCAAAAATAATACCTGCAATTCGATGGGTAATTGAAAAAACCATGGTTAATACCGGCTTGTGAATTTGAAGGTGAGGAGAGAGGGGGGCAGTGGTCATATGTAAAGCAATATAAAGAAAAGGACTTAATAGTAAAAAGCTATTATTTCATTAATTAATGCGTTTTATAAATAAATTGCCTGTGAGTAAAATGTTTATAAAAATCCGCTGGTATTTAATTTATGAATCAAAGTTGAGATATTCTTTCTGTATTATCTCTCTAAGGTCTTAGAGGCTCTTTAGAACTTCTAAAGGGTGCCGGATCTCACCCCGCATGAGAAAAAAACCTTGATCTAATCAACGTTGGCACCCTGACCTATCTCCCCTTTGAAATTGTTTAAATATAATATGTATATATATTAGTCCTTTAATGAGTTTGTTAATTAATATTTCTAAAATCATTGATCGAATCAATGCCTATATAGGTTATTTGTGCGCAATATTTGCAACAGCAATGGTTGTCATCGTATTTTCTGTCGTTTTATTAAGATACGGTTTTAGTATTGGTTATATTTGGATGCAAGAAAGCTACGTATGGCTTCATAGTTTTATTTTTATGCTTGGTAGTGGGTTTACCTACTTAGCAGATGAACATGTGAGAATAGATGTTTTTTACAGAGAGGCGTCAGCTAAATATAAATCTATTGTAGATTTAATTGGTAACATATTTTTATTATTACCTTTTTTATATATCATCTGGAAATACAGTTTTCCTTTTGTCTATCGTTCTTTTTTGATGTCAGAAGTATCTCGTGAAGCAGGTGGCTTACCAGCGCTCTACATTCTTAAAAGTGCTATTCTGTGGTTTTGTCTAGTTTTGTTTATTCAAATTATTTCGAACTGTTTAAAAGCAATAATAACTTTAATAGGAAATAAATCATGAGTGCAGAAATTTTAGCTATCATTATGTTCTTGTCCACTTTAGGGCTTTTACTTTTTGGATTCCCCGTTGCTTTTACGCTCGCTGGTTCCGCTCTTATTTTTGGTTTTATTGGGGACGCTTTAGAAATTTTTAACTTTAGAATGATTGGTTTCTTCCCTCAAAGAATATTTGGAACCATGATTAATGAGCCCTTAGTTGCGGTGCCTCTATTTATTTTTATGGGCATCATGTTGGAAAAAACTAAAATTGCTGCTGGTCTGCTTAACTCCATTGGGGAACTTTTTGGAAGTACAAAAGGCGGGCTAGGGATCGGCGTGGTTTTTGTCGGAATGTTATTAGCTGCCTCCACAGGTATTGTGGGCGCTACGGTCGTCACGATGGGTATGTTGTCATTACCCTCAATGATGAAGGCAGGGTATGATCAAAAAATTGCCACCGGCACTATTTGTGCGGCTGGAACCTTAGGTCAGATCATTCCCCCTTCAATAGTGCTCGTTTTGCTAGCTACTATCTTACAGGGAGCCAATGAAGAAGCTGCTTTATTACGGGGAGATGTAGCCCCAGAACCAGTGACAGCTATAGATTTATTTGCTGGAGCACTAATGCCCGGTCTTTTACTGGTTGTTATGTTCATGATTTTTATTTTTATTTATGCATCTATTTTCCCTTTATCCTGCCCTCCAGTAAAAACAGACAGATCTCGAAAGGAAATATACGTTGAGGCTTTTAAATCAGTACTTCCTCCTGTCATTTTAATTTTTTTAGTTTTAGGTTCCATTCTATTAGGAGTTGCAACACCAACCGAGTCTGCTTCAGTTGGGGCAGTAGGAGCAGCGATAATTGCTTACATGAGAGGTGAATTAAATTTTATCAATATTAAAGAAACGGCCTTAGGAACTGTTAAATTAAGCTCATTTGTTTTTGTTATTTTAATTGGTGCATCCATGTTCTCGCTGGTCTTTAGAGGATTTAACGGCGATGAAATGATCGAGCATTTTTTAGGAAACCTCCCAGGGGGTCTCTACGGCGCGCTTATCTTAGTAATGGTTGCAATTTTTGTTTTAGGTTTTTTTCTAGACTATATTGAAATTATTTTTGTGATTATTCCTCTAGTGGGTCCAATTTTGATTGCACAAGGGGCTGATCCTTTGTGGCTGGGGATATTAATTTCCCTTAATTTACAAACAAGTTTTTTAACACCGCCTTTTGGGTTCTCCTTATTTTTCTTAAGAGGGGTGGCCTCTAAGGAAATAAAAACTAAAAATATATATAGAGGTGTACTGCCTTTTATTGGGGTTCAAATACTAGCAATTTTAATTGTTGGCTTTATCCCTGAGCTGGCAACCTGGTTGCCAAGAGCCATATTAAATTAAAAACTGCTGCCCAATTAGGGCAGCAGTTAAAATTTCTTTTTCTAAGAAGTTGGGAAACTAAACGGTAAGTTTCTAATTCTTAAATACTCCTTTTCAGAAACCCCAGTCCATCTAATGACTGAAGATCTAAACTTCACGATATGTGAGAATAACTCTTGAGATACAGCGTCTTTGGCTGCAACTGCTGCACAAACTTCGCCTGCTCGTTGGCCAATAGCATTAGTGACCTCATCTGGAAGTTGTCTCATTTGAACACCGTGTTCATTGATTAGCTTTTGATACGCACCATCATTGGCTGCTTGGAAATGTGAAAGTACTTCCATATTCACAGCTTTTGAAGCAGTTGTAATTAATCCACGAGTAGCGTCATCCAGTTTTTCCCATTCGAACATGTCAATAGAACAGTCCAGAATAGTGGCTGGTTCGTGCCAACCTGGGTTATAGTAGTATTTAGCAGCTTGGTGTAGACCAAAACCTAAATCCGCTGCAGGTCCAATCCATTCTGTTCCATCAATCGCACCTGATGCAAGAGCAGGAAGCACATCACCTCCGGCTAATAGTACTACGTTAGCTCCAAAAGATTTTAGAACCTCTCCACCAAGACCTGGCATTCTGAACTTCAAGCCATTAAAGTCTTCCAAAGAATTTATTTCTTTGTTGTACCATCCGCCCATCTGGTTTCCAGTATTACCCATTGGTAAAAACTTCAAGCCAACTGCATTGTACGCTTTATCAGCGGCTTCAATTCCACCACCAAAGTAGCACCATGCATTTTGTTCCTGTGCAGTTAAACCAAACGGAATACAAGCCACAAACTGTGTTGCGTTACTTATGTTAGTCCAATAATAAGGTGCACCATAAGCCATTTGAGCTGCACCTGATCGAACAGCATCCACTGCTTCTAATCCTGGAACTAGTTCGCCAGCATGATATACTTTGATTTTTAACTTATCATTATTGTCGTTTACATAACTTGCAAAACGCTCTAGTGCAGATCCTAATATCCCTGCTTTTCCAAAAGCAGAAACACTAATCCACTCCATATGCCCGCCAGATATAGCAGGGGCTGGAAAAGAAGAAACCGCAGCGGCACCCAGTGCTGCAGCACCTGCGCCTTTAAGGAAACTTCTTCTCTTCATGGTTTTATTTTTCTTAGCCATTACTTTTTCCCTCCTTGATTAAAAAAATAATTATTTTTTATTAGTAATTATTATACCAATAATTACAGATAATATTCCAACATAATGATAGATCTGTAGGGTTTCTTGGAATACAAAAAAGGCAAGAATACCGCCAAAAATGGGCATTAAATGTAAAAAAGGCCCTGATTTATTTGCCCCAATTAAACTAACTCCCGTGTTGTAACAAATATAAGAAAAAATACTGGGGAAAATTCCCGTATAGGCAATTACTAACAATGATTGATTATTAAAATCTAAGAAATTTCCATTGATAAATAAATCATACAGATAGGCTGGGAAAAGAAATAAAATAGTAAATCCAAAAGAGATATACATTAAGCTAAAGCCTGAAATGCCTGTTTCGTTTTTCTTTAAAAAAATGGAATAAAGAGCCCAACAAATCACCGCTAATAAAATATAAAAATCTCCTGAATAAAGATCGGTACCTAAAATATTTTGATAGTTACCTTTAGTAATAACATAACTCACTCCCACAAGAGAAATAAGAATTCCTAAAATTTGATATCGATTGGTAGGATTTTTATAAATAAATAAATTAAATAAAATAATAAACATAGGTATAGCCGAATTAACTAATAATGCATTAATAACCGTTGTCTCCGATAGCCCTATATAAACAAATGTGTTAAATAGAGTTGGTCCTGTTAAAATTATCAAAAACATCAGCCATGGTTGTTTTTTAATTAAAAAGATATCTGTTTTGGCCTTTTGAAAACAAAAGGGGGTTAAAATAATAAACGCGATTACCCATCGATAAAAACCTAAAGACAGTGGCGATACTAAACTTTCAACGGAAGCAAGTCTGCCGATGATAAAATTACCTGACCAAAAAAGTGATGCAAAACTTAAAAAGATTGCAGCTTTAACTGAATTAGAAATAGAGAGCAATTTATAATCTTTCGATAGCGATAGCTAATCCCTGACCGCCACCAATACACATACTCGCTATACCAAATTTTTGTTTTGTACGTTTTAATTGATGCGCAAGGGTGGTAATCACTCTTGCGCCAGAGCAGCCAATGGGATGGCCTAGTGCAATTGCTCCACCAGCTATGTTTAATCTAGCAGGATCTATTTTTAAAGAATTTTGAACAGCAACGGAAGTTGCTGCAAACGCCTCGTTAATCTCCACTAAATCAAAATAATTCATATTAACAGATAAGTTTTTCAATAGTTTTTGGATAGCCGTGATAGGAGTAATGCCCATAAAATCAGGGTTTCCTGCTGAGGAAGACCAGCCTAAAATTTTAGCCAAAGGTTTAATTTTATTGATTTGTATATAACTCTGCGATGCTAATGCCAGCATGCT
>CAYRCI010000035.1:0-11764 GCA_964422765.1 uncultured Alphaproteobacteria bacterium | reverse complement strand
ATTAAAATTAATACTATATGTAAATGAAAAAAGGGGGCAATTAAGCCCCCCTGTTAATTAGTTAAATATAGCTATTATTTGCAAGCAGATCCAAATCCTTCATAGCTTTGTAAAGGGTGTTCTTTGTTGGCACATTTAACTAGATCCATCACTTGCATATTAGCAACAGCATCTACAGTTCTATCAGTTAGATCTGTTGTCATCGGTGCTAAGCCGTACTCAGTTAAATATCCATATTCCCCGATAGCATCATCTGACACCATTAAAGATGCATACTCTGCAATTCCAGGAATAACACCAAGGTGTGCTTTTTTGATGTAAAAGAATAACGGACGAGCATTAGGATATTCATAGGATTGAATGGTTTCCATAGTTGGCTCTACTCCATCAATAAAGCTTCCTTGAATTTTATCCTGATTAGAGCTGAGATAACTAAAACCAAAATATCCAAAGCGCTCTTTATCTTCAGCTAATTTTTGAACAATCAATGTATCGTTTTCGCCCATTTCAATCGTTCTGCCGTCTTCTCTATAGGAAGTGCACCCTGTGTCATCCCCCTTAATGTCAATGTAGCCAGAATTTTTACAACCCGCTTCCATCACTAGACCATCAAATGCATCTCTTGTGCCCGAAGTTGGAGGAGCTACTAAAACTTCTATTTTATAATCTGGATAAGATGAATCGATTTCACTCCATTTAGTATATGGGTTAGTAACAATTTTACCATCGACTGGAACTTCGGCAGCCATTGCTAAAAAGATATGCTCTTTCTTTAAGTCAAATCTTTGTGCATCAACACTATTTGAAAATGTTAGACCGTCATTGCCTAAAACAACCTCAACTACATCAGTTACGCCGTTATCTAAACATAATTGTGCTTCTGTTGCCTTCATAGGTCTTGAAGCGTTTGTGATATCTGGAAAATTCTCACCAACACCACCACAAAATAATTTCATACCCCCGCCGGTACCTGTAGGTTCCACAGTCGGTGCGACGTTGCCCTCTTCAAAAAATCTTTCCGCTCCAATTGTTGAATACGGGAATACTGTTGATGACCCCACGATGCTTATAGAGTCTCTCGCATAAAGAGAAGTTGCTAGACTCATGCCTAGAATTAAATAAATAAGTTTTTTCATAATTATCCTTTTTCTTTTTATTTTCAAAAAATGTATTTAATTTGTATGAAATGTTTATTTCAGAATTATTAAAGTTTTATGACATCAAAATTTTATTGTAAAACAACTGCCCACACCAAGCTCACTGGTAAATTCAAGTTTATAGCCATTTTTATTTAGTATCTGATTAACAATTGTCAGGCCTAGGCCATGACCACTAATGATATTATTACGGCTCTCGTCCACTCGATAGAATTTTTGTGTGATTTTAGATAGGTCCTCTTGTGCTATACCAATGCCCTGATCTATGATCGAAAGTGATTCTAATTGCTGGAGTGCGTTCAGGTTTGCAATAACTGAGATGGTAGAATTATTATTTGAGTAATTAATAGCATTTGTAAACAAATTACTTAATACTATTTCAAAGTCGCCCGGGGTAAATAAAATATTATAGCTTGATATACTTTCAATGTCTTTTTGCACTTGAATATTTTTTTTGACAAATAAATTTTCAAAATTGTTAATAATTTTATTGGTTATTTCAAAAACATTCACTTTAATCTTTTCATTTGTCTGTGAGTTAAGCTCGTTTAGTTTGAGAGTTTGATCTATTAACTTTTTTAATTCAAATGACTTCGATTTAATTATTTGTAAATATTGCAAATTTTCTTCTTCATTATTTTTTTCTAAATCTATTGTTTCTAAATAACCAATAATAACCGATAAAGGCGTTTTAAGTTCATGCGTCAGACTAGATATTTGTAAGTCTATTTCTTGCTTGAACAATAACTCCTTCGACAAATCAGTGACATTTAAAAGTATATTTTTTTTAAATAACCTTAATTCTGCTTTCATTTGTATCTTTGATGGAATTAATTTTTCCCAAATAAAGTTGTCATATGTTTTATCTTTTTTATAACGGTTCATCTTTTCAATAAATGATAAATCTCGAATTATAGAGGTAATGGAAATTTGATCATGCTTGCCAAATAATTTAGTTGCAGCATCATTCATAAAAACTACCTCAAAGAGGTTATTTAAAACAAAAATTGGGGAACTGATGGATTGAATAATTTCAAAATATTGTCTGTCATCATTATTAGAATTTACACTTTGGGCACTAGGAATAGTTAATGGGTTTTTTTTGTATTTGTTTTTTAAAAAATTTAACAGAAATAATGCAGTTAGGATTTCAAATATAACAACAATAATCGATGTCTTTAACTCTGCATTCAAAAATAAAAGTACATTAGCTAAAAGTAAAAGAGTTATAAGCATGGTGCTATTTTTATATAATTTTCAATAATTTATATCGCTATAATATATAATTAACATATTAATTAACATCAAATGACAATTAAACGTGTATTAGAGTTTAAAAAAAAATATTTAGAGCAGCGAGAAATACTATTTAAAAAATTAGTTTCCAATAATGATGGTTTTATTTTTAATGACCAGCACACAAAATTAGTAGACTCAATTGTTAAAAATTTAATAGAGGAAATACTCTCTAAGTATGATCTTACAGAGTACACATTAGTTGCTGTAGGTGGTTATGGAAGACACGATCTGTCTCCAAAAAGCGATGTTGATCTTCTTTTTTTATATAAAAAAAATAATAAAAATATTCGTAGCTTTATCACAGACTTAAATAACTCTTTATGGGATGTGGGGTTAGAAGTTGGAATTTCCTTTTTAACAATTAAACAGGCCATCATTGATGCTAAAAAAGATATTAAAACAATTACAAAATTTGCAGAAACAAGATACTTAGCCGGAGATCAAGATCAGTATGGCGAATTTGTACGTTCCATAAAAATTTTAATCGGAAAAGTTAATGCTCTTAAACTAAGCGAATATAAACTTTTAGAATTAGTAGAGCGTCACGATTTTTATTTAGGCATTAAAAGCAATTTAGAACCTCAAATTAAAGAAGGTGTGGGTGGGCTTAGAGATATCCATACCATTCTTTGGATATCCATTTTCATGTTTAATATTCACTCTTTAGAAGAGTTACAAAAAATAAATATATTTACAGGAGCTGAAACCAAAGAACTCAAACAGGCATGGAAGTTCTTATTAACTGTTCGGGCATTCATTCATTACTTTAATGATAGCAAAGGCGATACTCTTTCGATTGAAAACCAATTAAAGATTGCAAAAAAACTAGAATATCGAAACACCCTCAAAGAAAAAGGGGTAGAGCGATTTATGAAACATTTGTTTATTCAAATAGCTCGAATTGAATCGCTGTTAAATACTTTTTATTCCAAATTGCCTGAAGACCTCATCATCAAAACCATTTACAAAAGAAAGCCCACCAAAACTAGAAATCTCAGTAGTAAATTTGTTATGGAAAAAGGATTTATTAATTTACGCAATTACAGCTCTAAAAACTTCTATGCGAACTGGCTTGGTGTTTTTGAAGCCTCCCTTGAGCAAAGTCTCTTTGTTCATCCGCGATTTTTAAAAACTTTAGAGGAAAAACGAAAATTCATCAAAAAACAAATGAATTTAAGCCAATATCAAACCTTGCTAAAGATTATAGGCTCAAAGAAAAACCCCATTACAGTTCTGCGCAATCTTAATGATACTCGAATATTAAATGAACTTTTCCCCGAGTTTGGAAGAATTTGGGGCCAAGTGCAGTTTGATATTTACCATCATTATACAACTGACGAGCATCTTTTACTGACTTTGCATCAATTGAGTGAATTAAAAAAACAAACTTTCTATAAAGAAATTTATAGTCGACTACAAAATCCTATTGCCCTTCACACAGCGCTTTTATTTCATGATATTGGCAAAAAGGGTCCAAAAAATCATGCCATCTACGGAAAAGAACTGGTAGAAAAAATTTTTAAGAGGCTTCCTGTTGATGCTGAGGATCAAAAACTATGTCTTTGGTTAATTGAGCACCATTTACTCATGAGTGATATTGCATTTAAAAATGACCCTCAAGATCCTGATGTCATTGCAAACTTTACCTCTACGGCAAATAGCCAAGAAAAAATCAATGCACTTTTTTTATTTACGCTTTGTGATATTGCCTCCGTGGGGCCCGGTGTCTTAAATGAATGGCGGGTAAATTTACTCAGAAGTATTTTTTTTAATTCCAAAGATTTTTTAAATCGAGGATTGGATACAGCAAACTATTCCAGCGCTGTGCAATCCTCCATTCAACAACATGTTTTAGATAAGGCCGATGCCCCTCTTCAAAAATTTATTAAAAAAGAAATGGTAAAATTCCCTCTACCTTTTTGGGAGGCCTTTTCTGCCAGAATGATTATTGATATATTTAAAATTTATCAATCCAACCAATTGTCAAATAACAACCAATCGGTAAGTTTTTTAAACTATGAGCATACTGAGTATGGCGCGGTTGTTGTAATGAGTAAAAATCGTTCGGGTATTTTGAAAGATATCGTTTCTGGTTTTACGCATAGCCAAGCTAATATATTAGGTTCTCGCGTAGTTACCTTGAATAATGAAGATATCATCGATGTTTTTTGGGTATGCAATTCCTCTAACCGCGTCATCAACGAACACGAGGAGCAAGCAAGATTAAAGGAACACATCCTTCGCGGGGTGAATAATGAAAATCTAGATCCTTATAAGCCTTTATTCCCCAAAAAATCCAAAATTGAAGTGGATCCTGTCATCAGGATCGACAATTCCCTTAGTAAATTAGCAACGACCTTTCAAATTCAATCCAGTGACCGCCAGGGGTTATTGATGGATATTCTGAAAGTTTTTCATGAACATGCTGTTAGTGTGCAGTCAGCAAAAATTTCTACATACGGCGAAAAAGTATTCGATATTTTTCAAGTCACCGATTTGAATCACAAAAAAATAAAAGACGAAGAAAATCTTAAGTCTCTTGAAAAAAAATTAATGTCAATCTTATAAATCAGTGTACAAATACATATGCCTTTTGAGAAATTAGTTTTTTCTGGAGTACAGCCAACCGGCACTTTACATTTAGGAAATTATCTAGGTGCCATTAAAAATTTTGTCGATTTACAAAAAAATTATAACTGTGTTTATTGTGTTGTTGATCAGCATGCGATCACAGTAGATCAAAACCCAAATGAACTTCGCTCCAGTATCTTGGAGGTTCTTGCTTCTTTTATCGCTGCGGGTGTAGATCATCAAAAACAAATTATATTTCAACAATCGAGTGTTCCCGCTCACTCTCAACTTGCATGGATTTTTAATTGTGTCAGTCGTATTGGCTGGCTTAATCGAATGACTCAGTTCAAAGATAAGGCAGGAAAAAACAAAGAGAATGTAAGTGTAGGATTGATGGTTTATCCTAACTTAATGGCAGCGGACATACTTGCATATCGTGCCACTCATGTTCCCGTCGGTGATGATCAAAAACAACACTTAGAACTTTGTAGAGACATTGCTCAAAAATTTAATAATGACTTTGGTGTTGAATTCTTTCCTCAACCAGAACCGCTGATTTACGGGCAAGCAACAAGGGTTATGAGTTTACGCGATGGTACAAAAAAAATGTCTAAATCTGATCCCTCTGATTATTCTCGTATTTTGCTCACTGATGAAGATGAAGTCATTTCCTCTAAAATTAAAAAAGCTAAGTCTGATTCAGAGCTAATCCCTGACACTATTGATAAACTTCAATCTAAACCCGAGTGTTTAAATCTCGTTAACATACTTTCTGCCTCACTGAACCAAAATTCGGAGGCCACCTTAAACTCCTATGCGGGCAAAGAGTATTCCTCTCTAAAATCTGATTTGGCAAGCGCCTTAATAGAGATTATCCATCCAATTAGGGTTGAAATCAAAAATTTGCTCAATAATAAAGATGAGTTAAATAAAATACTTCAGTCAGGAACTGAAAAAGCTTCGGAAATAGCCAATCCCGTGATTGATGAGGTTTATAAAATAGTAGGCTTTAAATAAAACCCTTTTAGTTGAATTTTCCTAATTAATAGACATATTATATCAAATGTTTGTACAAACTGAACCAACGCCTAACCCTGCAACCTTGAAGTTTCTTCCAGGCAAAGAAGTCATGAAAGATGGTACAATCTTCTTTCAAAGTCAGGAATCGGCTGTCAACTCTCCCCTGGCACAAAACTTATTTAATATAAAAGGTGTGGAGAGTGTTTTTTTCGGGTCAGATTTCATTACCATCACAAAAGCAGAGATAAATGAATGGTCTTTGATGAAGCCTGCTATTTTAGGCTGCATTATCGAACATTTTACCATGAATAAACCAGTTATGTCTGAGCAAGCCCCTAGAACGGAACACGCCTACAACGAAGACGACAGTGATGTGGTCAAAAAGATTAAAGAACTTTTAGACTCCAAAGTTCGGCCCGCCGTTGCAATGGATGGTGGGGATATCATCTTTGATAATTATAATGAGGGCGTAGTCTTTTTGCAAATGCAAGGAGCCTGCCAAGGCTGCCCGAGCTCAACAGCAACTTTAAAAATGGGAATCGAAAATATGTTAAAACATTATATCCCTGAAGTTCGTGAAGTTCGCCCCGTTGAAGCTTAGAATTTCTTTAATTTTTTTTTTTGGTTTTTTTATTAGCCTCAATCTTTTTGCCGAAAACTTTGAAACTTGGAAAGATCTTCAACGTTTTTATAAAAAAAATAAAATTACCAGCGATACACTAACACTTAGTCAGCTCGAAAAATTACCTGTTTTAGATTATTTGCCTAAAGATTTTATGGATATTGAAGATGTTTCTCTTAAAAAAGAATTATTTTATTTAATTTCCCTTCCCATCATTCACAAAACAAATGCTGAGGTGTTAGAAGAAAGAGAGATGGTTTTAAATATAGAAAAAAAATACGATCGCAAACAATTAAATGAAAATGAAATTAATGAAATTGTTCGACTGTCTTCAAAATATAATCTTGATGGGGGCAATATAAATCCAACTTTATTTAAACAGCTAAAACAGCGTATTAATGTTATTCCTGTTTCGTTGGCCTTGGGGCAGGCAATTATTGAAAGTGGATGGGGGCAATCGAGATTTGCAATAGAAGGTAATGCAATTTTTGGTCAATGGACCTATGCAGAAGATGAAGGAATTGTTCCTGAAAACAGAGACGATGACAAAAGCCATGCCGTATTGAAATTTGATAATTTAACTCAAAGTGCCAGAGCTTATATGTTTAACATTAACACCCATCAAGCCTACTATGGTTTTAGGATAATTAGAAGAATTGCCGAAACTGTAAAATACACTGATCCTGTCAGTGCAAAGGTTAAATTTTTAGCAGCCTACGCTGAAATTGGACAGGAGTACGTTGATAAACTAGAGCTTATTTTGGAGTCAAATAACTTAAAAGAGTTTGATCGATTCCAATATTAAGGGAGATAGTACTGGTATCCATACCAGTAAACCCCCTTCTTTACTTGCGTACAATTAAACCTTAAGCGCCCCTGAACCGGCGAACGCTCTAATTGAATTAGCATTTTGTTTTCAATAGTAGCAATTGTTTTATCAATGGAACCTTGGAAGTCACTAATATAACAATTAATTCCTTCCACACCGTTTGTAGAGTCAACAACAAACCTGTCTGTGGGTGTCGTCATTAAAGGATCACTTGGTGAAATGGAAATATCCTCAAAGGGCAAAACAATAGAAGCGTCTTTAATTCTATTAAGATCCCCGTAGTTTTCATTCAAAGGGAAACGAGCAATGAAATATGGATCGTTCATAGTAAAAGCACCTGAGTGCTGTCCAAAGGCAGCATCAAAATACTCACTTACTATGTTTTTAGCAGCCGCACTGGCTTCGCCATAGGGGTAGGCAAATAAATTTGGGGTAATATTTAAATTTTCCTGCATTAACTTTTGGGAAAGTTCAATTTCTTGTCGAATTCCACTTTCATCTAAGTCTGGTAAGTGGGGATGTGAGTGGGTGTGATTTTGGATATCTACTCCTCGATTTAATAAATCTCTTAATTCTTGCCAGTTTAAATTTTCACTGCCACCAACACTAGAAGTATTTAAAAACAAGGTGACAGGAACATTGTATTTTTCAAAAACTGGAAGTCCAGTTTGATAAAACGATTGATAAGCATCATCAATCGTAATGGAAATAGTTTTTGAGTCTTGTGGGCTAGCAATTAAGTCTTTTAAATAAATAAACTTAAAACCACTCTCAGTTAAATATTCTAAATGTTCTTGGAGTTGATTAAGTGTAGTATTGGTAGAAGGATACCGCTCATCATCAAAACGATGATACATAAAAATATTATTTGGAATTGTATCCGCCGTGGTAGTTGCATAGGATAGAGGAGGCGTAGCAAATTGAACAAATAAAATGAAAAACGAAATTAATAATTTAGAAATGGGCATTGATAGTTCACTATCATACTGTTCTCTTACCATATTTAAAAATCAAAAAATTCTTTGGAATAAGTCCATTAAAGCCAACTTTGGCCATGAAAAAAAACTTGCAAAGCTGCTACAAGACTGCCTTCAAACAATCAAAATATCAGCAAAAAATATTACTTTTTTACACTTAAATCATGGACCTGCTCGATTTACAGCAATTCGAAATTGTCATGCGCTAATCAAAGGATTTTTTTTCAATCATCCAATTAAAATTTATAATTACAACATATTTGAGCATTATTTTTTAGGCCTAGGGAATAAGCCAAACAAAAAAATTTTATGCATTCTAGATACCAATCGTCGAGACTTAGCAGTCCAACAAATTAGCCCCGATGGAAAATTAATTGGCAAAACAATTACTTACAACATAGATGAGTCCTTAATCTCTGTATTGCAAAAGGATGTTATGCTGATGGGGAATGGGGTGGTTAAATTAAGAAATATTCCTGAATTTAAATTTTTAAAAAATAAAGAATGCGGCCCGATACACCTCAAATCTGATTTTTTTATTAAAAAATTTTATGATAAAAAACCAAAACAAAATATTAAAAAAATAATTTACCCCTACTCGCCGATATAGCTAAATATTTAAAAAAGAATATTTTTTTTCAATATACTTTTGATGGTATTCTTCTGCCGTACAGTAATTTTTAACATCTTCAATTGTTGTTGTAATTTTTTGATTGAATGGATGTTGGTTTAATTCTTCTACAATGTCTGCTGCTTTTTTTTTCTGATCATTTGTGAATACACCTATTAGGGAACGATATTGAATACCCCTGTCTGGTCCTTGCTGATTAGGCGTTGTGGGATCATGGATTTTATAAAAAAAATAAACTAAATTTTCGTAACTTAGAATACTTTCATCGTATTCTACTAAAACAACCTCCACATGATTGGTATTACCCCTACAAACTTCTTCATAAGAGGTTTTATTGTTAGTTCCTTGGGAGTACCCAACTTCTGTTTTGGTAACCCCTTTTAATTCGGAAAATTTTTTTTCTACACCCCAAAAACAACCAGCACCAAATAAAGCTTTAGGCATTATTTTTTCCTTTGAGTTGATTTTTCTGCTCACTTCTCTTTGCTATTCTTTTTCTCCAATTTAAATAGCTAGATGCTTTAATGTTTTTTTTCATAATTTTTTTTACTTCTCCTTCATCAATTTTATAAATTTTTGTAATATGGCTAAAATCCGTTAAATCATCCCATGCCATTTCAATAATATGGCTAATTTGGGCAGGGTTAAATTTCATGCTTAATGATACAAACCTGAAGAAATATCAGATCTGTAACAATTCGCGGCATACCCCTCTTCTTGAGTGTTAAAACAAAATAATTTCCCTGCATGGGGCTGTCTCTCTACCTCAATATCGTTTAACCCCACTGATGCGGTCGTTATATATAGTTTACTCAAATCTTTCCCGCCAAATGTGCAACTAGTAACTTTGGATACAGGCAACTGTAATATCAAATTTAAGTTACCCGCTTTATCAAAACAACAAACTTTGCCGCTGCCCCACATCGCCACCCATAAATTACCATTTTTATCTGTTGTCATACCGTCGGGGTTTCCGTCTATATCATTCATTGATAAAAAAACTTTTTTTTGAATGCCCCCTTCCTCTAAATCGTTTAAAGAAAATCGATAAATAATTCTTTTTATGGAGTCTGTAACATAACCATAGTTTCTCTCATAGTCAAAAATAGGGCCGTTGGAAATGATATAAGAATTATCAGAGTAAATAGGTTTAAGGGACTGATCATGGCAAATAATTTTTCCTGTTTCAAATTGTTGTTTGACGTCCATTGTTGAGACCCACACCTGACCGTTTAAATCAACATTGGCGTCATTAATTCGATTATCGATATTTGTAAAATTAATTTTATAGAGAAGATTTTTTTTTGTTGAATTGAGGTTAATAGAAAATAAGGAATCATAAGAACTCATCATATAGTGATCATTATCTTGTAGTAGGATATTGGTTATTCCCTCTGGAACTAAAAAATGTTTTTCGTTTAATGCATTCTCATCTGATTGAATGATTTTATTTTCGTAAATATCGACCCATAATAATTTATCGCTTCTCCAATCCCAAATAGGTCTTTGCCCTAAGATACTTTTATAGGATTGCGAGCAAAGCTCAGGCTGAACGTATTTAATCCTCACAACTTTAGTATAAACAATTTCTAAAATGAAAAAAGGGCGCAGACAAACTGCGCCCTACTCTTTAGGTAGAAATGAGGGTAGTACCTAAACTTTACTAGCGGCATCCAAGCCTAGTTTTAAATCCGCAATAATATCGTCTATATGTTCTAAGCCTGCGCAGAGACGAACATAGCCTGGCGTCACGCCCGCCTGTAGTTGCTCCTCGGCAGATAACTGAGAGTGTGTTGTGGAAGCAGGGTGGATGGCTAAACTTCTGGCATCACCAATATTGGCTACATGATAGTGCAATTGCAGCGCATCAATGAACGCTTTGCCAGCAGGTAGGCCTTTTTTGAGCTCAATACCTATCATTGCTCCATACGTGCCCTTTAGATATTTTTCAGCATTTTTTTTAGCATTGCCCTCTGCAAATTTAGGGAAGGTCACTTTTGCTACCTCGTTGTGCCCTTTTAAAAAATCTGCAACTTTTTCTGCATTTGAATTATGTTGTTTAATTCTTAGCGGCAATGTCTCTAATCCTTGGATCAGGTTAAAAGAGTTTTGGGGTGCTATTGCAGAGCCCAAATCTCTTAGCAGAACAACTCTTGCACGAATTGCAAATGCGATTTGAACGCCAAAAATCTGAGGAATAATTTCTCCCCATACTGCACCATGATAACTCGGATCGGGTTGATTATAAAACGGCTGACGTTCTGGCACCGCAGTCCAATCAAAGTTTCCTCCATCAATGATAATGCCACCAATAGATGTACCGTGACCACCAATCCACTTAGTCATAGAATGCATGACGATAGCTGCGCCATAATCAAATGGCTTACAACTTAATGGCGCAGCAGTGTTATCAACAATGAGAGGTATGCCTAACGGTCTTCCAATATTTGCTACTTCTTCTATTGGAAAAACTGATAATTTTGGATTAGGTAATGTTTCTGCATAATACGCTCTAGTTTTATCATCAGTTAACTTTCTAAAGTTTTCAGGATCAGAGGGATCAGCAAAACGAACATCAATACCTTGAGTACGTAAAGTATTATTAAATAAATTCCAGGTGCCACCATAAATATCTGTTGAACAAACAATATTATCGCC
>CAYRCI010000034.1:0-12302 GCA_964422765.1 uncultured Alphaproteobacteria bacterium | reverse complement strand
ATGTCTTTTTTTAATTGTTGTTTAGTCGAATAAATCACCAAATTATGACTTAACTGATTTTCAATTAATTTTATTTTTTGTTCTATTTTCTTTGGCATAAATCCAACAAATAAGTATTTTTTATTATTTAGAAAGCCACTTAATTGAATAGCGGGAATAAGGGCCGATGCCCCAGGTATGGGATAGATTTTAATTGAATGTTTAATTAAATAATTAATTAATTGAGAACCAGGGTCTGAGATTAGCGGCGAACCGGAGTCAGAGATTAAGGAGATTTTTTGACCTGCTTTAATTAAATCTAAAATATAATTTTTTTTCTTATCAAAATCATGATCAGTATATTTTTCTAGTTTTGTTAAAATCATATATTTTTTTAAAAGTTTTTTGCTATTTAGGGTATTTTCGCAAAGAATTACGTCGGAATTTTTTAAAATATCAATTGCCCTAATTGTGATATCATTTAAATTTCCAATGGGCGTAGATACTAAATATAAACCAGCAGAGACCATGACTATCCTCAAAAATATAATTTTATCGTTGATATTGATATCTCTTTTTAATTGTGCCCCCACCAACATCCAAATTATTAAAAAAGAAACAGATCAGGTAAAAGTTCAAGAAAAAACTGAAAAAGGTTTTCAACAAGAAAAACCACAAGATAAAATAATTAATTTTGAGTCAATCGATAAAGTTCTAGTTTTTCTATCTGATGATCAAATCTTACGATCACTATTTTATGAGGTTTTTGTCAACGAAATACAAAACTATAGTCATATTACCGAAGCAGATTTTATTTACGATTTTAATGAAATTACAGAAACTATTAATAACACATTAATAATTGGCCCAGTTAATTCTAAAGATTTAAATCAATTAGGGGATCGCTTAGGGGAGAACACTTTTATTCTTTCTTTATCTAACGACTACTCGCAATTAGATAAATTCGCCTCCAATGAAATAATTTTTATCCCTAACAGTCCTTACTTGCACATTTTAAAATTAGGTCCTTATCTAGAAAATTTAAGATCTGTGGGCGTGCTTTATAAGCAAAATGACTATGGGTTAAAAGTTAGTCAATATTTTAAGCAAACATATCCTTTAATTTTTACAAAGTTTATGTCGTACGGCGACAGTGCCACAAATATAGAACTATCAGTAGAAATGATGGGCAATTTAGAAAACTTTGAAAAAATTGTTATTATTGATGATACTTTTTCTTTTAAGGATTTAATTGGCTATCTTGCTACAGATAAAAAAACCTACCCACTAGAAAATATATATTTAATTGATAATTTTTTAGAACAAAGAACCAATACAGAAAATTATTATCAGCCAATAAATCGATCGAATATCTTAGAAGTTGATTTAACCCAAATGGCAGAGCCCCATCGAGAATACTTATTTAAGACTTCAGTAGACCTGTCCCTATCTATTGCCGATCAAATATTAAAAAATAATTTTATTCCTGATTACGTCACCAGTCGTGACATGGGAAATTTAATTATAGAAAACCAAATGGTTTTGTATCCTATAGTTTTTGATTAGATAAGTTTTTAAATGCATCATATCGGTGAGAACACATCATTTTTTCATCGACGCTCATTTCAGCAAATGTTTTACTTTTAAATTCTGGAATAAAATAGGGGTCATAGCCAAAACCATTTTGACCTTTTGGATTTTGTATAATTGTACCCTTAGCCTGCCCTAAAACAGTTAAAGTTAAATCTTTGCCTACCAATGATAAGGCGCAATAAAATATAGCCCCAATTTCTTTTTTATTTATTTGAGTAAATATATAATCAATTACTTTTTGTTCCCCGCCCATCTCTTTAGCACTGCGCGCCGTTTTAATACCTGGAAAATTATTAAAGTTATTTACAATAAATCCACTGTCATCACTTAATGTCTTTATATTCAAGTTCTGAAAATAGAATAGGGATTTGATTTTTGAGTTTTCATTAAAAGTATTCCCATTTTCATTAGGCTCAACTGAAAGCTCAAAATCTTTTAAACTTAAGATGGTATAGTTTTGAAATAATTGAAAGTGGTTAATATAATAATAAAATTCTTTTATTTTTCCTTGGTTGCCCGTACCTAAGAGAATATTATTTTGCAATAGCTTCTTTTTGTATTGCAAAAATTGCAGGCATAGAATTTTCTACTAAGGAAATGAAATCTAAAATAGTTTGTTTACTAAACTTAGCCTCTTCACCAGTTGATTGAAATTCTATAAATTGACCATCTCCAGCCATGACAATGTTGCAATCAACTTCTGCACCCGAGTCTTCAATATAATCTAAATCAATACAAGGCGTTCCTTTAACAACCCCCACTGATATTGCGGCTACTTGATTTACTAGGATTGCTTTATGGATATTAAATTTATCTTGATAGTTTTTGATAGACCTTGCTAAACTTACATAACCCCCGATAATAGAAGCGGTTCTTGTCCCTCCATCGGCGCTAATAACATCACAATCAATTTTAATAGTTCTCTCACCGAGTGTATCTAAATTGACAGCACATCGTAAACTTCTGCCTATTAGCCTTTGTATTTCTTGAGTTCTGCCAGACTGTTTTCCTTTTGCGGCCTCTCTGTCCATCCTCTCGGAAGTAGAAGAGGGAAGCATCCCGTATTCTGCTGTTAACCAGCCTTTACCAGAGTTTCTTAAAAACCCCGGCACTTTGTCTTCCATGATAGCAGAGCAAAGAACATGGGTATTCCCAAGCTTCACTAGGCATGATGACGGGTTGTTGGGTTGTATATGAGTAATAATCTCTAATGATCTTATTTGATTAAGTTCTCGCTGACTTCTTGAATATCCAGACATATTTTATACTTTAGTAAAGTATAGAATTAATAAGTAATTATGAACAAAAAAATAATGGACATCGGAGACCGTGCGAAATCAATTTTTAAACTATTGGTTGAAAATTATCTTGTCACGGGAGAGCCATTAGGCTCTAAGTCTATAAGCTCTAAAATTAACAATCAATTATCCCCTGCTACTATTAGAAATATTTTAAATGAAATAAATTTTTATGGATTAATAAAGCGTGATCATTTTTCTGCAGGCAGTGTCCCTTCAGATTTTGGATTACAGTTTTATACACAGGCCTTATTAGAACCTGGTTCGATAGGCAACAAAGAAAAAGAAATCATTGATAGGACTTCAAACAATTCACAGGATTTAAAAGACTATGAAAGTATAACTAATATTTTAAATGGTCTCTCCAAACAGACTAGTCTTGTCATTAATAATGAAAAAATTTTTAAGATAAAAAAAATTCAATTTCATAAAATTGATAATTTTAGAGTAATTTTTATTATTGAACATGAAGATGGGTCTACCTCTAATCGATTAATTGAAACGGATACCAATATTGAAACCAGAGATCTTAATACAATAAGTTTATTTTTAGATAGATTTACATCGTCTAAAACCCCATCAGAAATCGATAAAAGTATTGGTGATTTTATAAAATCGACTGATCGAGAAATATCTCAGACCACTAAATTGCTTTTAGAAAAGGGTGTTAGGATTGAAAAATCAGAAAAATCAGAAAAATTTTTTGTCCGAGGGCTGCCCGATTTAATAAAAAATGATTTAGGTGCAGATCTAGATAGTTTGAATGAATTATTAAGCGATATAGAAACTGGGAAAATGGCATCAAAAATGATTAAGGCCTTGAAAAAGTCAAAAGGAGTACAAATATTCATTGGTAGCAATACAAATTTATTTAGAAATACAAACCTATCAATGATTTTTTCCAATTATAAAACTGAAAGTGGATTAACGGGGGCTATCGGTGTGATAGGCCCTAAGCGTATTGATTATCAGCGCATTGTGCCAATCGTAAGCTACATTTCAGAAATCATATCTAAAAAATAATAAGAGGAGCAAAAATGAACGAAGATCAAAAAAATAAAAACCCAGAAGAAATTACAGAGCATGAGGAAAATCTGGAAACGAATGAAAGCCAAGAAGAAAAACATGACCTAGAAGAGAGTGAAAAAGATCAAACTGAAGAGACGCCGGAAGAAATTATTAAAAAATTAAACATTGAAATCGAAAATTTAAGAGATCAACGACTAAGAGCAGCAGCAGAATTAGAAAACTTTAGACGACGAGCTGAAAAAGATCAAGCAGATGCTCTTAAATACGGCATAGCTAATTTTGCTAAAGAAATAATCACCATTAAAGATAACATTGAAAGAGCACAGTCAAGCATACCAGACGATGCTAGAAAAAATGAAGGAATTAAATCCGTTGTTGAGGGGTTAGATTTAATTGCCCAAGCTACGGCTACCACATTTGAAAAAATTGGTATTAAGAAAATTGAGAGTCTAAATCAAAAATATGATCACAATTTTCATCAGGCAATGATGGAGATAGAAAAGTCAGACTGTGAACCAGGAACCATTGTCCAAGAATTGATACCAGGGTATACCTTGCACGAAAGATTATTAAGACCTGCAATGGTAGGGGTTTCTAAAAAACCACAATCACAAGAAGAGAACAACTCAGATAAAAAGGAGTCATAAAAGCACCTAAAATCAATAGATTTAACCCAAGGGGTTGAATAAATATAAGACAAACCCATATATCTAATAGTTTATAAAGATTTAAAAAATTTAAGGAAAAAAAATGGCAAAAGTAATTGGTATAGATTTAGGAACCACCAACTCATGTGTGGCTATTATGGATGGTAAAAGTCCAAAGGTAATTGAAAATTCGGAAGGCGCAAGAACTACCCCCTCCGTAGTGGCGTTTACAGAAAGTGAAAAATTAATTGGTCAATCTGCAAAAAGACAAGCAGTCACAAACCCAGAAAATACTTTATACGCAGTAAAAAGATTCATAGGACGAAGTTTTGATGATCAAATTGTTCAAAAAGATGTTTCTCTCTCTCCTTTTAAAATTATTAAAGGTAATAACGGGGATGCATGGGTAGAAGCAAGAGGTGAAAAATATAGTCCAAGTCAAGTTTCAGCGTTTATTTTACAAAAAATGAAAGAGACAGCCGAAGCTTATACAGGGGAAACTATCACTCAAGCGGTAATTACTGTTCCTGCATATTTTAATGATGCGCAAAGACAAGCGACCAAAGATGCTGGTAAAATCGCAGGTCTCGAGGTTTTAAGAATTATCAATGAACCTACAGCAGCGTCTTTAGCGTATGGTTTAGACAAAAAACAATCAGGCACAGTTGTAGTGTATGACTTAGGCGGTGGAACATTTGATGTTTCTATTTTAGAAGTAGGCGATGGTGTTTTCGAAGTCAAATCTACTAATGGCGATACACATTTAGGTGGTGAGGATTTTGATCAAAGAATAATAGACTTCCTTGCTGATGAATTTAAAAAAGATCAAGGGATTGATTTAAAAAAAGATAAACTTGCTCTGCAACGTTTAAAAGAAGCTGCGGAAAAAGCAAAAATTGAACTCTCTAGTGCTACTCAAACAGATGTCAATCTTCCTTTCATTACAGCTGATCAAACTGGCCCTAAACATTTAAACGTGAAATTAACTAGAGCAAAGCTAGAAGAGTTAGTTGATGATCTACTCCAAAAAACCATTGAGCCTTGTAAAAAAGCTTTAAAAGATGCTGGCCTTTCTGCTTCAGAAATCAATGAGGTAATTTTAGTTGGAGGTATGACTAGAATGCCAAAAGTGACTGAAATTGTAAAAAACTTTTTTGGCAAAGACCCAAGCAAAGGCGTGAATCCTGACGAGGTTGTGGCGATGGGAGCCGCAATTCAAGCGGGCGTCCTTCAAGGGGATGTAAAAGACGTTCTTTTATTAGACGTTACTCCTTTATCATTAGGTATCGAAACCCTTGGTGGCGTATTCACCAAGTTAATAGAAAGAAATACAACTGTTCCAACTAAGAAAAGCCAAGTATTCTCAACAGCAGATGATAACCAAAATGCAGTGACTATTCGAGTTTTCCAAGGGGAAAGAGAAATGGCTGCCGATAATAAAATGCTCGGACAATTTGATTTAGTGGGTATCCCACCGGCACCGAGAGGTACACCGCAAATTGAAGTAACATTTGATATTGATGCAAACGGCATCGTCAATGTATCTGCTAAAGATAAATCTACCGGTAAAGAGCAACAAATTAAAATTCAAGCATCGGGTGGTTTGTCTGATGAAGAAATTGAAAAAATGGTAAAAGATGCTGAAGCCAACGCGGAAGAAGATAAGAAAAAACGCGAAGGCGTAGACGCTAAAAACCAAGCAGATAGTCTTGTGTTCCAAGTAGAAAAAAACTTAAAAGAACATGGCGATAAAATTAATGCGGATGATAAATCTAAAATTGAAAGTGATTTAAAAGATTTAAAAGAAGCTTTAGAGAAGGGTGATATAGAGACCATTAAACAAAAAACCCAAGATCTAACTCAGTCCTCTATGAAGATGGGAGAGGCGATGTACAAAGACCAGCAAGCTCCAGGAGCAGCAGGGGGTACAGAGCAACCTCAGGCGGATAGCGGTGCACAATCCAAAGAAGATGATGTGATTGATGCCGACTATGAAGAAGTAGACGACGATAAAAAAGCTAGCGGACAATAAACTTAGCCTGTATTAAACTAAAATGGCGAATGATTTTTATGACACACTTGGCGTTGCAAAAGGCGCCAGTGAGTCAGAAATCAAAAGTGCTTATCGTAAATTAGCGATGAAGTATCACCCTGATCGAAACCAGGGGGATGCCAGTGCCGAACAAAAATTTAAAGAAGTCTCTCAAGCTTATGAAATCTTAAAAGATCCCAAAAAAAGACAAACGTATGATCAATTCGGCCATGCTGCCTTTGAACAAGGAGGCGGAGGTCCGGGGGGCTTTGGTCAACAAGGATTTGGAGGGTTCTCGGATATTTTTGAAGATATTTTTGGTGCTTTTGGTGATGGCGGCCCCAGAGAAAGTAGGGGCGATGATTTACGATACGATGTTGCAATAGATCTAGAAGAAGCCTTTAAGGGGAAAACCTTAAACGTTGACATTCCAAAGATGGTCAACTGCCCTGAACAGCATAGCTACAAAAGCTGCTCGACATGTGACGGATACGGAAAAGTTCGAACTCAAAGTGGTTTTTTTTCCATGGAAAGAACGTGTGGAAGATGTGGCGGCACAGGTCAAGAAATGAAAGGCCGATGCACCAAGTGCGGGAATACGGGCCGTATAAAACAGAGTAAAAAGTTACAAATCAAAATACCTGCGGGTGTGGAGTCGGGCAATCGAATTCGTATGGGCGGCGAAGGCGAGGCCGGAGAAAGAGGAGGGCCATATGGCGATCTCTATGTTTTCATTAATGTCCATAATCACAAACTCTTCCAAAGGGAAAAAGATAATATTATTTGTGATGTAGCAATTCCTTTTA
The DNA here is from genome assembly GCA_964422765.1 of uncultured Alphaproteobacteria bacterium. Lineage (GTDB taxonomy): Bacteria > Pseudomonadota > Alphaproteobacteria > HIMB59 > HIMB59 > HIMB59. The sequence continues at coordinate 4,918 of CAYRCI010000034.1, read as the reverse complement.
CTACCGCCGCATTGGGCGGAACCATTGAGGTCCCTACGATTGAAAAAAAAATGGTCAATGTGACTATTCCTAAAGGAATGCAGTCAGGACATAAACTTCGCATTAAAGGCAAAGGGATGAGTATTTTACGTACAGATAGAAGAGGGGATATGATTGTGCGGGTTCACGCTGAGACTCCAGTTAACCTGTCAGCGGAGCAAGAAAAATTACTGAATAAATTTACTGAAACTTTAACAAAAAAAAACTCAACCATGACAGAGGGCTTTTTTGATAAAGTAAAAAAAATGTTTAACTAGTGAATTATCACTATGATATTTTCCTGTGTGAACTGGGAAAATTCTTTGTTTTAGATAGTCTAAAAGGTTTACACTTTTGCTTACAATCTTCGGATAGCCGCGTAAAAAAACTAAAAAATAAATATCAACCTCAAAAAGGTTTAGTAAACAAATCAATTGCCAAGGAACTAGATTTATATTTTAAGAAAAAATCAAAATTAAAAAAAATTAAAATTTCTATTTTAGAAGGCACTGTTTTACAAAAAGAAGTTTGGAGACATTTAACTAAAATTGCTTACGGAAAAACTATTTCTTATTCTGATCTAGCTTTAAAAACGAATAAGCCTAAAGCGGTAAGAGCAGTAGCATCGGCTATAGGAAAAAATCCTATTGCTATAGTGGTGCCTTGCCACCGTGTTATTAGCAAAGATGGGTCTTTGGGCGGTTATGCATGGGGCTTGAAGATGAAGGCTAAACTACTAGATATAGAGGGTAGTGGAATGGCTGACTCGACATATAGAGGAGGAAAGTGAGATACCGAATCAGCCCCCGCATGAATGCTAACTAAACAGTAATATTTATTTAATTTTAGTCAAAGCAGCGGTATTGTCGTTCTTTTGCCCAATGACACCAAAATCCTTATTTTCCTATAGTTTTCAGTCATTTTACCTTGCAGGTAGTTTTTTACTTTTATTTGTACTATTGCCCAGTTTCTACAATTTAAGCTTGGAATTTGTCTTAAGCTCGCTGGGGGCGATTATTTTAATTTCTAGAATAATTGATATCGGTACCGACGTCTTGATTGGTTACATTACAGAAAGAAGATTAATTCAAGGTAAATCAAAAAAAAACCAAATCTTATTTGGAATAATTATTTTTATTATTTCGCTTCACGGTTTATATATTCTACAACCCACAAGTAAATTTTTATTCTTTCTTTACTATAATTTAGCTTTAGTTAGTTATTCCATAATCATCATTCCCTATGACTCGATTATCATAGATTTAAAAAATAAACTCAACGCAAGATTTCGAATAACCACAATCAAAGAAATTTTTACAGTAGTGGGCGTATTAGTGGCATTGATTATGCCTACAGCAATCTCTGAACTCTTCTCAGTAGATTTATTAAATTCAATCGTTATTTATTATACCGGTATTTTATTAATTTCTTTTTCTATTATAGGATATTTATTATTTTTTTTATTTTATGAAGAAGAAAAAAATTATTCTTCAACGTTTTTTTCCATTAATGAAATTATCAATAAAATAAAATTAAATAAAAGAATTATCCCTTTAGCTTTTATTACATTCTTTAATTTATTAGCTAATAATTTTACAGCTAATCTCTTTATAATATTTGTTACTGATTTTTTAAATATACCCGAGTATGCGGGCTATCTATTAATATTATATTTTTTAATTACTTTAATTTTTACTCCCTTATGGTTTTATTTTGGAAAATCCTATTCCAATATTTATCTTTTACAGGTTGGCACAATGATAACATTAGTTGGTTTTGCCATGGTAGGTGTTACAGAAGCTAGCTCTTGGAAGTTGTATTTAATAGTAGTTTTAATTACAGGAATTGGTGTGGGTGTTGACTTAATCATTCCGCAAATTGAATTGGCTGATATTTTAGATGATAATAGTGACAATCGATTATCTCAGACCTTTACAGCCCTTTTTTCTATTATTAGAAAAGCAGCTATTGGAATAGCGGCAGGTATAGCTTTAACTGGCTATGGCCTATTACAAAATCATGAAATATCAGTGTTTTTCAATATTGCGCCTATTAAAATATTTTATTTTTTTATTCCATTTTGCCTAAAATTCTTAGTTCTATTTATGGTTATTCGATATAGAAATAGGTTTCATGTCTCTCCTAGAAGGTAAAAAACATTACATTTATATTTTAGGTACTTTTTCTTATTTTCTTTTTACGATTGCCGATACGCTTATCAAAATTTTAGGCAGCACATACAAAGAGACAGTCATTTTTTGTATCGCCAGTTTTTCAGCAATTATTCCAATAATCTTTTATTTACTTTTTAGAAGAAGCTTTACCGAAATTAAAACTAAAAATTATAAGTTACATCTCATTCGCGGAATATTAATGACGATGACTTATTATTTTATTGTTAAGGGAATAATTTTATTACCGCTTTCTATTGCCTATCCCATACTTCTTTCGGCACCTGTTTTATTGTCGGTTATGGGTATCGTCATCCTAAAAGAAGCAGTCTATTTATCTAAAATACTTTCATTAATCATAGCAATGATTGCTGTATTTTTAGTTTCTGGTTTTAGTTTGAGTGAGGGGTTTGATCCATTAGGCGTGCTTTTTATTATTATCGGTGTTTGCAGTTTGGCTTGTCTAGACTTTTCTGTTCGAATTTATGGCAAGACAGAAAGATCAGTTGCCTTAACTTTTTATAGCATGATTTTTGCAGGAGCCGTTTTCTTTTTTATGTCTATTAATCATTTTAATAATATTAAATTGCTTGATTTTTCAATCATGGTCAGCTCAGGTTTATTAGATGGTGTTGCCATGATGATTTTGGTTTATTCACTTCGAAGAATAGAAGCATCCTTTTTTAGTATCACTCACTATTCTCAAATTATTTTTGGTATAGTTATTAGTATTACAATCTTTAATCACTATCCATCTTATGTAGAAATATTCGGCGCTATCTTAATAATAATTTCGGGTTATTTGGTTTATTCGAAATTAAAAAAATTAAATTGATTCCTTTTTAAAAGGGTACAGTGCGCAACTAGATATTTTCCAATTGTTATCTTCTTTAATAAGGGAGTAGGTTGCCAAATAAGATTTATTTTCTTGAGAAATAATCTGTAAATTGTGCAAAATAGCCCCGTTTACATATTTAAAATCAATGAAGAAATACTGTTTGGGGTTGAAAACTGGCTCGTAGTAGTTTTTAACCATGGCCATAAATTCTTGAGAATTTTTAAATTTTAATTGAATGATGGGGGCGGCGTAGGAGTAAGCCAGTTCCGCATCTTGATTTAAAAATGCTTTTAATTGGCTATCAATTATTGTCTTTGTCTGTAAGTAGTCCTGTTGATAACTATCCTCTGCATACAGTAAACTATGTAAAGAAATCAACGTAAAAATAATTAAGATTTTTTTTATCATTAATTTTTTATATGTTTAATATTGGTAATCAGATGAGAATTTTTTTAATTAGCTTGTATTTAAGCCTATTTTCCTTTGTAGGACAGGCTGACCAAAACAGCCCTAAACTAGAACAGTTATTTGATGAATTATATGAAGCAAAAGATCTGACAGCACAAAATAATATAGTTGATCAAATATGGACAGAATGGATGACTGTTGATGATGAAGAAATTCAAACCATCATGGACTCGATGCAATATTTTTTTCAAGGTAAAAATTATCCTCAAGCAATAAAAGCATTGGATTACGTGATTGAAAAAAATCCCCAATATTCTGAGGCTTACAATAAAAGAGCTACATTCTTTTTTTTTATGGGAGAATATGAAAACTCCATGCAGGATATTCAGGCAACACTTGCATTAGAGCCTAGGCATTTTGGAGCATTAGATGGTATGGCTAGAATTTTGATTGAATATAAAATGTATACTCAGGCACAAAAAGTTTATGATGAAATGAAACTCCTTACCCCAAATGATGTTACACTAGATATGAAAATTGATTATCTAAGAAATTTGATGAACGGCGAAGTTTAGAGTTTTATTTATCAGCCCCTTGCCACTTTCCTCCTCAGACTAAGTCTCAACCTAGCGGCTAGGGGAAAGCCATATTAAACAAAAATTAAAATATTTGGAAATGGTTTTTAAAAAATTAAAGATTAATCGTATTTTTAATGTAGAAATATCAACATATGATCATTGATCAATATCCCTTAATAATTTTAGCTTATATATTCTTTGCTTACCTAACGGCAGGAATTGTAAAAGGGAGTATTGGTTTTGGGCTTCCAACTGTTTCCATTTCACTCCTCTCTTTTATTATCGATGTAAAAGAAGTGATTGGTTTAGTGCTTTTGCCAACATTATTAATCAATATTTATCAACTAACACAAGGGGGATTTTTTTTATCGCTTATTAAACAAACTAAATTTTTTTTAATATTTTCTACTTTGTTTGTTTATCCTGGGGTTTATTTATTAAAAGTTTTTCAGTCGGAGGTAGTACTTATATCTGTAGCGGTTGTATTAATTCTAAATTCATCTTTATCACTTTTTAATATTACTTATAAATTGAAAACAGCTTCCTCCCCTTATACTCAATCAATGCTAGGGGCAATGAATGGAATTGTGATTGGTTTAACCAGTATCTACACAATGCCCCTTGTGTTTTTATTGCAATCATTCAATTTTAATAAAAATCAGACTATCCAATTATTAGGGATTGCTTTTTTCTTATACCCAGTAGCACAGTTTGTAAGTTTTTCTAATTTTAATCTTATTAATTACCAAATATTTATGAACTCTTTAATTATACTTATTCCTATTTTTATAGGAGTGTTTATTGGTCAGTATATTAGAAGATTTATTTCAGAAAATTTGTTTAAAAAATTTTTCTATTTGATGCTCTTATTTATGAGCTGTGTAATAATTTTTAATTTAATTTAA
>CAYRCI010000033.1:0-12495 GCA_964422765.1 uncultured Alphaproteobacteria bacterium | reverse complement strand
TCAAAAAAGTTGAGCCACCAAAGGGATCTCCTCCAGGCCAGTTAAATGTATGCCAATAACAAACAGCCATTCTAAGATGCTCCTCAAGGGGTTTGCCTAATATAATCCTGTGAGCATCATAGTATTTGAATGAAAGAGGGTTTTGACTTCTTTTACCTTCATATTTAATTGCAGGAATATTTTGAAAATAAGAAGACATGGCAAGAACTATAGCTATCTAGATTTATTTTTACAATAGTTTGGATTAATTTGAGTGTGGTCTTTTTGCCTGTATGAAATAGTTTAATGTCTTGAAATAATAAGTTCGATAATTACATATTATTAAGTAAATGTTAAAAGTTACCAATTTATCTAAGTTTTTTGGAGAATTCCAAGCTATCAATAATCTCTCCTTTGAAGTTAATATTGGGGATGTGATGGGATTTCTGGGCCCTAATGGAGCAGGTAAAACTACATCTATGAGAATAATAACTGGCTACTTAAAGGCAGACGGTGGTTCAGTTTCGATAAACAATAAGGATATAGAAGAAGAACCAATTTTAGCAAAGTCATTAATAGGTTATCTCCCAGAGGGTGTTCCCTTATACTTAGATTTTTCTCCAAGAATGTATTTAGAGTATGTTTGCCAAGTTAGAGAAATTAAAAACTATCAATCAAATATAAAAAATGTGATTAAAGATTTACAACTCGAAGAAGTACAAGATGTCCCCATTGAAACTCTCTCTAAAGGTTTTAAAAGAAGAGTTGGTATCGCACAAGCTCTCATTCATAATCCTAAATTACTTATATTGGATGAACCAACAGATGGGTTAGATCCCCTACAAAAGTTTGAGGTTCGAAAATTAATTAAAAATTTATCAAAATCAAAAGCGATAATTATTTCAACACATATCCTAGATGAGGTTCCTGAGGTATGTAATAAATGTTTAATTATTGATGCAGGTGAAAAAAAATTTGAAGGAACCCCTACGCAACTTAAAAGAAGAGTTGGTAAAACTCTTGATGAAAAATTCAGGAAGATTGTAAGTTAATGTTAGCCCTAATTAAAAGAGAATTAAAATTATTTTTTATTACTCCCGTAGCATATATTTTTACTGCAATATTTATCATGACTTCAATGTCTCTAACATTTTACTTTGGAAGTTTTTTCAGTGCAGGTGTTGCTGAATTAACTACTTTTTTTAGTTTTATTCCTTGGGTTTTTATTTTTTTTATACCTGCTGTAACAATGAAGAGTTGGTCGGAAGAAAAACGTCTAGGCACAATAGAATTACTTTTAACCTTACCAGTTCCTCTATGGAAAATAGTGATCAGCAAATTTATAGCAACGTGGCTATTTGTGGTGTTCTCTATTTTACTAACTTTTCCAATTTGGATTACTGTAAACTACTTGGGAAGCCCTGATAATTTTACTATTTTTGGACAATATTTAGGCGCCATAATTATGGCGGGTTCCTATGTATCTTTGGGTATCTTTTTCTCCTCATTAACAAATAATCAAATTATTGCTTTCATCTTATCAATTCTCATATCTTTTCTTTTTACTATCAGCGGTCTACCTCTAATGCTTAATTTTATTTCAAATATTTTCCCCTTAGAAGTTATCGAATTAATATCTAATTTTAGTTTTCTTACTCATTTTAATACAATTCAAACAGGTTTTTTTACTATTAAAGGATTATTATTTTTTATCTCTTTTATGGCACTTTGGAACTATTTAACAATTATTAAACTTTTGAATAGATCATGATTAACAAACTACTAATCAAAAAATATTTTTTAATCTCAGTATTAAGTACCATTCTTTTATTTTTAACTTTTAATTTTATTATAAACAAAATTAATTTTAATCTAGGTATTGATTTTACTGAAACTAATACTTTTACCTTATCTAAGGGTACAAAAAATCTACTTAAAGATATTAATGAGCCCCTTACTCTAGAATTTATTTACAGTCGACAATTATCAAAAAATATTCCAGTTATTCAAAATTACGCATCTCAAATTGAAGGTCTGTTAAATCGATATGTGGAACTATCTAAAGGAAAAATAATTTTTAAAATTGTTGAGCCAGAAGCCTATTCGGATGAAGAGGATTATGTTAATAGATATAACATACAAGGATTTCCTATGGGGCAAGAGGGGACTAATTTATATTTTGGACTTATAGCATCTAATACGACAGATGATATTGAAGTCATTAAATTTTTTGACCCATCCAAAGCAGGCAGTTTAGAAAAACAGTTAACGGATATAGTCTATAAGCTAAGTCGAACAACTAAACCTAAGATTGGTTTTCTCTCTTGGGTTGATACAAGCGTTCCTCCAAATACTCAGCCTGATCGAAATGAGTACATTATCCTAGATCGTTTTAAGGACTACTACGATTTTGAGTACCTTGATCAAAACGACTCGGATTTTGAAGGTTTAGATCTTTTGTTTATTTATCATCCGTCAGACATATCTGAAAAATCAGAGTATGCAATTGAGCAGTTCATTTTAAATGGCGGTAATACTGTAATTTTTGTTGATCCTTATTTTGAAAAAAATGATCATATGAACAAATCTTCAAATCTTCCTAAGGTATTCCAGACCTTAAATCTTAACTATAATGAAAATGTAATTCTAGATGGAGCTCAAGCCACACGTTTACAAACTCAACAGAATATCTCTGACAATACTTCATTACAAACTATGCTTAAACTCAACTGGCCTGAAGTAAGAGGTAATTTTATTAATCAGTATGAAGTTGTAGGTAGTGGTTTATCACTAATCCGACTAGTCTCTCCAGGAGGCCTTGCTCCATTGAATGAAGAAAGTGAAGTTATTTATACTCCACTAATATCCTCCAGCGAGTTAACTATGGATCTACCCCTTAAAGATGTTTTAGATCCAATAAAACTTATTAATAATTTTAAACCAAGTGGTATTACATATGATTTTGGAGTTAAATTAAATGGTATAGCTACTAGTAATTTTAATGACTACGATGAAAAAGGAAAAAACCATCTTGATAGATCTAATCAAGATATCAATGTGATAGTTTTTAGTGATGCTGATTTTATCAGAACAGCTTTTTGGGCGAGAGTGCAAAGATTTTTGGACTCTACTGTTATTGAAGAAAGCTCAGATAATGGTTCCCTTATTTCAAACGTGTTAGACTCGATGACTGGGTTCAATGACTTTATCGATCTAAGAAACAAAGAGACACCTTTTAGGCCATTTACAGTAGTCCAACAATTGCAAGCAGAAGCAGAACAACAATATTTAGGGCAAGAGCAGGAACTTCAAGCTAGATTAGATGCAACTTTAAATAAAATTAAAAATCTTTCTGGCGGAGGAAATACTAATGAAGTTCAACTTTCTGAACAGCAGCTTGAAGAATTAGGAAGTTTTCAAGTAGAGCTTGAAAGTACAAGAAAACAATTGAGAGAAGTTAGAAGACAACTTAACAAAGATATTGATGATTTAGCTAATAGAATAAATATTCTTAATACCTTCTTATTACCAATTATACTGATCATACTTATGTTTATTTTACCTCGCCAATTGGGTATTAGAAAAAGACAAAGAAGATCATGATTAAAAGTTTAAAAATACTTCTAATTTTAACCTTTTTATCCACTATTTTGGCTCTCGGCATTTATTTTGAAGATAAAAAAGATGCACAAACCATTGAATTCAAACCCTTATTTGAAAATTTTGATGAAATTTTACCTGAAATTTCGCAAATTAATTTTAAATCTATTGCTGATCAAACTGTTATTGAGAAAATTGATGGAACGTGGGTAGTATCAAGTGCTTATAATCTACCTGCTAACACTGATTTATTAAGTCGTTTTTTCATTCAATTAAGAGAGGGTAAGCTTACTGAGTATAAGACAAGCAATGAGGAGCTCTATTATAAACTTGGGTTAGATAACGAAAATAAGATTGATCTTGTTCTTAAAAACTCTAAGGGTGAAAATTTATATGAATTAAATATTGGTGAGTATAATTATAAAAAACCAGGAACATATATTAAGTCATCCAATACTAATCAAACATATCTTGCTTCAGTAAATTTAAGTACAGATGCAGGCAGCTATTTTTGGGTACCAAATGATTTGATTAATATTGGTAGCGAACAAATTAAATCGATTCAAATTTATAAAGATCAGTTAATTAATTTATCAAAAAAAGAAAATCAATTACTACATCAAAACCTACCTCAAGGTTTTGAGGAAATAGATCAAGATAAAATTGATGAAGTTTTATCTGTTCTTACTGACCTTCAACATAATGGATATATGCTTAAAAAAGATCTACCTGCTTCATCTACATTTGATGTGAGAATTACATTAGAAAATAATACTGTTATATTTATGAAAATGTATGATATCGAAGGTGAAGGTATTTATACAACTTTTGATTGGAATTACATTACTGATGAATTGCAAGTTTCAAAATTAATTGATTTAAATTTAAGCGGTTCTCAATTACAACTATCAGTTCTATCATTGCGAAAAGATATGGCTTATCATATTCCACAACAGGTATTTGATAAATTAAACCTTAAACTCAGACCTTTATAAAAAAATTTAATTTAAGTACTAAATATGGGTAACTATGTATTTAGTAATATTCTTATAAGTTTTATTTTTTTTTAACAACGAACTTGGGAACGAAGTTTCATTAGGGGAGTTGGGAAAATTTTGTGTCTCTAAACATAAACCTTGATAAGGGTTGAGTGTTTTTTGTTTTGATCTAAATTTTAAAAATTGACCAGTATAAAATTGAATTCCGGGCTGATTAGTAAAAATAGATAAGATTATATTACTTTTTTTAGATAAAAGCTTAGCGGCAAGATTGCCTTGAAGTATGAAGTTTTCATCAAAACCCCTACCATTCTTTGTTAGCTGTACTCCAATTTTTTGCCATTTAGTAAAATCAAATGGAGTATTTTTTACTCTTACTTTTTTTCCAGTTGGAATATTAGACTTATCATTTTCTAAATATGAAGAGGCATTAATCATTAATTCATGATCATGTATCGTATTTTTTTTTAAATCTAGGTTCCAATAAGCATGATTTACTAAGTTGATATGGGTAGATTGATCAGATACTCCTGTCAATTCAATAGTCAGTGCATTTTTAACTAATCGATATTTACACAATGCTTTTAAATTACCGGGGAAACCCTGATCGCCGTCCCTAGAGTGAAGTTCATAAGAGATTAATTGATTTGTTTTTTTTACTAAATCCCAATAAAGAGAGTTAAAGCCTACCTTGCCACCGTGTAATAAATTACGACCCTCATTATTACTTAATTTATAAGTTTTACTACCAATCTTAAATTGGGCATTTTTAATTCGGTTAGCAAATCGACCACAAGTAGAACCTAAGTAAGATTTATTGTTTTTATAGTTTGAAAGTGTACCTAGATTTAATACAAGGTTAGTTTTTTTCTTTTTATCATAAACTTCAACTAACGTAGCACCTAAATTTATTGTTTTAATTCTTAAATATTGATTTTCAATTATCGATGACTTGATCGTCTGAGGCATTTTTAGAATTTAGAAATATTTTCTAAAACCAATCTAGTAGCTGCTTTTAGATTATTTTTTGTTAAATTAATCAACTGTATGCGATCATACATCGTAGGATGATTATTAATTTCTTTTCTTAAAGTATCACCAAAAGTTTTTCTTAATTCTGTACCTATATTAAATTTGCAAACATTGGTAGTATTAGCAATTATTCTTCGAAGAGAATGTTCAATACCACTACTCCCATGAAGTACAAGCGGGATATCTGTTATTTCTTGTATTTTTTTTATTACATCCATATCAATGGATGCGGACTTACTAGTTTGCAAATGAACATTCCCCACACTAATAGCCATCGCATCACACTTTGATTGTTCAGCAAAGGCTTTGGCTTGTTCTGGATCAGTGCTTTTAGACTCTGCGCCCTCTGCGTAACCCACAAAGCCTATTTCTCCTTCAATTGAGATATGGTGCCGATGAGCTATTTCAGCTATTTCATATGTTTTATCAATATTTTCTTGCAGTTCGAACTTTGAGCCATCAAACATAATTGATGAAAATCCACTGTTGATAGCTTCAACGCACTCTTCTTTAGTATACCCATGATCTAAATGACATACGACTGGAGTATTTGATTTTTCTGCAAGATAGCGAAACATCTTTCCTAAAATCGGTAGGGGTGTATTAGCCCTACAACCAGGACCTGCTTGTAAAATTACAGGTAGACCTAATTCCTCTGCTGTTTCTGCGTAACATCGGGCATCTTCCCATCCTAGAACAACCAAACCTGCAACGGCATATTTATCCTGTTTAGCTTTTTGTAAAACCTCAGATAAAGTAGCAACTGTCATGTATTATTTATATTTGGCAATCATATCTTTAATGCCAGGTATTGTTTCAATTTGATATGCATGTGTTTTTTGGAAGTATTGAATTAAAGATCGCTGACTCAGACCAACTAAAATAGTAAAATAATACATCTCATACCCAGGGGCAACCACACAAGGGTGGTAGCCTTTGTTGATGCCAATCGTTGAGCCATCAAATAATTGATAACCAAATCCTTCTTTATCATCTTCATATTGAATTACTTGAACACCAAAGCCGTGACCAGGCTTAAATCGATAGTTATAAACTTCATCATGGCGAGTTTCTGTTGGAATATTATCAGTGTCGTGCTTATGAGGTGGAAATCCTGACCAACCACCTGCGCCAACTGTATATAATTCATTTACTAACAATCTACCTACTTGCTCATGCTGTTTTGCTCCAAGGATGTGCTTAATTTTTCGATGTGTTTTTGTATCATCAGAACCATATTGGACAACATCCAGTTCATTTTGGAGAACAAGAAAGGGCTCTAATTTTTTTTCATATATACCACCAGCAATAAAACACTCTGTATTTTCAGATAAACAAGTAATTATACAGTCTGTATCGATAGGAATGTAACTTCCTTCGGGTTCACCATCCCAAACGTCATTTGATCTTTTTCCGATTATGCCTAGTTTTTTACCATCAGCTGTTAATTCAACCATACCTGTAGCCGGTACTACACTAGTCTCGTAATTACTCAATTTATATTGAAAACTCTCACCTTTTTTTAACTTAATAATGTTAAAATAAACCAATGGAACTGTTGAATTATTCACATCAAAAAGAGCTTTATTTTGATTATCTGAATATGGTATGTGCATAGTTTCTCCTTCTTTTATTTGTTAATTGTAATTTCTTTTTTTTGACTAGAAATAAAATCTTCTAATTCTTTTTCTGTTGGCATGGCACTAGAGCAGCCAACCCTAGTTACTACTATAGCAGCACAAGCTGAGCCATTTTTGACTGCATCATTTAGTTTTATTCCTTTAATGAGTGAGCTAATAAATCCACCGTTGAAAGCATCTCCTGCTCCTGTAGGCTTGATAGCTTGGACATCAAAAATACCAAAAGATTGTTCACTTTCTTTTGTAAGAACCACTGATCCCTTCTCGCCCATTTTATAAATGATAATACTAGGTTTTTCTTTAATTAAACTTTTGACTAAATCAAATCCATTCTTAGAATTGTCTGCAATATTAAATTCTAGATCATTACCAATAATAATATCCATTTTTTGCATAATTTTCTTATAGACCTCAGATTTAGTTTCATCTGACTCCCAGTTATAGGGTCTATAATCAAGATCTATGATTAGAGGAAGTTTTAACCGAGAGGCTTTTTCAACAGCAAGGAAGATGGCACTTCTTGAGGGGTCTGAAGATAGCGTGACTCCTGAGATCATTACAGCTCCATATTTTTCAAAAGGAATTGAATTGATTAAATCTTCACTCAGTTGTAGGTCGCAAGAATTATTTCGATATAAAATGGTTTGGTTATTTTCTAAAATAGTTTCAACGACAGCAACTTGTGTTTGAAAAGATTTGTCAATTTTCTTACAAAAATTGATACCTATTTTATAATGTACTAATTTATTTAATACATACTCACCAATTGCATCTTCGGAAATACAAGTAACAAGATCTGATTGGATATTAAGTTGTGATAGTGCTACACACGTATTAGCTGCAGATCCCCCTAAATGAGCAGAAAAACTTTGAACATCAGTAATTTTTGTTCCTGGTGGTTCAGGATAAATATCGAGACCAGCCCTACCGATAACTAGGACTTTTTTTTGGCTATCAAAATTTATCATCAGAAAGAAATAAGGTACCTTTATTTCAGTATCTTCTGAATCTCCTGTTCTGAGAAAATATCTGCTTTTATGCAAGTTGTCTCAAGTTTTTGGAGAGTTCCACTATTTGCAGCTCTCATTGTTGACTGAATAATATCTAATATATGCAAAGATAATTCACCACTGCAGCGATGGTGTTTATTATTTTCAATACAATAAGCCATTTCTGCCATACCTACTCCACGATAGTTTGCGTTCGTCGGTGATTCATTGGCTCTACCGCTATGAGTTTTAATATTAATTTTTCCAAGGGGCATGTGTTCAGTAGTGTGTTCTTTCCATTGGCCGGAGTCATCGCAACAAGTATAAACTGAGCCTCCAAACATATTCGGATCAGGGACAATCATCGATCCTTTATTACCATAAAGCTCAATATGATTTCGTTGATGGGCAACGACATCAAAAGATAAGGTGACTTGAATAATAGCACCGCTATGAAATTCTAAATTAATTAAATAACTTGTTGGACATTCAACCTCAAAACTTTGACCTTCTTTAGGTCCAATACCTATTACTCTTTTATTAAATACTTTTGTAGAAATACCATGAACAGATTTTGCAGGGCCTAATAAATTTACCAGGGCAGTAAAGTAGTATGGCCCCATATCAATCACCGGTCCGCCTTCTTTTGCCGCAAACCAAGGCTCAGGGTTGGGATGGTAGGATTGTACTCCTGGAAAAGCAAATATTGCATTACCTAACTTAACATCACCAATGATATTTTGATTAACTAGTTCAATAGATTTTTGAATTCCACCCCCTAAAAAGGTATCAGGAGCATTACCAATATAGAGACATTTGGATTTTGATAAATCTAATAAATTTTTACCATCATCAAAACCTACAGCCAATGGTTTCTCGCCATAAACATGCTTACCATGCTCTAGGGAATTCTTTGCTACTTCATAGTGTGCTTTTGGAATTGTTAAATTTAAAACAATTTCTATTTGTGGATCGTTAAGCAGTTCTTCTACTGAACAGGCCTGAATTCCATAAGTTTTAGCACACTTATCAGCTACTTCACGATTAATATCTGCACATTTGATTATTTTAAAGTTATTAAAATAGTCATGCCCACGAAAATAAGTTTCTGCAATGTGCCCACAACCTATTAAACCAACATTAAATACCTTATTTGCCATTTATTTATCTAACCCTGCCATATTGATATATTTAATTTCAATGAAGTCATCAACTCCATACTTTGATCCTTCTCTACCTAATCCAGATTCTTTTATACCCCCAAATGGCGCTTCTGCCTTTGAAGTTAAACCTGTATTTACACCGACCATTCCATATTCAAGCGCTTCAGCTACACGCCATATTCTACCGATATCTCTTGAGTAAAAATAAGATGCCAACCCATAAGGTGAATTATTAGCAAGTTCAACAACCTCTTGTTCATTTTTAAATTTATAAACTGGAGCAACTGGTCCAAAAGTCTCCTCAGAAGTAATTTTTGCTTTAGAGGTAACATCAGTAAGAATAGTTGGTTGGTAAAAATTCATTCCTAGTTGATGCTTAGCACCTCCAATTGCAACTTTAGCTCCCATCTGCACTGCATCTACCACGTGTTCTTCAACTTTTTTTAAAGAGCTTTCATCAATCAAAGGACCAGAACCTACTTCCTCATCTAAACCATTACCTACTTTTAGTTTAGAAACAGCCTCTACAAACTTTTTACAAAACTCTTCATAAACTCCCTCTTGAACATAAACTCGATTAGCGCAAACGCAGGTTTGCCCAGTATTCCTGAACTTACTTTGCATTGCCCCAGCTACTGCATCATCAATATTTGCATCATCAAAAACAATAAAAGGTGCATGACCCCCTAACTCCATAGATACTTTTTTTACAGTGCCAGCACATTTTTGTAATAAAACTTTTCCAATTTCTGTAGAGCCGGTAAAAGATAATTTACGAACAATTGGATTAGTAGCTAACTCATCTCCTATTTCAGAGGCTTTACCAGTAATAACATTTAATACACCCTTAGGAAAACCAGCTTTCTCAGCAAGTGCGGCAAGCGCCAAGGCAGAGTATGGAGTTTGACTTGCGGGTTTGATTACTACAGGACAACCAACAGCTAATGCTGGCGCACATTTTCTAGTAATCATAGCGTTCGGAAAATTCCAAGGAGTGATAGAGGCAACGACACCCACTGGTTGTTTAATTACAATAATTCTTCGATCAGTTAATGGATCAGGTATGGTATCGCCGTAAACTCTTTTTGCTTCTTCTGCAAACCACTCAATAAAAGATGCCCCATACAAAACTTCACCCCTAGATTCATTAATAGGCTTTCCCTGTTCAACAGTCATGATTTGAGCAAGCTGCTCTTTATTTTCAATTATTAAATCAAACCATTTACGAAGGATATTTGATCTTTCCCTTGCTGAAATAGATTTCCATTTAGGCCATACTTGATTTGCAGCATTAATTGCACTTATAGTTTCTTGTTTTCCACATTTAGGAACGGTACCTAGTATCTCTAGAGTAGCGGGGTTATTAACTGATAGGGTCTCTTTATTAAGAGCATCGATCCATTGACCGTTGATATAACATTTATCTCTAAAAAGACTGAGTTTACTAATATCCATTTTTTAATTATACCATACTAGTGATGAGAAAAAAAATATCCTTGTTTATCAAATTGACATTTTTTCTGGTGGTTTAGGCGGAGAAAAGGGATAGCCCCCTACAACAGATTGATCAAAATCAATCACAGACCCTGTCATCATTCCAGAATCCTCCGATGCCAAGAAAGAAACAGCTTTAGCAACCTCTAGCGTCCCCAATAATCTTTTAAAAGGTTGTTCTTTGGCTGCATCCTCTAACCAATTTTCTGGTGCACCGTGAAATTTTGTTTGTATTTGATGCTCTCCATCTGAAGCCATCCATCCTATGTTAAGTTGGTTAACTCGAATGTTATTTAATAGTAAAGCAAATGCCGTATTCTTGGTCATCGTTGCAAGAGCACCTTTTGATAAACTATAAGAAGCCAGAAATGGCTGGCCAGTTACAGCTGCTTGGGATCCAATATTTACAATTGAGCCTTTGGTATCTTGTTCAATCATTATTTTCACAACTTCTTGCGTTAGAAAAAAAGGTCCTTTAACATTAATATTAATCATACGATCGAATAACTCTTCAGAGGTCTCCACAATATTACCTCTGTCTGTTAAACCCGCAGCATTAACAAGGATATCAACTTTGCCAAATTTATTTTTAGTATGGGTAACTGCTTGCCTGCATTGAGAAACAATACCTACATCAGTTTTAACAAACTCTACATCACAATCAGTATTCTTAGAAATTTCTGTAGCAACTCTTTTCCCTTTTTCTTCATTCCGCCCAATGGTAATCACTCCCTTTGCTCCCATTTCGGCAAAGTTTCTTGCAATAGCTGCTCCTAAACCCTGACTACCGCCGGTTACAATTGCGATTTTGCCATCTATTCTATTCATTTTTATAATCCTCTATTTCATATCCGTGTTGGTTTAAACAAGATACGAGTTCAGCATTTCCAATTCTTGCATACTTAAGTGGATTTGCCTTCGCTGGATCTTGCTCCGCCTCAACTACAAACCAACCTTCATAATGATTTTCTGCTAATGTTTTTACAACTTCCTTAAAATCAATACTGCCGTCGCCAGGAACTGTAAAAGCTCCCTTTAACACTGCATCTAAAAAGCTTTCTTTTGACCTATCTAAATTATTAACTACTTCTGCTCGAATATCTTTTGCATGAAAATGAGTTATTCTTTTTGCGTATTTCTTAATTACGTTAATTGAATTTCCTCCAGCGAATGTCATGTGACCTGTATCAAAAAGTAAATTTACTGCTTCACCAGTATTGTTCATGAGAGCATCTAATTCTTCTTCGGTTTCTATGGCTGTGCCCATATGGTGATGAAAGGAAATTGGCATTCCAAAATCAGCACAAAATTCTGCAAATTCCGTTAATTTTTTTCCGTAAGCTTTGAAATCTTCAGGGTGAATTTTTCTTTTTGTATTAAGTGGGGCATTTTTTATATTTTGAATTGTTCCAGCTGTTTCCCCATAAACCATACAAGGGGCATTTAAATCTTTAAATAAGGTTAGCTGCTCAAGTGCTTGGTCTTTCTCTTTTTCAACTTCATTGTCTAACACCGTGCCAGAATACCAACCTGAACATAAATACAATTGATGCTTTTTTAAAATTGGACCAAGGTCTTCTGATCTTTTTGGAAACTTTCC
>CAYRCI010000032.1:11209-12737 GCA_964422765.1 uncultured Alphaproteobacteria bacterium | reverse complement strand
TCTTCTTCTAATGATTGTAAATATTGAAAAATAGATGATTTTGATTTTAACTTCATATGGTTTTTCATTTCATCAAATGAAGGAGGTATAGAGTTTTTTTTTATATATGAATTGATAAAATCAAGAAGTTTTTTTGCATTTTTAGTCATTTAAATTGAATGCCCGAACTGTATTTGTTTGATTAAAGTATAATAGATAATTTGCATTTAAAATATTGGCTAAATTAGAACTCTCCTGATTTTTAAATATTTTAAAATTTTCTTTAAATTTTAAGGCAAATAAAAAAGTTTTTCTTTTTAAATTTCTAAAATTATAATCTAGTTTAGAAATATTTATCTCTTCAATTTCTTTTGTTTTTTTTTCATAAAATAATTTTATTAACTCTTTAATTAAAATATTTGTTAAGACAAATGATGAGCATGGGTTACCAGGAAAGAATAAATAATTAGTATTATTTCTATAGAAGTATTTAAAAGGCCTTCCTGGTTTTAAATTTATACCGTTTATTATTAAATTTTTATCATCAAACTTTATATCATCTCTACTTTTTCCAGTACCTCCAATTACTATAATAATATTAGATTTAAATTTATTTAAATACTTATTAAGTAATTTATGATCATCTTTTATATGTATACAGTTATCTATTCTTTGATTATTTTTTAATAAAAAATTTTTTAAATATTCACCATTAGTGGGTTTAATAAAATGATCTTTTGTAAATTCACTCCCTGTTGAAATAATACTAAAACTTAAGGGCTTTTGTATTTTTGCTTTTAAATTTTTTAAACTTTTAATAGCTGATAAATCTTTGATATTTAAAAAAGAATTTTTTCTTAAAATTGAAGTATTTCTTTTAAAGATATGACCTTTTTGTCGTATATATTTTTCTTTAAATTTATAATTAATACAGTGAATTTCATTTTTATGTTTAAATACATATTCTAACGGAATTATATAATTAATGTTATTGGGTATTAAAGAACCAGTTTTAACTTCGATACATTGGTTTTTTTTTATTTTATAATTAATATACCTATTTAATGAGGTGGAACCTATATTTTCATATTTTATAGATTTATTAATTACACCATATCCATCCATAGATGATTGATTATAGGGAGGTATATTAACTTTTATTTTTTCTATTGAGTTAATAAAATGGTTTGTGTTTAATTTGTTAATAGGAATTGTAGTGAAATCTTTTTTGGGAAGATTTTTTGAAATTTTTTTTATGACTTGAAAAATATCATCCAATGTTATTTTTACCGCCTCTTTTTTTTGTAATTTCAATAGATTGAATAAATATTTTTTGTTTATAAGATTTAAGCATATCAAATATTGTTAATGCAGCAGTTGATACTGCACTTAAAGCTTCTATCTCTAATCCAGTTGTATAATTTGATTTTATTATACTTTTAATTTCAATAAATTGATCATTTTCAAGATTAAAACTTAAATTTATGTAGTCAATCGGTATGTTATGCGTTAGAGGTATTGAATTAGAAGTATTTTTTGCAGCTAATAT
>CAYRCI010000032.1:9677-11109 GCA_964422765.1 uncultured Alphaproteobacteria bacterium | reverse complement strand
TCTATTTTTTGTTCTCTTAAATTTCTATTATTTATTCCAACTAGGTCAGGATTAATGCCTTTTAATTTTTTCAACTCAAATTCACTTTCTACTTCAATAAGAACATCTAAATTCAATTTTTTACTATAGTTAAATAAGTCTTTTAATTTTTTTTTTGTTAAAATTTTTGCAATTAATAATATAGCATCTGCGCCATATAATTTAGACTCTAATACTTGTGTTTTATCAATAATAAAATCTTTTCTTATTAACGGCTTATTAGTCATTTTTTTAGCTACTATTAGGTCGTTTAGACTACCACCAAAATTATGATCGGTTAGTATTGAAATACAACAACAATTGGATTTATCATACGAACTAATGACATCATATATATTTTTAACCTTTCTAAATTTTTTAACACTAGGGCTAAACCTTTTAAATTCTGCAATTAATGCATTATTTCCAATGTTAATAGTTTTTTTTATTTCATTAATAAAATTTGATTTTTTCTTTATAGCAAATTTAAATTTTTTTTGTTTTAAATAAAAATTATGATTTTTTTTTTCTAAAACTATCTTATCTAAAATATTCATTTTAATTGAAGTTTTATTAAATGTGAATAAGCTATTCCTTTATCAAGAGCGTTAGTTAAGGTTTCATAACATTCTTCAAATTTTAATTTTTTATTATATGTAAGCATTCCGTATATTGCATTAATAACAACCATATCTCTATAGCTATCTTTTTTTCCATTAAAAAGCTCTAAGAGTCTAGTAGTATTATATTTTGGATCTTTGCCTATGATTTGCTTGAAATTTGGTTTATGACACAGGAATTTATCAAAAGAATTATGATGTATTTCTTTTTTAATTAAACGGTTATTTTTTTTGCTATAAAAAACAGTTGGTGCAAATATACTGATTTCATCAAGGCCATCTTTTGAATAAAAAACATTAAAATCTTTAAGTTTTATTTTCATTAAAATATTTGCTATTACCCCGCATGAAAACTCATCTGTTGTTCCCAGTAATTGATATTTTGCATTCATTGGGTTTAATGTAGGCCCCATAA
Source organism: uncultured Alphaproteobacteria bacterium (assembly GCA_964422765.1). GTDB lineage: Bacteria > Pseudomonadota > Alphaproteobacteria > HIMB59 > HIMB59 > HIMB59. The sequence continues at coordinate 10,056 of CAYRCI010000032.1, read as the reverse complement.
AATTAAATATATTTTTTTTACCAATAAGTTTTCTAACTTCTGCAACAAGTCCCAAATTAGGGTAGAACAAAGGTGCATTTAAATATGTAAAATTATTTTTCTTTAATTGTTGAAGATTAATTTTTGCATTATTCGAGCAAATAATTTTTAGTTCATTAATTATATCAGTCGACCCACTTGCTGAACTTGCTGCTCTATTTCCGTGTTTTGCAATGGGAATACCTACTGATGCTAATAAAAAAGCAACAGATGTTGATATATTCAATGTTTTTAAGCCATCTCCACCAGTTCCACATGTATCGAGACAATTACCGTCACTTGTAATTTTGTTAGAATTTTCAAATATAAAATTTCTTAGATTGGTTAATATTTCAATATT
>CAYRCI010000032.1:0-9577 GCA_964422765.1 uncultured Alphaproteobacteria bacterium | reverse complement strand
AGTGAGTGATATCGAGTAGCCTTGAAGTTAGATGGAATATTTTTAAATAATTTACATTTATTATCCCTTTTAATATTTGAGATTTTTCCGTGGTAAGGTTTCTTTAAAGTGTTTAATTTTGATCCAAAGTATACTCCGAGAATTTGATGACCTAAACAGACTCCTAATATGGGAATAAATGAGTAGATTTTATTTACTAATTCTAAACACTCTCCAGCATTAAATGGATTACTAGGACCTGGTGATATAACTATAGCTTTGCTATTAATAATTAAATTTATATTTTTAAATATTTGATCATTTTTAATAACTTTTACTTTTTCTCTTTTTGCTATGTAGTGATAGAGGTTGAAAGTAAAACTATCGTAGTTATCAATAAGAGCTATCATATTTTATGAGCGAGTTTATAGGCTGCAAAGAGTGCATTTGCCTTATTAATACACTCGAGATGTTCTTTTTCTGGTATACTGTCATAAACAATTCCAGCACCGCTTTGCGCATAGATAGTCCTATTTTTAATCAAAACCGTTCTAAGGTTGATACAACTGTCCATATCTCCATTAGCATCTAAATAGCATACAGCACCTGAATAAAATTCCCTATTGATGTTCTCAAGTTCCTCTAATATTTCTAATGCTCTTATTTTCGGAGCACCTGAAACAGTACCAGCAGGAAGGCCAGCATATAACACATCAATTGGTGATAATTTAGTTTTTAATTCCCCTACGACATTACTAACTATGTGCATAACATGAGAGTAATATTCAACGATATTTTTTTCAGTTACCTGGACAGAATTAGTTTTAGCAATTTGACCGACGTCATTTCTACCTAAATCAACTAACATTAAATGTTCAGCTAATTCCTTTTTGTCACTAAGTAAATCTTTTTTTAATTCCTCATCTTCTTGGGCGTTTTTACCTCTTTTTCTAGTACCTGCTATAGGTCTTAGTGTTATCTTATTGTTTTTAATGTTAATCATAGTTTCAGGGCTAGAGCATAAAATTTGATAATCATTTAAATTGAAAAATACTAAATAAGGAGAAGGGTTGATTGAACGAAGCGATCGATAAAATTGAAAGGGGTGGATTGTATAAGGTGCAGAAAATCTCTGAGATAATACTGCCTGAAATATTTCACCTTTTACTATTTCTTTTTTTATTTGATTAACTTTATTTATATATTCTAATTTGTTTGTGTGTGATTTAAATTTTCCAGGTAGTTTTTTTATATTATTTTTGTCTTTGATGACTTTGTTAAGTAAAAAATTTTCAATTTTTTTTAAAGATGTATTAGCTATTTTTTTTGATTTTGAAACTTCTATTAAATGAGTTTCGTTTAAAATATTATCTATAATAATTAGATTTTGTGGTTTTACAAAATGCGCCAATGGTATGTTAATTTCATTTTTTTCGATATGGTATTTAAGTTTTGGTAAAGTGAATTTGCATAAATCAAATGTTAAATTACCCACTAAGATAGGAAGTGGGATTTTTTCTTTATATTTAATTGATATTTTTTGTTTTGTGTATATTTGTTTAATAAATTTAACTGGTGATTTAATTTCAATTTTTTTATTATTAATGATGGCACTATTGGTAAAAATTTTAATATTTTCATAATTGTTAAAGAAAATAATCGAGTATCTTCCTTTGTTATCTCCTCCAATTACTGATTCAAGTATGGATATATCTTTAAAAATGGATGATAATTTTTGATAAATAGTTACAGTATTTTCAGTATCTAAGAATACTTTTTTTCCATAAATATTCATGTATCACTGTTTTAATAATAACTGATTATTAACTTCGATTTCTGTTTCTGCTCTTAATTGATCTATAATTTTTGAATATATTAAATTTATTATATTTTGTTTAATATTTTGATCATCTAGTTGACTAATAGAATTTAACTTTAGGTAAAGAACCTCATTAGGTAAAATTATTTTAACTAACTGATCTTTCTTAATAGAAATTGCTTTTTCTAAATTTTCCTTTTCTAAAAAAATATTTTTGATAGATAGGGAGTCAGTAAAATAATTAATATTTACAGTACCAATTTGTTTTAAATCTTTTTCTGTATATTCCTTAACTTGTTGATTTTTAAATTGAGTAAAAACTGTTAAGAAATTATTTTTTTCATCTTGATTTATGTTTGTAGGGCTGAGTTCTGAAACAGAAAATTTATATAAAAAATTATTATTTTTTACCAGACCTTCAATAGAGTTAAAATCTAGAAAATGATAATCAACTGGTATAAATTTTAAAAAATTAAAACTATTTGAATAAAAAGTTAATTTTGTTTGATAATTTTGAATATTATTAAGATTATCTACATCTGTGATTGAATCAATTTCAGCCTTAGTAAGTTCATCTTTAATTTCATCATAAACTTCTGTAAATGTTTTTTGACTTGGATCAGTGGTATTAATTAATTTTAAGTAAAAATATTTATCAGCAATTTGGATAGGTTTGCTTGTTTTACCTATTTCTAGTTGTGCTAGTTCATTTTTTATATTGGGGATAATAATACTTTCCTTTATTTGATCAAAATCTTTAAATTGAATACTATCTAAATTTTTAATTTCATCAAATGGCTTGTCTGATAATTCATTAGAAATAATCTGTTCATACGAATATTTTTTCTCAATGGAATATTTTTCGCTATTTTCATTATAGTAATCTAGAGCTAATTCCTCATTAATAATATTTTCATTGATATATTTAAGTAAGTCATACTGTTCAATATCTACTTGATAGGCTTGGTAATTTTCAAAAAATTCACTCTCTAAATCATAATTAATTGCTGAATCAGTATCTAATATTTCATAGATATTGATTTGTTTAGTTTTGAGTAAATCCTCTTTAATCGAAAAATTAACTAAGTTAATTGGTTCTAAAGAATTATTGAATAAGTCTTTATCAATACCCTTCGATATTTCTTTCAAATAATTTTGAAGAGTGCTTTCATCTAAATTTCTAAACATTTCATCATTATTAAGTGATTTTTTTAAAATAATTTTTTTTGAATTATCATTAATGAATGTTTTATCTGCCAGGTAACTAGTAAATAGCAAATCATTGATATATTGATTTATAAACTGAATTCTGTGATAGATCTCTTCTTGATCCGATAGATTATTTAATTCATTTTTTAACTTATATGAATCTAGCTCTCTTAAAAATTCACTTTCTGAAATTTTATTTTTGCCAACTTTCAAGACATAACTTTGACCTAGATATGATCCAAAACCTATAAATAGAAAGCTTACTCCAAGTGCGGCACTAAATAAGATAACTATAATTTTTTTCATCTATTAATTATTTCATATTGTGATATCAGTAAAATACTATGAAATATATAATTTTTAATTGGAAATCATATTTAAATTTACCTGAAACCTTAAAACTATCTAACTTAGTAAATAAATTACCCAATACTAAAAAATATAAATTTATTTATAGTCCAAATATCTTATTTACCTCTCTGATAAAATCGCGCTTTCCCAAATCTAATTTATCTACTCAAAATATCGATATTTTTGGTAGAGGGGCTAACACTGGATCAATTGACATATCTTTAATAAAAGATTTAAAAATTAAATTTTCTTTATTAGGTCATTCTGAGGTAAGGTCTAACTTACTCGAAACAGACCAACTCGTTGCAGCTAAATTAAATCAGTGTATGGATCACCAAATAACACCCATTGTTTGCATAGGTGAAACGCTAAACATATATAAATCAAAAAAAACCAAAGATTTTTTGAATAACCAAATTTCAACAATATTTTCAAAAAAAAATAAATACCAAGAAGTAATACTGGCCTATGAGCCAATTTGGTCAATCGGCACGGGTCTAACACCACAAATGTCAGAAATAAACGAAATTTGTTCGTTTTTGATGAATATTTTAAAAAAATATTCTTTTAAAAAAATTAATATTTTATATGGTGGTTCCGTAAATTTAGACAATATAAAAGATATCTTAAATTTACCAAGTGTAGATGGTGTTTTAGTTGGTTCTGCATCAATCAAAGCGTCATTTATAAAATTTTTTAAGTAGAGAAAATGATTAATATTTTTTTAATAGTTAGTGGAATTATTGGTCTTATTTTAATTCTAATAATCCTTTTTCAAAAAACTGAAGGAGGCAGCTTAGGTTTAGGAACACAGACATCATTGACTGGTGGTATGACATCAAACAAATCAACTATGGGCGGCATGACTAAAATTACTTACGCCTTGGGGTTTGGTTTTTTATTTTGGTGTTTATTTATGGGCGCAATAATCACAAAACAATATTCATCTTCCTCCAATCTTGAGAGCATTCAAGAAAATATAATGATAGATGAAAAATTAGAGGAACAAATTCCCGAAGTACCAAACCAGTGAAACTAATATTCGTTACCGGAGGTGTTGTTTCATCACTAGGTAAGGGAATAGTCACCGCATCGTTAGCCTCTCTTTTAAGATCAAGAGGAGTAAAGCTAAGAATTCGAAAATTAGATCCGTATCTTAATGTTGACCCCGGGACTATGAGTCCCTATCAACACGGAGAAGTTTTTGTAACCGATGATGGTTATGAAACTGATCTTGACTTAGGACACTATGAAAGATTCACAGATATAACTTGCTCCAAAGATGATTCCATATCCTCTGGTAAAATTTATTCAACGATAATATCAAAAGAGCGCAAAGGCGAATACTTGGGTTCAACTGTACAAGTAATTCCTCATGTCACTGAAGAAATTAAAAATGCAATTAAAAAATCTACCAAAAAAGATGACATAGTAATATGTGAAATTGGTGGTACAGTTGGTGATATTGAAAGTCTACCTTTTCTAGAGGCCATAAGACAATTTAAAAATGAAAAGCAATTTGAAACACTCTTAATTCATTTAACTTTATTGCCATATATCGCAACCTCAGGCGAAGTTAAGACAAAACCGACTCAGCACTCTGTAAAAGAGTTATTAAATTCTGGAATACAGCCCGATATAATTGTTTGTAGAAGTAATATCAAAATTAAATCTGAAGAGATTCAAAAAATAAGTCTTTTCTGTAATGTTCCTTCAAATGCAGTAATTCCTTCATATGACGTTGAAAGTATTTATCAAGTTCCCAGTTTGCTTTCCAAGTCTAAACTAGATGATTTAGTTATTAAAAAATTAAATATAAAGGTAAGTAAAAAAAAGAATTTAACTCAATGGACGAATTTTGAAATACTTGAAAGTAGAGCTAAAGAAGATCTAAATATATTTATCATAGGTAAATATGTCCATCTTAAAGATAGCTATAAATCTCTTTATGAAGCTATTTATCATGCAGGTGTTCATAATAAAGCAAATGTCAAGATTAAATGGCTAGACTCTGAAACTATCAATAGATCAAATGTTTCAGAACTATTAAAAAATGCTAATGGAATATTAATACCTGGAGGGTTTGGGAATAGAGGAATCCCTGGAAAGTTAGAAGCAATCAAATTTGCCCGTGAAAAACAAATTCCCTTTTTAGGAATATGTCTTGGGATGCAACTATCTATCTTAGAATATGCAAAAAATGTATTAAAAATTAAAAACTGTGGAAGTTCAGAGTTTGGTAAATATAAATTCAATATCATTTCTCTAATGACTGAGTGGAATCAAAAAAATCAGTTAGTTAAACGTTCAAAAGATAATGATTTAGGGGCATCTATGCGTTTGGGATCTTACCCTTGTTATATAAAGCCTAAATCCTTAGCTTCTAAAATTTATAAAAAGAAATTAATACATGAACGACACAGGCATCGATATGAAGTAAACCCAAAATATCGAAATTTATTAGAGAAAAAAGGTTTATCCTTTTCAGGTTTTTCAAAAGATAAAAAACTTTTAGAAATTATTGAAATATCTAATCATAAATGGTTTTTTGGCGTTCAGTTTCATCCCGAGTTAAAGTCTAAACCTTTTAAACCCCACCCAATCTTTTTATCATTTATAAAAAATAGTTTGATATATAAAAATGGTTAATAAAGTAAATCTCAGTAATTTTCTTATAAAGAATGACACAGATAAACTTACTTTAATTGCTGGCCCTTGTTTATTAGAAAGTGAAAAATTAGTTTATAATATTGCTAATAAGCTAATTCAATATTCTAAAAAAGAAAAATTTAATCTTATTTTTAAATGTAGTTTTGATAAAGCTAATAGAAGTTCAGATAACACAACAAGAAATAAAGTTAATTTAGACAAATCATTAAATATAATGAGGAATTTAAAACAAGATTTAAATATTCCTATAACATCCGATGTCCATGAAACATATCAGGTTGATAAGTTAGCGGATGTTTTAGATATCATTCAAATTCCTGCTTTTTTATGTAGACAAACTGATTTAATCAAAGCTGCCGCTCAAACAAAAAAAATAGTAAATGTCAAAAAAGGTCAATTTTTATCTCACCATGAGGTTAAAAACATTATTAACAAAATTGAAAATGAAAATAATAAAAAAATTCTTATTACCGAAAGAGGTAATTCGTTTGGTTATAACTATTTAGTAAATGATTTTAAAGGAATTCATCTAATGAAAAGTTTTAACTATCCTGTCATTTTTGACTCTACTCATAGTGTTCAGATACCTGGAGGAATGGGTTCAAAAAGTGGCGGTGCAAGGGAGTATGTTTTTCCTTTATCTAAAGCTGCAGCTGCATTAAGAATAGCGGGCTTTTTCATTGAAACACATCCAAATCCTGAGAGGGCATTAAGTGACGGACCCAATATGGTTTATCTTAATAAGATGCCTATTCTCTTAAATTCAATCAATAAAATAAATAAGGCGGCTAAATAAAATGAAAATTACAAAAATACATGCAAGAGAAATTTTTGATAGTAGGGGAAACCCAACTGTTGAATGTGAAATGATGTTTGAGGGTATTACTTACCCATTTAGAGGTATGGTGCCTTCTGGTGCTTCTACAGGAAAATTTGAAGCCTTAGAGCTTAGAGATGGTGATAAGGCCAGAATGAGCGGGAAGGGTGTTTTAAAAGCAGTTTCAAATGTTAATGAACAAATTAAACCAAATATTTTAAATAAAAGTTTTTCAAACTATTCTGATTTTGATAACTATTTAATTTCTCTAGATGGAACTGAAAACAAGTCTAAATTTGGAGCCAATTCTATTTTATCACTTAGTCTAGCTTATTATAAAGCTTGGTCTTACAAGAGCTATGGTGCTGTATTTCTCTCACAAGGCACTGATAGGTTAACTATTCCTGTTCCTATGCTTAATGTTATTAATGGAGGGCAACACGCAGATAACGATGTTGATTTTCAAGAATTCATGATACTTCCAATTGGGTTCAATTCACTAACAGAAGCTCTTTCTGCTACTCATGGAGTAATCTCAAATATAAAAAAAGAACTTAAGAGCAGAAATCTAAATACGAACTTAGGTGATGAGGGTGGGTTTGCTCCTAATTTAAAATCTCATTTGGATGTTTTAGATTTAATATGTAATTCCATTGTATCAGCGGGTTATAAATTAAATGATCACTTTAAAATTTCATTAGATGCAGCATCGAGTGAGTTTTATTCTAATGGCAAATACAATTTCGAAGGAAATTCTTATAATACTAATGAAATGATCAATGTTTATGAAAATATTTGTAAAAACTATCCAATATTCTCTATCGAGGATGCATTGAATGAAGAAGATTATGATGGTTGGACGGCAATTACTTCTAAGCTCGGAAATAAAATTAAATTAGTTGGAGATGATTTATTTGTAACAAATATTAAAAAATTACAAACCGGTATAGAGCAAAAACAAGCGAATAGTATTTTAATTAAACTTAATCAAATAGGTACAGTCACTGAAACTTTACATGCAATAAAACTTGCTACCGATAATAATTTTGCATCAATTATGTCTCACCGATCAGGGGAAACAGAAGATTCCTTTATTTCTGATCTTGCTGTAGCATCCGCTTGCCCACTAATTAAAACTGGCTCTTTAGCTCGATCAGATCGTGTTGCAAAATATAATCAGCTACTTAGAATATCCGAGAATGATTCAATTAAAGGATATGCGGGTAGTTTAAATGAAATATTTAAAAGCAAATAGTTTAATAAATATTTTTTTTATTTTTGTTATAATTTACCTTCTTTACCATACTATTTACGGTAAATTTAATATTGGTAATTATTTAATCTATTTATTTGAAGAGAAATTATATACCGATATGATTCAACATTTAGATCAGGATATGTTAGATTTAAACATTGATTTAAACTCGTTTTATACAAATAAAGATGACTATATTGATGAAATATCAAAACAATATAACCCTAATCCAGTAGAAGGCGAATTAATTATAAAGTTAGACTAATGGGAAAAAAAATAAGTAATACATTTACTAATGATGAACTAATTTATTTTTACGAAAAAATGTTCATGATAAGAAAATTTGAAGAAAAAGCAGCTCAACTTTACGGTTCTGGAAAAATCGGAGGTTTCCTTCATTTATATATTGGTCAAGAAGCAGTAGTTGTCGGTATCTTATCTTCGATTAAATCTGAGGATACAGCAGTAACTTCCTATCGTGATCATGGACATATAATCGCCCGAGGGGTGGATCCAAAAAAAGTTATGGCTGAACTTACTGGCCGATCAACAGGAATTTCAAAAGGAAAAGGGGGATCTATGCATATGTTCTCCAAAGAAAATCGTTTTTATGGAGGTCATGGAATAGTTGGTGCTCAAGTTCCTATTGGAGTTGGTTTAGGCTTTGCTCATAAGTATAGAGAAAATGGTAATATAAGTAGGGTTTATGTTGGTGATGGAGCAATGAGTAATGGACAAGTTTTTGAATCTTTTAATTTAGCCTCTTTATGGGAATTGCCCGTTTTATTTATTATTGAAAATAATAAATATGCTATGGGGACAGCTGTAAACCGTTCTGCTGCTGGAAATGATTTATATGATCGAGCTGGAACTTTTGGAATTAAGGGAGAAAAAGTTGATGGAATGAACTTTTTTGAAGTTAGTAATGCCGCAATAAGAGCGAGAGATTATATTTATGAGAATAAAAAACCTTACGTGATTGAAATGGACACATACCGTTTTAGAGGGCATTCAATGTCAGACCCAGGTCAGTATAGATCTAAAGATGAAGTATCTGAAATGAAGGAAAATGATCCATTGATTACTATGAAGTTCTCATTGGTTAATGAGTTTAAGATTGATGAAAAAAAATTATCAGACTTGGAGTCAAAAATAAAAAAAGACATCAAGGAAATTGAAAAATTTGCATTAGAATCTCCTCTTCCAGAATTAAAAGAATTATTTACTGAGGTTTATATATGAAAATTTTACTTCCTGCTCTATCACCTACTATGGAAACTGGTAATTTAGTTAAATGGATTGTGAAAGAAGGTCAGACTGTTTCCTCCGGAGACATTCTAGCTGAAATTGAGACAGACAAAGCAACCATGGAGCTAGAAGCTCCTGAAGATGGGCAATTAAGTAAAATATTAATTTCAGAGGGGTCGGAAAATATTCCTGTCAATACACCATTGGCAATTTTATCAATTGAAGGAGA
>CAYRCI010000031.1:0-12921 GCA_964422765.1 uncultured Alphaproteobacteria bacterium | reverse complement strand
TCTTAGGTCTTTTCGCGCCATACTTCGATCTTCGCTGGCGTCTCTTTTCAAGTCCTTGTGTATCTAATGTTCCTCTTATTATATGGTATCTAACACCAGGAAGATCCTTAACTCTACCGCCTCTTATTAAAACTACTGAGTGCTCTTGTAAATTATGACCTTCTCCTGGGATATATGCTGTTACTTCTTGACCATTGGTTAACTTCACTCTGGCAACTTTTCTTAGAGCAGAGTTAGGTTTTTTTGGGGTAGTTGTATATACCCTAAGGCAAACACCACGTTTTTGTGGACAAGCTTTTAGAGCAGGTACTTTATTTCTTTTAGAAACTTTCTCCCTAGAATTGCGAACTAATTGGTTTATGGTCGGCATAGTTCGCAGAATATATTTATAGTATTAGTATTAGTCAACATTTATTTGGAATTTTCTAGTTGTTTTAGTAGTGAATTGTCGCGGATTTTCGCCTCTTTTCGTAAAGCTCTGATAACGTTACCAGTTCCGGCAGGAATTAATTTACCAACTATTACATTCTCTTTTAAGCCAATTAAATTATCAACTTTTCCATTGATAGCAGCCTCGGTAAGCACTCTAGTTGTTTCTTGGAATGATGCAGCTGAGATAAACGAGTTAGTCTGTAAGCTAGCTTTGGTTATTCCTAAGATCATCATTTTATATTCAACTTCTTTTTTACCTTCTTCTTTTAAAGATGTATTTTTTTTGATTACATCAATTCTATCAACGACATCACCGACTAAGAACTCACTATCTCCTGCTTCTATAACTTCAACTTTTTGAAGCATTTGGCGAGTAATACATTCGATGTGTTTATCATCAATTAAAACACCTTGTAATCTATAAACTTTTTGAACCTCTCTTACCATATAGTTCGCAAGTGCCTCAATACCTAAAATTGTTAGTATATCGCCAGGCGCTGGAGTGCCATCTACAATCATATCTCCCTTGTTAACTTTATCTCCTTCGTTAAAGTAAATATAAGTTCCCTTTGGAATTAGATATTCAACTGGATCGCCTGATTCAGGATTGATAATAATTCTCCTTTTACTTTTGATATCTTTTCCAAATTCAATAGTTCCACTTATTTCAGCTAAAACAGCTGGATTTTTTGGTTTTCTTGATTCGAAAATATCAGCAACTCTTGGAAGTCCTCCGGTAATATCTTTTGTTTTAGAAGATGCCCTTGGTATTCTTGCGATCACATCACCAGCTTTGACATCTTTGCCTTTTTCAATATTCAAAACTATTCCAACACTGAGATCGTAAGATGAAGAATTCTTAGAGTTTTTAGATTTAACTAAATCCCCATTTTTATCATTAATGAGCAACTGTGGTTTTAGGTCTTGCTTGCCTTGGAAGCTTTTCCAATCGATAATTACCTTAGAAGATATACCTGTTGTTTCATCAAATCTTTCTATAAACGAAACTCCCTCTACAAGGTCTTTAAAGTCAAGGGTCCCGGATTCCTCGGCTATAATAGGAACTGTGTATGGATCCCATTCTAATATCATTTGGTTTAATGCAACTTCAACACCGTCCTTTATCAATAATGTTGAACCGTAAGGAGCTCTAAATGTTGAAACCAATGTTTTATTAACATCATAGATTTCAATTTCAGTGGTTCTATTGATGATAATTTCATTTCCATTTTCATTTGTTACAGATCTTAGATTTTTTATTTTTACCTTACCTTCGCTAGGTGATTCAAAATTGGATTTTTCTGCAGTAGAGCTAGCAACACCCCCCACATGGAATGTTCTCATAGTTAACTGCGTTCCAGGTTCACCAATTGATTGAGCTGCAATTATACCTACTGCTTCACCGGTATTTACAGGTACTCCTTTTGCTAAATCACGTCCGTATGCTTTAGCACAAATACCGTTTACACATCCACATGTTATGGGAGATTTAATTCTCACAGAAGATATGTTTTCTTTCTCAATTGTTTCAATTTCATCATGAGAAATATAATCACCATTTTTGAATATTACTTGACCTGATTTATTTTTGACATCATCAGCAAGATACCTTCCAAAAACTCGATCTTTTAACGGAACAGAGATCTCACCTGATTCATAGATTGTGTCAACGCTTAGACCGTTTGAACAAGTGCAATCTTTTTGAGTAATAGTTAAATCTTGCGCAACGTCAACAAGTCTTCTTGTTAGATACCCAGAACTAGCAGTTTTTAAAGCAGTATCAGCTAGACCTTTTCTAGCTCCGTGCGTAGAGTTAAAATATTCTAAAACAGTTAACCCCTCCTTAAAATTTGAAGTGATAGGGTTTTCAATGATTTCTCCAGATGGTCTAGCCATTAAACCTCTCATACCTGCAAGTTGTTTTAGCTGTGCCTCAGAGCCCCTTGCCCCAGAATGAGCCATGATGTAGACAGAGTTAATTTGATTATCTTTATTTGATGAAACTGTTTTCATCATTGCTTTAGCTACTTTGTCTGTACATGTTGACCAAAGTCCTACTACTTTATTATATTTTTCTCTTTCAGTTATTAGACCTTCTTGGTATTGATTTTCTAAACTTGTAACAAGTTTTTGTGTATCCTGAATGAGAGAATTTTTTTCTTCAGGAATAACTAGATCATCTTTTCCAAAAGAAATACCTGCTTTAGCAGCGTATTTAAATCCCACATTCATAATTTGATCAACAAATATACATGTAGCCTTCTGACCGGTAAAACGGTACACGTTATCAAGGAGAATACTTATCTCTTTTTTAGTTAAAATTTTATTAACACAGTCAAATGGAAGGTTATTGTCTTCCGGTACTGTTCTGTATAAAATTACTCTACCCGGAGAAGTTTTGAATTTCTTTTGTTCATAAGTATTTGTCTGTTTATTAAAAGTTTTTGTCCTAAAAATAATTGGTGTGTGTAAATGGATAGATTTATTCTCCAATGCGAATTCTACTTCGCCAACATGAGAAAAATATTTTTTAGCCTCTTCTTTATCATTCATAAGAGATAAATAGTAGATACCTAATACAATATCTTGACTCGGAACAATAATAGGTTTTCCACTGGACGGTGAGAGTATATTATTTGTACTCATCATTAATACTCTAGCCTCTAATTGAGCTTCAAGACTAAGTGGTATATGGACTGCCATTTGATCACCATCAAAATCGGCATTGAAAGCAGTACAGACTAATGGGTGAAGTTGGATTGCTTTACCTTCAATCAGAACAGGTTCGAAGGCTTGGATACCTAACCTGTGAAGAGTCGGTGCTCGGTTAAGAAGGACCGGGTGTTCACGAATTACTTCATCTAAAATATCCCAAACTTCAGGTCTTTCAGTTTCAACCATTTTTCTTGCTGATTTAAGAGTTGAGGCAAAACCATAGGATTCTAATTTGTTGTATATAAAAGGTTTAAATAGCTCTAATGCCATTTTTTTAGGGAGACCGCACTGATGTAACATCAATTCTGGGCCAACAACAATTACTGACCTTCCAGAATAGTCAACTCTTTTACCTAATAAGTTTTGCCTAAATCTTCCCTGCTTACCTTTTAACATCTCAGATAAAGATTTAAGTGGTCTTTTATTGGTGCTAGTAATAACTCTGCCTCTTCTACCGTTATCAAATAAAGCATCAACCGACTCTTGAAGCATTCTTTTTTCATTTCTTACGATAATGTCAGGAGCTCTAAGATCTAATAATCTTTTTAATCTATTATTTCGATTGATTACTCTTCTATATAAATCGTTTAAATCAGAGGTAGCAAATCTGCCGCCCTCTAGAGGCACCAAAGGTCTCAATTCAGGAGGAATTACTGGTAGTACTTTTAGAATCATCCATTCAGGTTTAATTTTAGCTTTCTTGAAACCTTCCATGACCTTCATTCTTTTTAAAATTTTCTTTTTCTTGGTCTCAGATGAGGTAGCTTCACTTTCTTCTATTAATTTAGCAATTTCATCATCGAGATTAAGATTTGAAAGAATTTCATGAACAGCTTCAGCACCGATACCATGCTTAAATGTATCTTCTCCAAATTGATCAATAGCTTCTTCTAACTCCTCATCTGTTAAAAGCTGATTTTGACTTAATCCTGACATCAAAGGATCAATCACAATATGACTTTCAAAGTATAAGACTTTCTCTAGGCTTTTAAGAGTAATGTCTAAAGCAAGTCCTATTCTACTAGGAAGGGATTTTAAAAACCATATATGAGCAACGGGAGAGGCAAGCTCAATGTGAGCCATTCTTTCTCTTCTTACTTTTGATAGTGTAACTTCAACACCACATTTCTCACATGTGATGCCTTTAAATTTCATTCTTTTGTACTTACCACATAAACATTCATAGTCTTTGGTAGGTCCAAAAATTCTCGCGCAGAACAAACCTTCTCTTTCAGGCTTAAAAGTTCTGTAATTAATTGTTTCAGGTTTTTTAATTTCACCAAAAGACCATGACCTAATTTGTTCAGGACTTGAGACAGATATTTTTATTTGATCAAAGTTTATAGTCTGATTATTAGTTTTAAATAAGTTAGTTAAGTCCTTCATTTATGCGTTCTCCAAACTTTCAGTAGGGTTTGTTTCAATCAATTCGACATTTAAACCTAGTGATTTTAATTCTTTAACAAGTACGTGAAACGATTCAGGAATACCACTTTCAAAGTTATAATCACCTCTAATCAAAGCTTCATATACTTTAGTTCTTCCAGCGACGTCATCTGATTTGATTGTTAACATTTCTTGAAGCGTATTAGAAGCTCCATAAGCCTCAAGAGCCCAAACTTCCATTTCGCCAAATCTTTGTCCACCAAATTGAGCCTTACCACCCAAAGGTTGTTGAGTGACCAAACTATAAGGACCTATTGATCGAGCATGGATTTTATCATCGATAAGATGATGAAGTTTCAGTATGTATTTATAACCAACAGTAACTTTTCTTTCAAATCTCTCACCTGATCTTCCATCGTATAAATATACTTGGCCACTATTATCAAAACCAGCTTTATCAAGTAAATTTGTAATTTCTTCAGTGTTTGTTCCATCAAATACAGGAGTAGCAAATGTTACTCCTTTTTCAAGATTGCCAGCTAGCTCGACAAGTTGATCATCGTTCATTTTTTGAATTTCTAAGGTGGAGTCTTTGTTTTGTTCATAGAAATTTGCAAGAGATTGCTTTAATTGGTTAACGTTACCTTCTTTACGTGCAAGGTCTAGACTTTTAGAAATTTGTCTTCCAATACCATAAGCAGCCCAACCTAAGTGAGTTTCTAATATTTGACCTATATTCATACGACTTGGAACGCCTAGTGGGTTCAGTAAAACATCTACAGGTGTGCCATCTTCAAGAAAAGGCATATCTTCGATAGGTACAATTTTAGAAATAACACCTTTATTTCCATGTCTTCCTGCCATCTTATCGCCTGCTTGAAGTCTTCTTTTAACGGCAACAAAAACTTTCACTACTTTTAATACACCAGGAAGCAAGTCATCTCCACTTTGGATTTTTTCTATTTTATTTTGAAACTTTTTATCTAATAAAATTACTGCATCATTGAATATTTTCTTTTGAGAATTAAATGTTTCCATTGAAACTTTATCGTCAACTTCTATCTTCTCTAAAAATTCAATACTTTTACCTTCTAGAAGAGTTGCCTCAATCTTAGACCCCTTGGAAATTCCTTCTACAGAAACATTAGAAATTGTATTAGCAAACAAACTTACTAAATTTTGTTTGTAATTATTTTCTAAAATATTTTTTTCATCGTCTCTGTCTTTTGCAAGGCGATCAATTTCAACTCTTTCAATAGCAATAGTTCTCTCGTCTTTTTCAACACCTCTTCTAACTAAAACTTGAACATCAACCACAACACCTGAATAACCGGTTGGAAGTCTTAGGGATGTATCTTTAACATCGGCTGCTTTTTCGGAAAAGATTGCTCTTAATAATTTTTCTTCAGGAGTAATAGGTGAGTCTCCCTTTGGGGAAACTTTTCCAACAAGTATATCGCCTGGTTTTACTTCTGATCCTATGTAGACAATACCGGCTTCATCTAAATTAGTAATACTTTCATCCCCTACATTTGGCATATCTCTGGTGATTTCTTCAGGCCCAAGTTTAGTATCTCTACATAAAACCTCGAACTCCTCAATATGAATAGAGGTGAATCTGTCTTCATGAACAACTCTTTCTGACATAATAATAGAGTCTTCAAAGTTATAACCGTTCCAAGGCATAAAACCCACTAATAGATTTCTGCCCAGTGCTAATTCACCTAAATCAGTTGATGGCCCATCAGCTATAATATCGCCTCTTTGGATGTAATCTCCAATTTTAACAATTGGTTTTTGATTAATTGCAGTGCTTTGATTAGATCTTTGAAACTTTTTTAAATTATAAATATCAACTCCACTTTTATCTTTACTTATAGTTTTAGAGTCAGACCTGATAACAATTCTAGAAGAGTCAACTTGATAAACATAACCACTATTTTTAGCTACAACCACTGCCCCGCTATCACGTGCAACTTTGGATTCAAATCCCGTACCAACCAATGGCGCTTCACTTTTGATGAGTGGAACTGCTTGTCTCATCATATTAGAACCCATAAGTGCTCTATTAGCATCATCATTTTCTAAAAATGGTATTAGTGAAGCTGCAACAGAAACTAGTTGTTGAGGATTCACATCCATGAAATCAATTTCAGAAGGATCGCAGAAAATAAAGTCACCTCTTCTTCTACATGAAACTTGATCTTCAGCAAATTTACCGTTTTCATTTAAAGGGCTGTTTGCCTGAGCAATTGTATATTTTTCCTCTTCATCAGCGTTTAGATACAAGACTTCTTTCGTAACTACACCTTTACTGATTTTTCTATATGGTGTTTCTATAAATCCATATTGGTTAATTCTAGCATAAGAGGAAAGACTGTTAATCAAACCAATATTTGAACCTTCGGGTGTTTCAATTGGACAAATTCTTCCATAGTGAGTTGTGTGAACGTCTCTAACTTCAAAACCAGCTCTTTCTCTTGTTAAACCACCAGGTCCTAAAGCAGAAATTCTTCTTTTATGAGTAATCTCACTTAATGGGTTCGTTTGATCCATAAACTGACTCAATTGACTAGTGCCTGTAAATTCCTTCAAAACAGTTTGAATTGGTTTAGAATTTACTAAATCTTGGGGCATGATTGATTCAATATCAACGGTTCCCATCTTTTCTCTAATAGCTCTTTCCATTCTAACTAGACCAATTCTGTATTGGTTTTCAATCAACTCTCCTACTGAGCGGACTCGTCGATTACCTAAGTGATCGATATCATCTTTACCAGCATTATCTGTCTTCATATCAAAAAGTTTTTTTGCAACAGCAAGAATGTCAGATTTACTTAAAACTCGTTTTTTATTATCTTTATTCAAAGATAAATAAGTGTTTAATTTTACTCTACCAACCTCAGATAAATCGTATCTATCCTCATTAAAAAACATATTTTGGAAAAGATAGTTACTTGCTTCTAGCGTTGGAGGCTCACCAGGACGTAAAATTTTAAAAATATCAAACAATGCTTCTTCTCTTGAGTTATTTTTATCCGAAACTAATGAGTTAATAACACCAAGATTACCAGTAGCCTGATTAGCATTAATAACTGAGAAGTTGTTTATAGATAGTTCGCTGAGTCTTTCAAAAAATTCTTTACTTAAAATAGTTCCCGCTTCAGCATAAACTAGACCATTATCTAGATTAACAATGTCATTTGATAAGTAAAAACCATACAGAGATTCTTCTTCAAATAAAAACTTATTTATTTTTTTATCTTTGATCTCTTTTAATAATTTCATAGATAGTTTTACGTCCTTATAAGCAACTATTTCCTTGTCAATTGGATTGACTAAATTAAAAGGAAGGTTTTTATATTTAAATTTATCTAAATCAAGGTTAACTACCCAGCCATCTTTGTGTTTGTTAAATGAAAACGTATCATAAAAGTATGTAAGTATTTCTTCTGAAGTCATGCCTGATATTTTATATATATCTGGCTCAACTTTATTTTGCTGACATTCTTCTAGATATTTTTCAGAAGCCTTGGAAGGTAAGGCTTGAAGAATAGTTGTAGATATCATCTTCTTTTTTCTATCAATTCTAAAGAAAATGTTATCTTTATGGTCAAATTCAAAATCTAACCAAGAACCCCTGTAAGGGATAATTCTAGCATTGTATAAAACTTTACCACTTGCATGAGTTTTACCTTCATCGTGATCAAAAAACACACCCGGAGATCTATGTAGTTGGCTAACTACAACTCTTTCGGTACCATTAACGACAAATGTACCGTTGTTGGTCATTAAAGGGAGGTCTCCTAAATATACGACCTGCTCTTTAATATCTCTTAAAGATTTTTCTCCTGTTTCCTCATTTAGATCCCATATAATAAGTCTAAATGTGACCATGAGGGAAGCTGAAAATGTAAGACCTTTTCTTCTGCACTCATCAACATCATATTTAGGGTTATCTAAATAATAATCGATATAATGTAATTCAGACTTGCCTGCGTAGTCTTTAATGGGAAAGACAGAATTAAAGACTTCCTGTAGGCCAGTGTTTGAACGATCCTCAGATGGTTTTCCTAATTGTAGGAATTTATCAAATGATATCTTTTGAATATCGACTAAATTTGGAACATCAATCGTTTTACCGATTTTTCCAAATGAATAACGTATTCTTTTTTTTTCTGTAAAGCTAAGTGGCATATATTATAGAACCTATTTAATTACTATATAATTACTTAAGTTCTACTTTTGCGCCAGCGGCTTCTAACTGAGCTTTAAGAGCTTCAGCTTCTTCCTTCTTCACACCCTCTTTTAAAGTTTTTGGAGCTCCTTCAACCATGTCTTTGGCTTCTTTTAAACCAAGACCCGTAATTGCCCTTACTTCCTTAATAACATTAATTTTCTGGTCACCCGCTGCAGCTAGTACCACATCAAAACTATCTTTTACTTCAGCTGCTTCAGCTGCTGGTGCTGCGCCTGCTGCTGCAACTGCAACTGGTGCTGCTGCTGAAACTCCCCATTTTTCTTCTAAAAGCTTTGAAAGCTCCGCTGCTTCCATAACTGTTAAAGTTGATAATTCATCAACTATTTTATTTAAATCTGTCATTTAAGTCTCTCCCTAATTAGTCTTTTTTATTTTTTAAAATTGAAATAATGTCCTGGTCTGGCCTTTGAAGTACTCTGACAAGTTTAGATGCAGGCGCATTAATCAGCCCAACTATTTTTGCTCTTAATTCGTTAAGAGAAGGTAAAGTTGCAACCTTTGCTATATCATCTTTTGAATATAGCTGGTTATCAAAAAAAGCTACCTCTGCAGATAGTTTTTTTAAATCTTTTTCAAATTTTTTACAAACTTTTGCAGTTCCAACGGGATTGTTTGTAAAAATTAAAAGTTTTTGTTGAGATAAAAACTCGTTAAGGCCTTTTTTATCATCACTTTTATCAACAAAAATTTTAACAATATTGTTTTTAGAAATCTTAGTAACACCATCGTTGTTACGTATCTCTGTTCTAAACTGTATCATCTCCTTAACAGACATTTGTGTAAATGAAGCAATAAACATTGCTGAATACTCTTTTGACATCTTGTCAAGATTTTCGATATATTCTTGTTTTTGTGCCCTATTCATTTTTTAAACCTCTAATTTAAGCCCCACACCCATAGTAGATGAAATGTAAACTGAATTTACAAAATTACCTTTAACTCCAGATGGCTTAATCTTTTTTATTTCATTAACAAAAGAAGTGATATTTTCTGCCAATTTATTATTTTCAAAACTTATTTTGCCTATGGCTGCATGAATAGTTCCAGCTTTGTCATTCTTATAAGCGACTAAGCCTTTATTTATATTTTCTATAGTGCCTTTAATATCATTAGTAACTGTGCCAGTCTTAGGGTTAGGCATTAAACCCTTTGGTCCTAATACTTTAGCAATTTTACTAACTACAGACATCATATCTGGAGTAGCAATAATTACATCCACGTCAATTTTTTGTTGTAAAGAAGCAACTAAATCATCTCCACCTACATGTTTAACGCCCAGAGATTTTGCTTCTTCAGCGACTTTGCCTTGAGCGAATACTGCGATTTCGACTTTTTTACCTAACCCATGAGGGGGGACAAAACTACCACGCACATTTTGATCAGATTGTTTGGAGTCGATCCCTGTATTTATTGATAATTCAACTGACTCATCAAACTTAGAGTATTTTTTTTCTTTTAAGATGTTAACCGCATCAAGCACGGAGTAAGATTTATTAAAATCTATTCCTTCAATTTGTTTTTTTTTATTTTTAGATAAATTCATTAAACTACCTCCATGCCCATTGACCTTGCAGATCCTAAAATAATTTTAGAAGCTTGTTCCACATCGTAGGCGTTTAAGTCTTCTAATTTTTCTTTAGCTATTTCTTTGATTTGAGCCATAGTAACTTTTCCAAGTGTAGATCTTCCAGGAGTTTGACAACCGCTTTTAATTTTAGCTGCTTTTTTTAAATAAAAAGTAACTGGTGGTTTTTTTGTAACAAAAACAAATGTTCTATCTTTATATGCTGTAATAACAGTTGGAATTGGGGCGCCTTTTTCTAAATCTTTAGTAGCATCATTAAATTGTTTGCAAAAATCTTGAATATTTAAACCTTTTTGACCAAGAGCAGGTCCAACAGGAGGAGCTGGATTCGCAGAACCAGCAGGAATTTGTAATTTTATATAACCGAGTATTTCTTTTGCCATGTTTTTTTTAGCCTTTTACCACCTGAGAATAGTCCAATTCTAAAGGAGTAGGTCTCCCAAAAATTGAGACGGACACTTTAAGCTTTTGTCGCGAACTGTCAACCTCTTCTATTATGCCACTAAATGATGCAAAAGGTCCATCAGATACCTTAATTTGTTCACCAACTTCATACTCAAATTTAGGTTTAGGGTTGTCGACACCTTCAGTAATATCCTGTAAGAGTTTAGAAACTTCTCTTTCAGATATTGCAATGGGCTTATCTTTTGTGCCTAAGAAGTTAGAAACTTTTGGAATGTCTCGTACTAAATGCCAAGTATCATCATTCATAATCATTTTAACTAATACATAACCAGGAAAGAATTTTTTTTCAGAGTTTACTCTCACACCTCTTCTTACCTCTACCACCGCTTGAGTTGGGACAGAAACTTCATTTACAAGTTCTTCTAGTCCCGCTTTAGTCGCCTCATCGATTATTGCGTCAGCAACTTTTTTTTCGTAACCTGAATGGCAGTGAACTACATACCATTTATGTGTATCTGAACTAACTACCATTATCTAACCTAAAACGATTCTTACTAGAAAAGAGAAAAATTGATCAATCAACATTAAAATAATTGCAGCAATACTAATTACTAATAAAACAATCCCTGCAGTTGTAAAAGTTTCTTTTTTAGTGGGCCAGGTAACTTTGCCTACTTCTTGTCTAACTTCTCTTAAATATTTTGCGGGGTTAAGTTTCATAATTTTTTACTCTTGGCAGGAGTGGCAGGCATCGAACCCGCAACCTCCGGTTTTGGAGACCGGCGCTCTACCAATTGAGCTACACTCCTTCATAATTAGTAATGCTGCAGAGAATTTAATTAATCAAGTATCTCTGATACAACTCCTGAACCAACAGTTCTACCGCCCTCACGGATAGCAAATCTTAAATTGTTATCCATAGCAATCGGTGCAAGTAGTTCTACTTCTAAAGTTAGGTTATCGCCTGGCATTACCATTTCTGTTCCTTCTGGTAATTTAATTGAACCAGTTACGTCTGTAGTTCTAAAGTAAAACTGAGGTCTATAGTTGGCAAAGAAAGGCGTGTGTCTTCCACCCTCTTCTTTACTAAGAGCATAAATTTCTGCTTTAAACTTCTTATGAGGTTTGATACTACCTGGTTTCGCCAAAACTTGACCACGCTCTACTTCTTCTTTTTTAGTACCACGCAATAAAAGACCAACGTTATCGCCTGCTTGACCTGAGTCTAAAAGCTTTCTAAACATTTCAACACCTGTTACAGTTGTCTTTTGTGTATCGCTCAAACCTAAAATTTCAACTTCCTCACCGGGTTTAACAACACCTTGTTCAATACGGCCAGTAACAACAGTACCTCTACCGGAAATTGAAAACACGTCTTCTACTGGCATTAGGAAAGGTTTATCTAAATCTCTTTTTGGAGCTGGAATATATTCATCAACTTTATTCATTAGTTCAATAATTGAATTTTTACCGATGGCTTCGTCTCTATCTTCAATTGCAGCAAGTGCTGAACCTTTAACGATTGGAATATCATCACCAGGAAAATCATAACTAGATAAAAGTTCTCTGATTTCCATTTCAACCAAATCTATCAATTCTGCATCATCTACTTGATCAACTTTATTTAAATAAACAACTAGCGCAGGAACACCAACCTGTCTTGCTAAAAGAATGTGCTCACGTGTTTGAGGCATTGGGCCATCAGCTGCGTTTACAACAAGAATACCACCATCCATTTGAGCAGCGCCAGTGATCATGTTTTTTACATAGTCAGCGTGTCCTGGGCAATCAACGTGTGCGTAGTGTCTTTTATCTGTTGAATATTCAACGTGCGCAGTTGAAATTGTAATTCCTCTTTCTCTTTCTTCAGGAGCTTTATCAATTTGATCATACGCTGTGTATGTACCGCCACCTTTTTCTGCTAATACTTTTGTAATTGCAGCAGTTAGAGTTGTTTTACCATGGTCGACGTGACCGATAGTTCCGATGTTGACGTGTTCTTTCGATCTGTCAAATTTTTCTTTAGCCATTTAAGTTGTTACCTCTTTGTTTTATTCTTTATAAATATTTTTTTAATGTTTTTGGAGCGGGTGAAGGGAATCGAACCCTCGTAGCCAGCTTGGAAGGCTGGAGCTTT
>CAYRCI010000030.1:0-13123 GCA_964422765.1 uncultured Alphaproteobacteria bacterium | reverse complement strand
ACCACCACAGAAAGAATTCTATACTATACAGGTAAGTCACATAAAATTGGAGAGGTCCATGATGGAGCTGCAACAATGGACTGGATGGAACAAGAGCAAGAAAGAGGAATAACTATCACCTCTGCAGCGACTACTTGTTTTTGGAATGATCACAGAATTAATATTATTGATACACCTGGACACGTTGATTTTACAATTGAAGTTGAAAGATCTCTAAGAGTTTTGGATGGTGCAGTGGCTTGTTTTGATGGTGTTGCTGGCGTAGAACCTCAATCAGAAACTGTTTGGAGACAAGCTGATAGATATAAAGTCCCAAGAATATGCTTTTGTAATAAAATGGACCGTCTTGGAGCTAACTTTGATATGAATGTTCAGTCTATCAAAGATAGATTAGGGGCTAACCCTCTAGTTCTGCAAATGGCTATTGGCAAGGAAGCTGAGTTTAAAGGAGTCGTTGATTTAGTAAATTTTAAATCAATTATATGGCAAGATGATAGTTTAGGTGCAAAATTTGATATAGTTGAAATTAGTGACGATTTGTTAGCCGAAGCAACAAAAAAAAGAGAACAATTAATTGAAATGGCTGTAGAAGCTGACGATCAAGCTATGGAGGATTACCTTGAAGGTAAGGAAATTTCCGTTGAAGTTCTTAAAAAATGCATCAGAAAAGGAACAATTGGTTTTAAGTTCGTTCCTGTTTTATGCGGAACTGCATTTAAAAATAAAGGTGTGCAACCACTTCTAGACGCAGTTGTTGATTATCTTCCCTCACCAAAAGACATTGGTTATGTTGAAGGTATTAAAGAGGGCTCAGAAGAAAAAATCCAAATTCCTAACACACCAGAAGAGCCATTTGCTGCGCTTGCATTTAAAGTAGCATCTGACCCTTTCGTCGGTCAGATCACATTTATAAGACTCTACTGTGGTAAATTAAACTCTGGTTCAACCATTTTAAACTCATCAAAAAACCAAAAAGAAAGAATTGGAAGAATGCTGTTAATGCACGCAAATACTCGCGAAGAGATTAAAGATGCAAAAGCAGGTGATATCGTAGCTTTAGTTGGTATGAAAAATGTTACTACAGGTGATACATTATGTGAACCTACAAAACCAGTAATTTTAGAAAAAATGGAATTTCCTGACCCAGTGATTGAAGTAGCAGTTGAGCCTAAAACCAAAGCTGACTATGAAAAAATGGGTCAAGCATTAAATAGATTAGCGCAAGAAGACCCAAGTTTTAGAGTTGCAACTGACGAGGAGTCAGGACAAACAATTATAAAAGGAATGGGCGAACTGCATTTAGAAATTATCGTTGATCGAATGAAAAGAGAATTTAAAGTTGAAGCTGACGTAGGTGCGCCACAAGTAGCATACAGAGAAACGATTACTAAACCTGTTGAAGTTGATTACACGCATAAAAAACAATCAGGTGGTGCTGGTCAATTTGCTAGAGTTAAAATGAAATTCAAACCACTTGAAAGAAGCTCAGGTATGAAATTTTCAAATACAGTTGTTGGCGGAAATATTCCTAAAGAATATATACCAGGTGTTGAAAAGGGTATTAAAAGTGCATCTCAAAACGGTGTGATTGCTGGATATAATGTGATCGATTTTGAAGCAGAAGTTTATGATGGTGCATACCACGATGTAGACTCTTCAGTATTAGCATTTGAAATTGCTGCTAGAGCTGCTTTTAGAGAAGCAGTTGCTAAGGCTAGCCCTAAACTCTTAGAACCTATGATGAAAGTTGAAGCCGTGACCCCAGAAGAATATATGGGTGATATAATAGGTGATTTAAACTCAAGACGTGGTCAGATTGAGAAAATGGAAGATAGGGGAAATGCAAAAGTTGTAACAGCAGTAGTCCCTCTTGCTAATATGTTTGGTTATGTTAATAATCTACGTTCAATGAGCCAAGGTAGAGCAAGTTATACGATGTTATTTTCTCATTATGATGTTGTTCCATCAAATGTAGAAGAGGAAATTAAATCTAAATTAGCATAATCATGATTAATCAAAATATTAGAATTAGACTTAAATCATTTGATCATAATATCTTGGATAAAAGTTCTATTGATATATTGCAAACAGCTAAACGAACAGGCGCAAAAGTTATTGGTCCTATCCCCATGCCTTCAAAAATAGAAAGAGTCACTGTTAATAAATCTCCACATGTTGATAAAAAAAGTAGAGAGCAGTTTGAAATAAGAACTCATATTAGAATGATGGACATTATTGAACCTACACCGCAAACGGTTGATGCTTTGATGAAATTAGACTTAGCATCTGGCGTTAACGTAGATATAAAAATAAAAAAATAATATGATACTAAGTACTAAAATCGGCCAAACCTCATTTGTTAATGATAACGGCACTAGAGTTTGCGCAACAGTTTTAGAATACAATACCTGTTCGATCGTAGGGACAAGAACAATTGATAAAGATGGATATATAGCGAATATCTTAGGATATCTAAAACCAAAAAAACTAAATAAACCTCAGTTAAAAGATTTCAATAAGAAAAATATTGAACCAAAAAAAGTTATCAAAGAGCAAAGATTAAATACATCTGAAGAGCTGTTGTCTATTGGATCAGAAATCCATCCTTCATTCAAAGTAGGTGATAAAGTTTGTGTTCAGTCTAAATCAACCGGTAAAGGTTTTGCTGGTGCAATGAAACGTCATCATTTTAGTGGAATGAGAGCATCTCATGGTGTTTCAATTTCTCACCGCGCACATGGTTCAACAGGCCAGAATCAGGGAGTTGGACGAGTTTTTAAAGGAAAAAAAATGGCAGGACACTTAGGAGATAAAGTTACTACAACAAAAAATTTAGAAGTTTTAATGATTGATTTAGATAAAAAATTAATTTTTTTAAAAGGGGCCGTTCCAGGAAAAAGAAAATCCTTAATTAAGGTTTATAAATAATGTTTGATCAAATATCCATTAAAGATACTGATATTTCTCAAAAAGCTATTCATCTTTCTATTCATAAATTATATACGCACAAACAGGGTAATAATCACAGTAAAGATAGATCTGAAGTTTCAGGCTCTGGAAAAAAGCTTTTCAAACAAAAAGGTACTGGTAATGCAAGAGCTGGTAATAAAAAGTCACCTCAAAGAAGAGGTGGTGGTAAAGCTTTTGGACCTAAATTTCACTCAGTTTCTTTTAAGGTAAACAAAAAAGTAAGTCAATTAGCTTTAAAATCTTCACTTATCTTAAAAAGTAATAATAGCTCTTTATTTTCATTTGATGAAAGTAAATTGACCGTGGAATCAATTAAAAATTTACTATCTAATAATTTTAACAAATTAATAGTAATTGTTTTAAAAGATTTAACAAAAAATGATCTGGTAAAAAAATTTAAAAATTACAAAAATATCTATTTTAGCTCTGACCAAGGATATTCAATCCATACCTCATTAAAGGCAGATCATTTATATTTATCAAAGGATACTGATTTATTTAGTAATTTTATAGGCAATTAAAAATGGATATCAATTTAATCAAAAGACCTGTTATAACGGAAAAATCAACTTCTAATTCACAGTTTAATAAATATGTTTTCGAAGTAAGAAATGATGCGAATAAGACTACTATAAAAAAAGTCGTTGAAGATACTTATAAAGTTAAAGTTGAAAGCTTAAATAGTTTGAAAGTTAAAAGTAAGCCCAAGGTCTTCAAAGGCCAAAGAGGCACGAGATCTGAAATTAAAAGAATTATAGTAACACTGAAAGAAGGCAATACTATTGATATGGGGGCGAAGATAAAATAATGGGATTAATATCTTATAAACCTACTACTCCTTCTTACAGAAAAACTGTTAAAATTGATAAATCTGTTTTATATAGAGGTAGGCCACTAAAAGATCTAACTGAGGAACTTCAGCCTTCTTCAGGTAGAAATAATACTGGCAAAATTACAATCAGACATAGGTCTGGTGGACATAAAAAAAAATATAGAATAATAAATTTTAAAAGAAATACCTTCGATAAAATCGGTACTGTTGAAAGAATTGAATATGACCCTAATAGGAGTGCTTTTATTGCCTTGGTCGATTATCAAGATTTAAAAGAATACATTCTTGCTCCTTCAGATCTAAAAATAGGGGATAAAGTTATTTCTTCTAAAAAAACTGAAATTGTATCCGGTAATTCACTCCAAATTAAAAATATTCCAACTGGTACATCAATTCATAATATTGAATTAAAACCTGGAGCGGGAGGTAAGCTTTGTAGATCCGCTGGGGCTTTTGCTCAAGTTTTAGGAGTACAAGATAAATATATTATGATTAAGCTCTCTTCACGTGAAACAAGATTAGTAAATGGAGATTGCATGGCTACAATTGGCGTAGTTTCAAACCAAGATAATAAAAATAAAAAGATTGGAAAAGCAGGTATCAAAAGACATTTAGGTATAAGACCCACTGTTAGGGGTGTTGCTATGAACCCTGTTGATCACCCACATGGTGGTGGTGAAGGAAGAACATCAGGTGGAAGACACCCAACTTCTCCATGGGGATTAAAAACAAAAGGTAAGAAAACTAGAAAAATTAAATTTACATCTAACATGATTATAGCAAGAAGGGTTAAGAAATAATGGCAAGATCAGTTTGGAAAGGACCTTACTTTGATATCACTCTTTATAAAAAAGTGAAAAAATCTAAAGATGAAAATTCAAAGTCTCCAATTAAAACATGGTCTCGTAGATCAACTATAATTCCAGATTTTGTAGGTGTTACCCTATCTGTCTATAATGGAAAAAATTTTATTCCTGTTTATGTTACAGAAGATATGGTAGGCCATAAGCTTGGTGAATTTTCGCCGACACGAGTATTTAAAGGTCACTCAGGAGATAAGAAAGCGGTTCAAGGTAAAAAATAATGGCTAAAGAAGTTAAAGCAATTAATAAAATGATTAGAACTAGCTGTCAGAAGTTAAATTTAATTATCAAAGATATAAGAAAAAAAGATATTAACGCAGCAGTGAATATCCTTAAATTCTCTAATAAAAGAGTTAGCAAAGAAGTTTTAAAAACACTTAACTCTGCAGTAGCAAATGCAGAAAATAATAACAATTTAGACATTGATAAATTATTTGTTAAAGAAGCATACGTTGGCAAAAGTCTGAGAATGAAAAGATTTAGACCTATGAGCAAAGGCAGAGCATTTCAAATAATTAAACCATTTTCTAGATTGACTGTAGTTTTAGAGGAGAGGTTATAATGGGACAGAAAGTAAACCCGACTTCCTTAAGAGTTGGTATTAATAAATATTGGCAGTCAACATGGTTTGAAAAGAAAAACTACTCAGAATTTCTTAAAGAAGACCACAGCATTAGATTATATATTGAAAAAAATTATTCAGTTGCGGGCATTAGTTCAATTAATATTGAGCGAGCAGCTTCAAATTTAAAAATTATTATTCACACATCAAAACCCGGAATATTAATAGGTAAAAAAGGTGCTGATATAGAAAAACTACGTAACTCTCTATCCAAGCTCTCAAAAAAAAATATATCACTCGATATTAAAGAGATAAAAAAACCAGAAACTGATGCCAATCTCGTTGCTGACTCAATAGCTAGACAATTAGAAAAAAGAATTGCATTCAGAAAAGCAATGAAAAAATCTGGTCAATCTGCAATTAAGCTCGGTGCAAAAGGGGTTAAAATTGTTTGCGGAGGAAGACT
The DNA here is from genome assembly GCA_964422765.1 of uncultured Alphaproteobacteria bacterium. Lineage (GTDB taxonomy): Bacteria > Pseudomonadota > Alphaproteobacteria > HIMB59 > HIMB59 > HIMB59. The sequence continues at coordinate 7,430 of CAYRCI010000030.1, read as the reverse complement.
TGGTGGAGCAGAAATTGCTAGAACAGAAAAATATTCTGAGGGCAGTGTGCCACTTCATACACTTAGGGCAGACATAGATTATGCTACAGCCAGAGCTTTAACAACATATGGAATAATTGGTATTAAAGTCTGGTTATTTAAAGGCGAAAGTAAAAAAAATAATGCAAGCAAAGAAAAAGAACAGGTTAGTTCATAATGTTGATACCCAAAAATACCAAATACAGAAAACAGCATAAAGGAAGAATTCATGGCAATGCCAAAGGAAATCATGAGCTATCTTTTGGTTTTTATGGACTAAAATCCTTATCAGCTGAAAGAGTTACAGCTAGACAGATAGAGGCTTCAAGAAGAGCTATAACAAGATATCTAAAAAGAGCTGGTCGACTTTGGATAAAGATTTTTCCAGATGTTCCGGTTACAGCTAAACCCGCTGAAGTTAGAATGGGTAAAGGTAAAGGCGGAGTAGACAGATGGGTGTGTAGAGTTAAACCAGGCACAATAATGTTTGAAATAGATGGCGTTGATAAAAACTTGGCTAAAAAAGCTTTTGAGCTTGCATCAGCTAAACTTCCTGTTAAAACTAGCTTCGTTTCATTGGATCAATTTTAAATGGCTGATAAAAATTTAAATTCGTTAAAAAAAGAACTCTTGAATTTGAGTATTATGAAAAAAAGTGGACAATTAACTGATACGTCTCAATTTAAAAAATTAAAAAAACAAATTGCTTCTTTACTTACCAAAGAGAGGATGTCAAAAAGTGCCTAAAAGAACACTTAGTGGTAAAGTTATTAAAAAATCTGGAGATAAAACTGTTTCAGTTTTAGTTTCTAGACAGACCACTCATCCTATTTATAAAAAAATAATTAGAGTTTCAAAGAAATATCTAGCACACGATGAAACTAATGCAATAAGTGTAGGAGATTTTGTAAAAATTCAAGAAACTAGACCTTTGTCAAAAAATAAATCTTGGGAGATTATAAAATAATATGATTCAAACTGAAACAAAACTACAGGTAGCGGATAATTCAGGTGCAAGGTTAATAAGTTGTATAAAAGTTATTGGGGGTTCAAAAAGAAGATACGCAAGAATTGGAGATATTATTATTGTTTCCATCAAAGAAGCAATACCAAGATCTAAAGTTAAAAAGGGCGAGGTTCAAAGAGCAATTATAGTTAGAACAAAAAAACCCTTAATAAGAGATGATGGTACTTCTATTAAATTTGACTCAAACGCTGCAGTTTTACTAGATAAACAAAATGAACCTATAGGAACAAGAATATTTGGACCAGTTACAAGAGAGCTAAGAAAAATTAATATGATGAAAATTGTAAGTTTAGCTCCTGAGGTATTATAATGATCAAAAAATATAAAAAAGGTGATGAAGTCATTGTTAAAACAGGTAAAGATAAAGGAAAAATTGGTAAAATTTCAAAAGTTATAAATGATCTAGATAAAGTCGTTATTACTGGAATAAATATTTCAAAGAAACACCAAAAACCTTCACAGGAGTCAAAAGGCGGTATTATCAATAAAGAAATGCCAATACACATTTCAAATATACTTGCCTACGATGCAAAAACAAAAAAATCATCAAAAATTGGTTTTAAAATCGAAGATGGAAAAAAAATTAGAATATTAAAAACCTCTGGAGAAAATTATTAATGAGCGGCTCACTTCAAGATATATTTAATGTAGCTGATGTACTTGCAAAAAATCTTAATATTCAGCATAAATTAGCAGTACCAAAAATTACAAAAATTGTTCTAAACGCTGGTATTGGTAAGATTAAAGAAGACAACAAAGCCATAGAAAAAATGAAAAAAGATTTATCACTAATAACTGGTCAAACTCCTGTTGTTAGAATGTCAAAAAAAGCTATTGCGACATTTAAAATTAGAAAAGGAATGCCAGTCGGACTTTCAGTTACTTTAAGAAAGAATATTATGATTGAATTCTATGATCGTTTAGTAAATATTGCCATGCCTCGAATAAAAGATTTTAGAGGTTTTTCAAAGAAATCATTTGATGGGCAGGGTAACTTAACAATTGGAATTAAGGATCATATAATTTTCCCAGAAATTAGCGTTGAAAATGTTGAAAATCTTTTCGGTTTTGATATCACTATTGTCACTTCAGCAACAAACGATCAACAAGGATATGAACTTTTAAAATTAATGAACTTTCCATTTTATAATTAACCATGGCAAAAAAAAGCGCAATACAAAAAAATCAAAATCGTCAAGAATTAATTGATAACTTTAAATTGAAAAGATCAAATTTAAAAAAACAGCTTTTAAATAAAGAACTAAAATTTGAAGATAGAATTAAACTTCAAATTAAATTAGATGCGCTTCCTAGGAACTCATCTAGAATAAGATATAGAAATCGATGCTTTCTATCTGGAAGACCTAGGGGTGTTTACAGCAAATTTAATTTATCAAGAATAGCAATAAGAGATATGGCTGGTAAAGGTCAAATCCCTGGTTTAACGAAAGCGAGCTGGTAAAATGAGCGATACTTTGGCAGATATGATTACAAGAATTAGAAATGGTCAAAAAGCAAATAAAGTCTCTGTTAAGGCTATTTTCTCTAATTTAAATGTTAACGTTTGTAGTGTATTAAAAAAAGAAGGCTATATCGAGGATTTTGAAATTATAGGTGACAAGAAAAAAGACTTATCAATTACTTTAAAGTATTTCAAAGGGTCCCCACTAATAAACAAAATTGAAAAAATTACTAAACAAGGTTGTAGGGTATATAGTCAGGTTAACGATATTCCAAAAACTATCGGTGGACTGGGGACAACGATCCTCTCTACATCTAAGGGTGTTATGACTGACGCAGATGCTAGAAATCAAAAAATTGGTGGAGAAGTGCTAATAAGCGTTTTTTAAATATGTCTAGACTAGCAAGAAACCCAATAAATATACCTAGTGATGTTAAAGTATCATTGTCTGATAATACTATTAATTTTGAGGGTAAACTTGGTAAATCATCTACCTTTGTCCCCAATGGTATTAATATTGATTTAAAAGATAATTTATTACAGTTCACTGGAGAAAATAAAGCCCTACTGGGAACAGTATATGCAAATGTTAAAAATGAAATCATTGGGAATTCAAAGGGCTTTGAGAAAAAATTAGAATTAGTTGGAACAGGTTATAAAGCTAATGTAAGCGGTAAAACACTTGTATTATCTTTAGGATATAGCCATGATATTAACTTTAAAATTCCTGATGGTATTTCCATCACTGTTGAGAAAAACACATCTGTAACTGTTTCGGGAACTAGTAAACAATTAGTTGGCCAAACTGCTGCTGAAATTAAAAGTTATCGCAAACCCGAACCTTATAAAGGCAAAGGCGTGAGATACGAAGGTGAAAAAATTTACAGAAAAGAAGGTAAGAAGAAATAATGCTTAAAGACAATCTTAGATCAGATAGACGAAAAACAAGAATTAGAAAAAAATTAAAAATGATTAAAAAACCTCGTTTACTTGTTTTTAGATCCTCAAAGCACATATATGCATCTGTATTAACTGAAGAAAATGATAAGACTATTTGTTCATTTTCCTCTGTTAAAATAACTAAAACAGACGGACAAAAAAAAATCGATATTGCTAAAATTGTTGGACATAAAATTGCTGAAATAGCAATTGAAAAGGGCATTAAAGAAGTTAAATTTGATAAAGGCCCATATAAATATCACGGTCGGCTAAAGGTTTTAGCTGACGCAGCTAGAGAAAAGGGATTATCGTTTTAATGTTAGATAATAGTACTAATAAAGACTTAATAGAGAAATTAATTTCAGTTAGAAGAGTTTCAAAAGTTGTTAAGGGCGGAAGAAGATTTGGTTTTGCTGCGTTAGTAGTAAGCGGCGATGGTCAAGGTAGAGTAGGTTTTGGATCTGGTAAAGCAAAAGAGGTACCAGAAGCTATTAGAAAAGCATCCGAAGAAGCAAGAAAAACCATGATAAGAGTTCCTTTAAGAGAAGGTAGGACAATACACCATGACATCAAAGCTAAATTTTCCTCAAGTACAGTTATTTTAAGATCAGCTCCCAAGGGGACTGGTATTATTTCTGGTGGCCCATCAAGAGCAATATTCGAAGCCTTGGGCATTTCTGATGTTGTTTCAAAGGCAATTGGTACAAAAAACCCACACAATATTGTTAGATCTACTCTTAAAGCATTAAAAATGATCAACACACCAAAAACTGTTTCAGCTAGAAGAAACTTAGAGATCAATACTGTTATAAGCAAAAGAGAAAATTAAAAATGATTAACGAACTTATTAAACAAAGAAAAACACAAAGAAAAAGAAAAGGCAAAGGTGGTGGATCTGGCCTGGGTAAAACAGCAGGAAGAGGTCATAAAGGTCAAAAATCTAGATCAGGTGTAGCTGTAAGAAATTTTGAAGGTGGGCAAATGCCAATCTATCGAAAGACACCTAAAAGAGGTTTTAATTCTCTAAAAAAAGTAAAATCTAAGGTTGTAGCTATCTCTCTAGTAAGTTTCAATAAGTTTAATGAAGATACAGTTATTGATATGAAGATTTTAATTGAATCAGGTTTTTTGAAGAAAAAAGATCAAACTAAAACAGTTAAATTAATTGACTCTCTTCAGTTTAACAAAAAACTTCAATTTAAAGATTTTAAATTTACCGAAGGTGCAAAAAAGAGAATTGAAACTTTAGGCGGATCAATAGCTTAGACTAAAATTTTATGAACACTAAAGTTCCTAATATTGATTATAATGAAGCAATCAAAAGCTCTGGTTTATTCAAAAAATTAGGTTTTGTTTTATTTGCTATCGTAGTCTATCGCCTTGGAACTTATGTTCCCGTCCCTGGGATTAACTCTGCTGTTTTAGAACAAATTTTTGCTCAACATCAAAACGGAATTCTTGGTATTTTTGACATGTTTTCAGGTGGCGCCTTAATGAGAATGTCAGTTTTTACACTTGGTGTGATGCCATACATTTCTGCATCTATCATAATGACTTTAATGCAATCATCTTTTGATAGTTTAAAGGCTTTAAAAGAACAAGGTACCAATGGTAGAAAAAAATTACAACAATATACAAGGTATTTAACAATTCTATTGGCATTATTCCAGAGTTATGGAATCTCTAATGGTATTTTAAATCTTTCAGATACGGTTGACCCTACACTTGGCAGTGTGTTTTTCTTTCAGTTATCAGCTGTAATTACTATGACTTCGGGTACTGTTTTTTTAATGTGGCTTGGTGAACAAATTACAGAACATGGTTTTGGTAGTGGAATTTCCATTATTATTTTTTCTGGTATCGTGGCAAACCTACCGTTCGCTATATTTAATACTTTTGAACTTGGAAGAACAGGGGCACTTTCTGCAATAGCCATTTTATTTATCATTTTTGTTTTATTGATACTTATAGTTATTATCGTATTTGTCGAAAGGGCACAAAGGAGGCTTTTGGTTCAATATCCAAAGAGACAAGTGGGCAATAAGGTGTTCGGTGGTCAATCATCCTACTTGCCAATCAAAGTGAATGTTGCTGGTGTTATACCTGCGATTTTTGCTTCATCACTTCTGTTGTTTCCTAATACTATCTCAAATTTTTCCTCTGATGGAAACGGCTTTCTGTCAAGTTTAGGTTTTTACCTCGCTCATGGAAAACCGCTCTATATGATTTTTTTCTTTTTACTTATAGTTTTCTTTGCTTTTTTTTATACAGGCATTGTTTTCAACCCAAAAGAGCAAGCAGACAACTTAAGAAATTACGGAGGTTTTGTACTTGGATACAGACCCGGTGAACAAACCGCTGATTACTTAGAGCATGTTATTTATCGACTAACATTTGTCGGAGCTGTTTATCTAGGGCTAATAGCATTAATGCCTGAATTTTTAATTGCTAAGCTTTCAGTTCCTTTTTATTTAGGGGGTACTAGCCTTCTTATAGTTGTCGTAGTTGCCATGGATTTCTTTTCTCAAATTCAAACTCATTTATTTTCATCTCAATATGAGAAAATGCTAAGTAAAAACAAACTTTATAGAAGTAAATGGTTATAGTATTTATTGGCCCTCCCGGATGTGGGAAGGGCACACAAGCTAAAATTTTAAAAGATAACTATCTTCCAAACTTAAATATTCTAACCGTAAGCACACTTTTGAAAGCTAAATCTAACGATGGAAGTGTTTTAGGGCTGGATATAAAGAAAAAAATGGATAATGGAGATTTAATAGAAGATCAAACAGTTATTTCTGTTCTAAGGGAAAAAATAGAGTCTCTTGGCAATGAAGATATTCTTATCGATGGATTTCCAAGAAGTTCAATCCAAGCTGAGGCACTTATGGGTATTATTTCTAAAGTCAAAATACATATTATTAATTTTGAAGTAAATGATGAAGAATTAAAACTTAGAATCGCTAAACGAACTCAAGAGGAAACCAGGGCTGATGACAAAGTTTTTGATAAAAGATTAAGTATCTATAAAAAATCACATGAAGATATTGTAAATACACTCACAAAATTTACTTCTATTATTAATATAACAGCAAATGATAAAATTGAGACAATTACTCAAAAAATTATTGAAAAACTTGGAATAAATTAAGGTATTTTGTATTGACTTTTAAAAACTTTTTAATTAATTTCACTGCTTCGGGAGATCTCAATTGGCAAGAATAGCAGGAGTAAATTTACCAGTTAACAAACGAGCTATTGTTTCGTTAACTTATATACATGGAATAGGTCCAAAATTTGCAATGGACATTTTATCCTCTAATGGATTAGATCACACTAAACGTATTAAAGATTTCTCAGAAGATGATATTGCCAAAATTAGAAAATCTATTGAAGATAATTATACAGTAGAGGGTGACCTTAGAAGAACAGTTTCACAAAACATTAAGAGACTTAAAGATTTAGGTTGTTATCGTGGATTAAGACATCGTAAGCAACTTCCAACTAGAGGACAAAGAACTCATACAAATGCAAGAACAAGGAAAGGCAAAGCGGTTGCTATTGCAGGTAAGAAGAAAGTAACTAAATAATTTTTAATTAACATGGCAAAGACTGAAAAAAAAACAACTGATAAAAAAAAATCAAAAAAAGTCTATGGACAAAATGGAGTCGTTCACATCAAAAGTTCATTTAATAATACAATCGTAACCATCTCTGATACTAGCGGAAACGCTGTCTCATGGTCTTCCAGCGGTGCTATGGGGTTCAGGGGATCAAAAAAGTCTACACCTTATGCTGCACAAGTTGCTACTGACGCTGCTGGCAAAAAAGCATATGACAATGGTTTAAGAAAGTTAGACGTTTTAATGAAAGGCCCAGGTAGCGGAAGAGAATCTGCACTAAGGGCACTACAAAATATTGGTTTCATTATTAATAACATTAAAGATGTTACACCGCTTCCTCATAATGGATGCAGACCTAAGA
>CAYRCI010000029.1:0-13614 GCA_964422765.1 uncultured Alphaproteobacteria bacterium | reverse complement strand
ATGACTCTGGCACTAGCCAAGGCGACCATATTTTTTCAGGTTCTGCAAGCCATTGGGGTTTGGGGAGACTGCCACAAATAACCGAAGGAACCATGTCTGCCATATTTAATTATTAAACTTTTTGATGATAAAGGGTAGTGCAAATACAATGACAAATATCCTTAAAAAATGATGATAACTGACAAAAATAGGATCTGTATTATAGGCAATTGCAATCACTACCATTTCATGAATTCCCCCAGGGGCAAAACTTAAAAAAGCTGTAAGAAAATCAAAACCATTAGTGATGGCGATCTTACATACTTATTTAGTTCCTGGACATCTATAGTTATTTGGTCAATTACTTTACTTGGTTTAATTTTACCTCTGATTTATAGAGATAAAGTTAATAAATCTATTAATAGATATAAGAAAAAGTAATTAAAATTTATTAAAGGGGTGTTTAAACTAAAATATTGTTTTAATTTAAATTATCTAAATATGAGATAAAATAGTTTTATGCCACTTAATAAAGTAATGCTCATTACCGGTGCAACCTCTGGAATAGGTAAGGCTTTAGCTGAATTTTATTATAAAAAAAATTACAAACTCATACTTACTGGAAGCACTCAATCAAAAGTCGATAAGCTTAAAAAAGTTTTTAAAAAGAATACATTAGTTCTCTGTGCTGATTTAACTTCTCCTAAGGATATTAAAAAGATTGTTGCTCAGTCAATAAATCAATTTAAAAAAATTGATATATTAATTGCTAATGCAGGATTATATGAACCTGATAAAATAATCTCCGGAAACCCAGAAAGATGGGAAAAAGTTATTCAACTTAATGTTACGAGTGTATTTCGCCTGGTTCATTTAATTCTTCCTTTTATGAAAAAAAATAAATTTGGTGACATAGCTATTACGAGTTCTATTTCAGGTCATCAAGCAATCCATTGGGAGCCTATATACAGTGCATCCAAGCATGCAATCCAGTCTTTTGCTCATGGATTAAGAACACAAGTATCAAAATATAATATTCGCGTTATTTCAATAGCACCAGGAATGGTAATGACAGAACTCTGGGATTTAGATCCAATTAAAAATAAGAAATATATCAAATCAATGATTAAAAAAGGTAAAGCTTTAGATGTTAACGATGTGGTTTCTTGTTTTGACTTTGCCTTAACTAGGTCTAGAGGGGCGAATATTAGAGATTTAGTAATACTTCCAACTAACCAAGATTTATAAAATTAAACCCTAAATCTTAAATTTTTCTTTGTCAGTTCTTTAATACTTGAGACTCCCATTAAAATCATATCTCGTTCTATTTCTTTTTTTAAGTTTCCTAAGGCTATTTCTACACCTTTTTGCCCTCCTGCAGCTAAAGCATAAAGATACATTCTTCCCCCAGAACAAGCTTTTGCTCCTAAAGAGAGCGCTTTAAGGATGTGCGTTCCTCTTTTAATTCCGCCTTCACAAACTATATCAATCTTATCTCCCACAGCATTAACAATTTCTTCTAATTGATCAAAAGGGGAGCGTGAACCGTCTAATTGTCTTCCTCCGTGATTAGAAATCATAATCGCCGTTGCACCTACGTCCACAGCCTTTTTAGCATCTTCGACTGACATAATGCCTTTGATGGCAAATTGCTTTCCCCATTTTTTATTGATGGCTTCTACCTTTTTCCAATCCAACGCATTATCAAGCATTTTGGTAAAATAATCTCCGACACTTGTCATCATGTTAGTGCCCTCTGAGACATGTTTATTCAAATTACTTAATTCCCATTTAGGTTTAGTGAAATAATTAAAAGCCCATGCAGGATGGGTGGCAAAACTAAAAATACTTTTAAGTGATAAATTTAAAGGAATAGTAAATCCTGTATAAAAATCTCTTTCTCTATTTCCGCCCACTGCAGAGTCGACAGTTACAGCCATTGTCTCAAAGTTATGTTCTTGGCACTGTTCAATAAGGTAGTTATTTAATCCCTCATCTTTGTGAACATAAAGCTGAAAAAGTTTAGGTGTAGAAACTAACTTTGATATTTCTTCAATGCTAGCGGTTCCTAATGAGGACACACCGAACATCGTACCAAATTTTTCAGCAGCTTTTCCCACACCAATCTCTCCCTCGTGATGAAATAGACGTTGCAGCGCCGTAGGAGCACAATAAATTGGTAGATCAATCTTCTGTCCCATGACAGTTGTTGACATATCGATATCTTTTGCACCTGTTAAGACATTTGGTACAAGATCACATTGATTATAAGCTTCTGTGTTTCTGCGATACGTAACTTCATCATCTGCAGCACCGTCAATATAATGAAAGATGGGACTAGGTAATCTTTTTTTTGCAAGATTGCGAAAATCTTCAAAATTATGACATTTATTAATATTTCCAAACATTAGTATTCTTTCAGTTTATTATAGATTGAATTAATCACCTTTAATCAATTTTTTTTTATATAGGTTATTTTCCCAAAGACTATAGCCATCAAAAATAGATTTATCTTTATGAGGTTTAATGACTAATGTATTTAGCTTATTCTTTTTATGAATATTGAATAGGTTAGTAGCACCAAAACTGGTACCAATTTCATTTTTATTTTTTAAAACTTTTTGTTTACGCCTTAATGTAGCGAGTATTTTCATAATTGTTTGATTTTTCCCAATGGGGCCATCTAAAATTATCGTATTTTGAGAGTTAATTTTATCTAGGCAGAAATTTAAAACAAAAGCAATGTATAGACAGACTAAGTAATGTCTTTGTTCTTTTTTAAGTTTTGTGTAATTTTTTAATTGTAAATTCTTAATCTTAAATGGTCCTCCAGATGCAAAGCTGGGGTAAATAAAATAATCATTTACTGAAAATTGCTTATCTATTTTAGTTTTGCTACTTACCCCTAATTTGCTTGTCAGATACTCATACTCTCTTCCACCCATAAATCTAATTGATGAGATTGGATTTCTAAATACATCCATATTTGCAACCATATCAAAGTTAGGATTTAGATTTTTTATTGAACATTCCTGATTAAAAATAATGTACCAAGTTCCTGTTGAAACTAGTGTAAAATTTTTAATATTGGAATTTTTAAAATATAAATAAGAAGCATTACTATCATGAATTCCATTAATAATTTTTATGATAGAACTCCCAATTCTCTTTTCTCCAATGACATCCCAGGCTTTTTTGATAGGGGGAAGTTTATCTTTGATTTTTAATTTAGTTATTAATGATGAGTATTTATTTTTACTAAAATTCCAAAGATGGGAGTGACAGCCTACATACGAAATTTCACTGCTAAACTTATTGGTAAACTTCCACGTCATGTACTGAGGGTAAAAGAGAATTTTGGAAGTGTTTTTAATTAACTTAGGATTTGTATAGTTGAGATAAAATAATTGTTGTCCTAAACTCAAACCATTTTCTAATAGGGGGGTGTTACATTCTTCAAAATTAGGTGCAATTTTTTGAAACTTTTTCTCATATTTTGAAAAATTAAATTCATAATCCGTAGAGGCTAAGAGCTCTTGATTTTCCTCATCAATTAAAGATAAAGAGCAACCATGGGTAGTACAAACAAACTTTTCGAGACTAGCTTTTTTGGATTCCTCTTCTAGAATTTTAAGAGTCCATTGATAAATATAAATGGCGTCTAAAGTATCAATAGAATGTTTTTTTTTACTAACTTGTTTAGTTATATAAGTTTTAGCTGGCTTATTACTTTTACTATCAAAAAATACTAATTTAACGTTTGTTTTGCCTATATCTAAGACAATATTCAAACGCTTTTTATTAGTCATTATCTAGTAAACGATACGATATTACCCCCATCGATATTGATAATATTGCCTGTTGATTTTTTAGACTTATCAGAAGCGAAAAAGAAAACGCCTTCTGCAATATCTTCTGGTAGTACGCTAACTTTTAACATGCTTCTGTTCTTATAAAACTCTTCGATGCTATCTACTGAAATTTTATTTGTTGCCGCTCTTTGCTTTTTCCATTCGCCGCCCCATATCTTAGAATTTCGGATTACCGCATCAGGGTTAACAACATTCGATCTAATTTTTTTATCGGCACCCTCTAAGGCAATTGATCGAGATAGATGTAGTAGCGAGCTTTTCGCTACACTATAAGCTGATGCTTCTTTGGAGGCACTTAAAGCATTTTTACTAGCAATAAAGATAATAGATCCGCCAATATCTTGATTTAACATGGTTTGGTATCCTTCTCTGCTTATTAAAAAAGCACCTTTAGAGAGAATATTCATGTTTTTATCCCATAGCTCCGCAGATGTTTTTTCAAAAAGAGATGTGGATGCAAATCCAGCATTAGCTACCACTGTATCAATGCCACCAAAAGTGATTGTGGTTTGTCTAACTGTTTCTCTGACTTGATTTTCATTAGTGACATCCATCAGACAAGAACTCACTACATCTGCATTAAATTGTTTTGCAAATCGTTGATGGGTGTCCTCTAAACTTTTTTTGTCAATATCAGTTAACATTACACAAGAGCCTTCTTTTAAAAATTTCTCTGCAATCGCTGAGCCGATACCCCCAGCTGCACCTGTGATAATAGCAACTTTACCTGCTAATTCTTTTGCAGGTGGCATACGTTTTAGTTTCGCTTCCTCTAAATCCCAATATTCAATATTAAAAGCTTCTTTCTCGCTCAGACCAGTATATTTTGATATTCCTTCAGCGCCTTTCATGACGTTAATGGCATTAACGAAAAATTCACTAGATACTCTTGCTGTAGATTTATCCTTAGCGAATGAAAGTAAGCCGTATTCAGGAATTAATATGATGACTGGATTGCCATCTCTTAAATCAGGAGAACTTTTAAGTTTGTTTCGATTGTAATACTTTGCATATTCTAATCTATATTTCTCAACATCTTTACTCAGTGTTTCTAGAAGATTTTTAGATTTCTTTAATGTTGAAAAAGATCCTAGAACCATTGGAACTCTTTTAGTTCTTAAAAAATGGTCGGGACAGGAAGTTCCGATTTTAGCTACTTTTGCTAAATTGCTAGAATTAACAAATTCCATTACTACATCTGATCTTTCAATGTGAACTAATTTTCCACTAGTTTTTGATAGTTCCCCTCTGAGAACATTAATTAATTTTTGTTCAAAAATTTTATCATCAACCTTTTTAAATTTAGGGCTTCCAAATGAATATTGTTTGATATTGGAATTTAAATAGGACTGTGCCTTAGAGATATATTTAATAGAATTTCCATAACATTCTTCGCTTGTATTACCCCAAGTAAATAAACCATGGTGCCCCAAAATAATTGCATTAATTTTTGGATTTTTTAAAATTAAATCTTCCATTTTTAAACCCAAGTCAAAACCTGGTCGTTGCCAATTAATCCAGCCCATACTGTCACCAAAAACTTTTTGACTAATAGCTTTACCGTCCTTCATGGTAGCAAAGGCAATAATGGAGTCAGGGTGGGTGTGGTCTACTTCTTTAAAAGGGACAAAGGCATGCAGTGGCGTATCAATGCTTGCTGCTCTGGGATTGTTATTAAATGTACACATCGGATAAAAATCGACCATTTCATCTTCAAATGCTTTTCCTTTGTAAATCTTTTTTAAGTTATCTACTTTTTCTTGGTATAGACTTGCAAAACCATCTTCTTTTATTGAACCTAAATCTCCACCAGATCCCTTAACATATAAAACTGTTTCTTTTTTATTAGTAATCGGATCTTTCATAATAATTTTAGAGGATGTATTTCCTCCTCCAAAATTGGTAACTGTAAGATCACTACCTAATAGGTTTGACCGAACAATTAATTGATTTAATTCAGATAATTGGTTGAACTTTTTGTTCCATTGATTTTTTGCGAGCTGTTGAAATTTCATTTGATGATTAATAATTTAAAGTTCTTAAACATCAACAAAAATCTTATATTTTTCGATGTTTTTTTATCTAATTTAGTTGATTTCCTATAAGCCTAAGTTAAATTTTAATCTCAATATATATTGGAGGAAAAAAATGAAGAAAGTTATCTTATCTTTATTGTCCGTTATCTTGCTGACTTTTAACTCTTATGCTGCAGATATGCGTATTGCATTAGTGGTTAAAGGTTTAGGTATCGGATTTTTTGAAGCTGCCGCTGAAGGCGGTCAAGAAGCTGCAAAGGAAATTGGTGGCGTTGAAGTAATTTATACTGGTCCAGCAACAACTACCGCAGAAGCTCAAATCGAAGTAATTAACTCTTTAATAGCTCAAAAAGTAGATGCAATTGCTATTTCTGCTAATGATAGAGATGCATTAGTTTCTATTGGTAAGAAAGCAATGGAAAGAGGTATTACAGTTATTTCTTGGGACTCAGGAATTGGTGAAGATGGTCGTGTTATGAATTTAGATCCATCTAATACAGCATTAATCGGCTCCTCAAACATTAAATGGATGAAAAACTCAATGGGTGATGAAGGTGAATTTGCAATTCTTAGTGCTACCAGCCAAGCAACAAATCAAAATGCTTGGATTGAAGAAATGAAAAAAGAATTTGCAAAACCTGAGTATTCAAAAATGAAATGGGTAGATACTGTTTATGGTGATGACTTATTTGATAAAAGTTATCAAGAAGCATTAGGTCTATTTAAAAAATATCCTAACTTAAAGGGTATTATAGCACCTACATCCGTTGGTATCGTTGCGGCTGCGAAAGCAGTAGAAGATCAAGGTTTAATAGGTAAAGTTTTTGTTACTGGTTTAGGTCTTCCAAGTGAAATGCAAGCACACGTAAAAAGCGGTGCTACAAAGCAATTTGGTATTTGGAACCCAATTGATTTAGGCTACTCAGCTGTTTACTTATCATATCAGATTGCATCTGGTAAACACTCAGGAAAAGAAGGCGATTGTATTCCTGTAGGTAGAATGGGCGAAATTTGTGTTGGTGCTGGTAATTCAGCTGCGATGGCAGATCCATTCATCTTCGATGCATCAAACATCGATAAGTTTGCTGCTATTTTCTAAATAAAATAAACATTAAACATACGACCAATTTACGTTGGTCGTATGTTCTTTTATGAAACTCGAACTAAAAAAAATTTCTAAGAATTTTCATGGAGTAAATGCACTCCAAGATGTTAATTTTCAATTAAAACCGAACAGTATTCACGCACTTTTAGGTGAAAATGGCGCTGGTAAATCAACATTAGTTAAAATTTTGTGTGGCGTTTATCAACCCGATGGAGGAAGTATTTATTTAAACGGCAATCAAGTTAGTATAGCTGACCCTGCTAAATCATTGACTTTAGGTATTTCTGCAATTCATCAAGAGTCAGTGATGTTTGATGAGCTCACTGTAACAGAGAATATTTTTATTGGTAATCACATAACTAAAACAAATGGCCTTATCGATTGGAAGGCGATGAGAGTTAAGACTCAAAAAATACTGGATGATCTTGAAGCAAATATTTCACCTGATGAAAAAATAAAAGATTTAAGTATTGCACAAAGACATATTGTGCAAATTTCAAGATCATTAATCCATGATGCTGATATCGTGATCATGGACGAACCTACGGCTTCTTTATCTCAAAAAGAAATTAACGAGCTTTATGAAATTATTCGTAATTTAAAAAAACAAAATAAATCTATTATTTTTATTTCTCATAAATTAGATGAAGTCATGGAAGTATGTGACGAATATACAGTATTAAGAGACGGAACCTTAATTAATGCAGATTTGATTTCCAATACTAATAAAGATCAATTGATAACGCATATGGCTGGTAGAGAAATTAATCAAATTTTTCCTAAAAATATAGTTAATATTGAAGATGAAATTTTTTCTGTAAAAAATTTGTATAAAAAAACCCAATTTAAAAATATTAATTTTAATTTACGGAAAAAAGAAATTTTAGGTTTTTATGGATTGGTCGGGTCTGGCCGCTCTGAAGTTATGAAATCGATCTTTGGAATAACTAAGTTTGATGAAGGGGAGATAATTTTTAAAAATAATTCTCTAAAAATTAAAGAACCAAGCGATGCTATTAAAAACGGAATAGTTTATTTATCTGAAGAACGTCAAAACTTAGGAATGACAGGGCTTATGTCTGTCAAAGATAATATCAACATGGCTATTATGGAAAAGAACTCTGATTTATTTGTAATAAATAATCAAAAAGAAACCAAAAATGCTGCTGAGATGCAGGAAAAGCTTAATATAAAAGTTTCCTATTGGAGCCAGCTAACTCAAAGTTTATCGGGAGGCAATCAACAAAAAACTGTTATTGCAAAGTGGCTCTCCACTAAACCAGAGGTTTTAATTTTAGATGAACCCACTAAAGGTATCGATGTGCGATCTAAATCAGCAGTGCACGAATTTATGGGAGAGCTAGTTGAAAACGGAATGTCTATAATAATGGTATCCTCTGAATTAACTGAAATACTGGGAATGTGTGATCGAGTTGTCGTTATGTATAAAGGTCTGATTAAAGAAATATTGGATGTCAAAAATACATCATCAGAGCAAATAGTAAAAATAGCTAGTGGAGATTAATGAAAAAACTTTTAACAAATAGAGATGTAATTTTATTTTTAATTATATTAATAGGTGTAATTGCCGTGGGCATTGCAAATCCATTTTTTGTAAAACCCTCAAGTCTATCTGACGTCCTTACCGATACCTCTATTTTAATTATTTTAGCATTGAGCCAGATGATCGTAATATTAATTAGAGCGATTGATCTATCTGTTGCTTCTAATTTAGCCTTATCAGGAATGTTAATATCACTTTTATCTACTCTTCATCCTGAACTACCTGTTATATATTTTATCATTTTGTCTTGTATCATAGGTACATTTTTGGGATTATTAAATGGAGTATCTATAGCTATTCTAAAAGTTCCATTTATAGTAACTACGTTAGGTACCTTGAGTATTTACAGAGGGTTAATTTATTTTGTGAGTGATGGTAAGCAAGTTTACTCGCACGAATTTTCAGATGATTTTTTATCTTTAATTCATCATAAGTTTTTATCTTTATCATTTTTATTTTGGATGGCCGTGATTGTATTTATTATTATTTATGTACTTCTTAATCATACTAAGTTTGGAAGAAACCTTTACACTTTAGGAGGTAATCCTGAAGCAGCCAAATACATCGGTATAAATGAGAATAAATATATTATTTTAGCTTATTCTATATCTGGTTTTTTTGCTGGTCTATGTGGTTATTTATGGGTGGCTCGCTATTCAGTTGCCTCCACTCAAATCGCAATTGGTTTCGAACTAACTGTCATTTCAGCTTGTGTCGTTGGTGGTATTAGTGTTATGGGTGGAGTGGGAACGGTTGTTGGTTGTGTTTTAGGAGCGATGTTAATTGGCTTAATCAGAAATGCACTACCTGCAGTAGACATATCTCAATTCTGGCAGTTAGCAATTTCAGGTGCCATTATTTTAATTGCAATTATTATCAATACAAAAACGGAACAACGTAAAGAAAAAACAATAATGGTCGAATGATGAGTAATTTGATACCCGATAAACCTCCGTTTAAACTTTTTGATATTCTTTATAAAAAAGAATTTATTTTATTAATCGTATTATTTGTAATCCTGTTAATTAACTCCAATATCTCGCCTTATTTTTTAGATTTATACAATTTAATCGATAGTACTTTCTTATTTAGTGAAAAAGCAATCATAGCTTTGAGTATGACTTTCATCATTATTGCTAGACAAATTGATTTATCTGTTGCTTCAATAATGGCTTTATCTTCTTGCGTGTTGGGCTATACGACCAGTTTGGGTTATGATACTTCCACGATAATTTTCTTAACTTTAATTACAGGGGTTTTATGCGGTTTATTTAATGGTTTAATAATTACCAAGTTTGCTATTCCTTCAATCATTGTAACGATCGGTACGATGTCTTTATTTAGAGGATTGGCATATTCTTTTTTAGAAGACTCTTATTATAATAAATTTCCTGAAATAGTTATCTCAATGGGTAGTGATTATTTATTCGGATATATTCCATATGCTTTCTTAACTTTTTTAATTCTCTCTATAGTTTTTGCTTTTATCTTACATAAAACTTTTATTGGGAAAAAAATCTATTCGATTGGTAATAATCCAGATGCAGCTAAATATACTGGTATTGCAGTTGATAAATATACTATTGTTTTATTTGCCGTGAATGGACTGTTCTCTGCTTTGGCATCTATCTTTTTATCAGGTAGGCTTTCAAGTGTTCGACCTAATATTGCATTTGGTTGGGAGTTAGAAATTATTACCATGGTGGTTTTAGGAGGGGTTTATATATATGGAGGTTCAGGTACTATTTTAGGCGTTTTTATATCTATTTTTATATTAGGAATGCTTTCATTTGGCCTTGGCTTATTGAACGTTCCAGGTGTCGGAATTATAATATTTACTGGCTTGCTGTTAATTTTAAGCATTGGTTTTCCTTCCTTTGTAAAAAACTTTAGGAGAAAAAATGAGTGAATTAGGTAAATATATCTGGGTTTTTCCAGATGCCTTTTTGCCCGCTAAAGGCAACCCCTATAAAACCACCTCCCACGGTGATCAGTTTGGACATGAATCTTTATGCATTGCTAACTATTCCTCTCAAAAAGCTAATTTAACAATTGATTTTCTTTATGAAGATCAAGAGCCAATCGAAAATTTTCAATATGAAATAGAAGGAAAGAGAAGTTTACATCTCAGACTTGATCATATTCAAGTAGAGGGAAAATCTCTTCCAAGGGAAAAACCCTATTCGATTATTTTAAAGAGTAGTTTAAAAGTCGTAGCTCAATTATCTAGACTTGATACAACTTCTGAGCATAATGCTTTTATGACAGCAATGGGATGGGGAACTGATGTTTAAAGCTATTGATCAAAATTTAATTACTGAACATAACAAAAAAAACCAATCAGATTTAAATTTTGATTATGAATATTTAGAAAAAAAATTAAAAAAACAAAACATAGATATAAATTCAATTAAAGATAGCGTAAAAAAATTTCAAGTGGCTGTTCCTACTTGGGGAGTAGGAACTGGGGGAACCAGATTTGCTCGCTTTCCTGGCATCGGAGAGCCGCAAAATATTTTTGAAAAAATAGAGGATTGTGCTGTCATAAATGATTTAAATGGTTTTACTCAAAAAGTTTCACCTCATTTTCCTTGGGATAATGTGAGTGATTTTAAAGAGTTGAAAGAATTTGCAGATAGTTATGGAATTGGATTTGATGTTGTCAATTCTAATACCTTTCAAGATCCTCAAAATAGTAACGAAACATTCAAATATGGTAGTCTGACAAACACTAGTGCCTCTATAAGAGAAGCTGCGGTTCAAGTAAATATTGAGGCAATTGAAAACGGTAAGATTTTAAATTCAAAAGGATTAACAGTCTGGATAGGGGACGGTGGTAACTTTCCAGGTCAAATGAGCTTCTCGAGGTCTTTAGACAACTATATGGACTCCATGAAGAAAATTTATTCAAAACTTCCCGGAGATTGGGTAGTATTGCTAGAACATAAGCCTTATGAACCTGCGTTTTACTCCACAGTCATTAGTGACTGGGGTACAAGCTATGTTTGCGCTAAAGAATTAGGTGACAAAGCTTTGTGCTTAGTTGATTTAGGGCACCATTTACCCAATACTAATATTGAAATGATTGTCTCAAGATTAATAGATTTACAAAAACTGGGCGGTTTTCATTTTAACGATAGCAAATTTGGCGATGATGACTTAGATGCAGGTTCTATTAATCCTTATGAATTATTTTTGATTTTTAATGAATTAACCAATGCAACTCAATCTCATAAATTAATAAACGTTGCCTACATGATTGATCAGTCCCACAATGTTACAGATCCTATTGAGAGTTTGATGTTAAGTGCTAATGAGATAGTAAACTCTTATACAAAATCTTTATTAGTTGATTATAAACACTTAGAACAAGCGCAAGATAAACATGATCCTATTTTGGCTATGCAAATTTTAAAAAGAGCTTTTTCAACTGATGTAAATGCGATTGTCGCTATGGCAAGATTTGAAAATAATAATTCTATTGATCCTATAGCGCTATATAGAACGTTGGATTATAAAAATAACAAATCAAAAGTTAGAATTGCCAAAACCGGATCCTCATCAGGTATTGTTTAGAAAACTACTCTAAATTCAAGGAAGCCATATCAATTACTAATCTTCCGGATACTTCACCTTTTGCAAGTCTATCAAAGGCATTATTGATTTCGTTCATTTTAATAATTTCACACTCTGGATGAATATTATGTTCTGCACAAAAATCTAATAACTCTTGGGTCATTTTAATTCCCCCAATAACAGAGAGAGATAATTTATTATTTCCAAACACCATTGGCATTGTAGTGAAGTTATCTAATTGACCAAATTGGCCTACAATCACCATTTCTCCTTTAATATCGAGTAGTGGAATATAAGAGTTAATGTCGTGCTTCACGGGAACAGTGTTAATAATTAAATCTAGAGAATTTTTAGCTTTACCCATCGCATCTTGATCGCTAGCGACGATTACTTTATGCGCACCAATATCTAATCCCATTTGTGCTTTACTTTGCGATGTAGTAAGAGCTGTTACCGTTGCACCCATAGCACGGGCTAGTTTAACAGCCATATGACCAAGACCACCTAAGCCCATCACACCAACACGACTACCCGGACCTACATTATTTTCTCTTAAAGGGCTATAGGTTGTAATTCCAGCACAAAGGATAGGTGCCGCACGTGTTATATCAAGTGTGCTAGGCATTCTTAATACAAACTCTTCTCTTGTAACTATATGTTTGGAATAACCACCATACGTCATGGTTTTATCAATTCTATCCGGTGTATTATACGTTTGTGTAAATGTTTCTCGGCAAAGTTGTTCGTCGTTTTTTTTACATTGATCACATTCCATACAGCTATCTACCATTACCCCTACAGCTACAGTATCGCCCACTTTATGTTTTTTAACATCAGATCCAATTTCAATCACCTTACCAATAATTTCATGTCCAGGTACCATAGGATATTGAGAAAAACCCCAATCATTTCTTGCTTGATGTAAGTCAGAATGACAAATTCCTGAATATAAAATTTCTATTGCTACATCATTGTTGCGTAAATTTCTTCGTTCGAAATGAAAGGGTTCAAGTTGTGAGTCTTTTGAATGGGTTGCGTAGCCTATGGTTTTCATTATTTCTCCTAAAAGTTGATTACTATAAATTAAAATATTTTAATGTGAAATATTAAAACTCTGATACAAATTATACCGAATGAATAATAAATTATTTTATATCAATGGATCTTGGGTTAATCCTAATTCGAAATTAGTACTGGATGTTGTTAATCCTGCCACTGAGGAAGTGATATCTCAAATCACGAATGGCAATGAAACTGATTTAAATTTAGCAGTTCAATCAGCTAAAAAAGCATTCGTTGAATGGTCTGTTACATCTAAAAATACGAGAATTGAATATTTAAGAAAATTAAAATCAATCTATGAAAAAAGATTTGATGAAATGACAAATGCCATAATTTCTGAAATGGGGTGCCCGTATGATTTTACTTCAGGAGTTCAAACTCAAACAGGCTTAGATCATTTAAGCGACTTCATTTTACAAC
>CAYRCI010000028.1:0-13831 GCA_964422765.1 uncultured Alphaproteobacteria bacterium | reverse complement strand
CTAAGAAAATCTGACCATCGGTAATCGAAATCACGTTGGTGGGAATAAACGCAGATACGTCTCCCGCTTGTGTTTCGATCACAGGAAGAGCTGTTAAGCTTCCGCCGCCATTCGCATCACTCATTTTAGCCGCTCTTTCTAAAAGACGAGAGTGTAAGTAGAAAACGTCACCCGGGAAAGCTTCACGTCCTGGTGGTCTTCTAAGTAGCAATGACATCTGTCTATAGGCAACTGCTTGCTTGGATAAATCATCATACACGATTAGTCCGTGCATCCCGTTATCACGGAAAAACTCACCCATGGAACAACCAGCATAAGGAGCAAGGAATTGAAGAGGAGCTGGATCAGAGGCAGTCGCAGCAACTACAATGGTATATTCCATTGCGCCATTCTCTTCTAAAGTCTTTACCACCTGAGCAACAGTTGATCGTTTTTGACCAATCGCTACATAAATACAATAAAGTTTTTTGGACTCATCATCAGACTGGTTTACTGTTTTTTGATTAATAATAGTATCAATCGCAACAGCTGTTTTACCGGTTTGTCGATCTCCAATGATCAACTCACGCTGACCTCTACCAACGGGAACGAGTGCATCAAGGGCTTTAAGACCTGTCTGCATCGGTTCACTGACGCTTTTTCTTGGAATAATTCCAGGAGCTTTAACTTCTATTCTTCGAGATTCACTGCTCTGAATTGGACCTTTACCATCAATAGGATTTCCGAGTGCATCGACAACTCGTCCTAATAATCCTTTTCCTACAGGAACTTCCACAATCTTTTGAGTTCTTTTTACTATATCGCCTTCTTTAATTCCTCTATCTTCACCAAAAATAACGATACCGACATTATCTTCTTCTAAGTTTAGCGCCATTCCCTGAACGCCACCTGTAAATTCTACCATCTCACCGGCTTGAACATTGTCCAATCCGTAGACTTGGGCAACTCCGTCACCGACTTTTAAAACCGTCCCAACTTCTGAGATATCGGCTTGGCTCTCAAAGTTGTTAATCTGATCTCTGATGATAGAAGAGATCTCCGATGCTTTTATTGACATTAAATGTCTCCTTTCACGTTATTGGTAAATTTTGAAACTTGGTTAAGAATACTCAGGTCGATCATTTTAGAACCCACCACTACAGTCATACCCCCAAGTAATGATTGATTAATTTGAAACTCTAAGTTGATCTTAGAGCCATATTGATTGTGCAGTAACTCCTTAATACTATTTTTAGTTTCATCATTAATAGGATGCGCTGTTGTTACTTTAGCTTTTTGATATCCTCTTTTTTCAAAAAGGACATCTTGGAAATCTACGAGCACATTTTCAAATAAATTTAGTCTTTTGTTTTTACGAAGTGTATTTATAAGACCTTTTAATGTTTTTTCAGAAGCTAACCCCTCAATAATCTTTAAAAGAATATTAGATTTAATCTCATTTTTTATGAGCGGTGATTTTAATAAAGATGCCAGTTCGCCACTTTCTTGAATAACAGATGTTAGCGATTGAGAGTCTGTCTGTAAGGCGTCCAACTGCTCGTTTTGCACTGTGTTAAAGAGTGCTAACGCATATCTTTTAGATGCTAATTTATTGCTCATAAGTATTTATAATCAGGGTTTTTTATCATAACAGGCTGTTAATAAAGAACTAACAAATGACGCATCAAGCAATTGACAGGGGGTCAATATCAATAATTAAAAAGCGCTTATTTTTAGGGGATAAATGTTGATTGATGATACCTATATTTGATCGAATTTGAGTATAGTTTGACTGTTTAAAGTAAAAATTCTCTTGATAGTGATTTTTTTTATAAGGAATCAATGCTGGGGTTGGGCCCAGGATGTCTAAATGAAATTTTTTAGAAATTTCCAAAATTTCCATGCAAATTTCCCTCAGAGCGGGGTAGTTAGGGTGGAGTAATTGAATTTGGGCAATTTTGAAAAAAGGCGGTAGTTCGCTTTTTTCTCTTCGTTCTAATTCTGCTGATATAAATTGAAGACGATTTTGATTTTGAATGCTTTTAAAAATAGGGTGCTGTGGATTATAAGTTTGGATTAATACCTTTCCTCTTTCCCCCTCTCTTCCCGAGCGACCAGCCACTTGTTGAAGTAATTGATATGTCTTTTCCATAGCTCTAAAATCAGGGCTATACAAACTTGAGTCTCCATCAATGATGTTAACTAATTTTAAATTGGGAAAATGAAATGATTTACCAATTATCTGTGAACCAATTAACAAAGATGTATTTTGGTTAAAAATATTTTCCATTAAATCTTTTTTATTTTTTTTGGAACGTAATGTGTCGCTTGAAAAAACCTGACTGGTATAACCAGGAAATAATCTTGTCACTTCTTCTTGTAGTCTTTCTAAGCCAATTCCAATGGAAATAAATTTTTCAGAGGAGCACATCTTACACACTTGTTGCGGATCATAAAAATTAGAACAATGATGGCAAACTAATCGATCAATTTTTTTATGGTAAACTAAATTAACTGCACAGCGTTGACACTGGATAGAGGTATGGCAGTTAACACATATTTTTGTTGGAGCGTATCCTCGCCGATTAAGAAAAAAAAGAACCTGACCTTTTTTTTTTAAAATAGACATTGTTTGATCAAAAACCGTTTTACTAATCCAAGTTTTAGAACTGGGTTTAGAGACATTCATGTCAATCACTTCCACAATAGGTAATTCCGTTTGATGAAATTGATGGGTTAATTGATGATTTTGAATTTTTTGTTTTTGAACATTATATAAAGTCTCTAGTGAGGGTGAGGCACTCACTAAGACACAACAGGCGTTATTGCATTTTGCTTTATATATAGCCATATCTCTGGCATGATAACGCGGCCCTTCTTCTTGTTTATAGGAGCTGTCGTGCTCCTCATCGCAAACAATTAATTTTAAATTATTGAATGGCAATAAAACTGACGACCGAGCACCAACCACAACGCAGGCTTCCCCTGATAGCAGTGATTGGATTATTCTATTTTTCTGAACTTTTGTTTGTTTAGAATGCCAAATAAAGGGTTCGCATCCAAAATAAAGCTTAAATCGTTTGGACCACTCCTCAGTTAAAGCAATTTCCGGTAATAAAACTAAGGACTGGTTGCCCTGTTCTAAATTATTTTGAACTAATTTTAAATATAGCTCCGTCTTCCCAGAACCTGTGACGCCATCGATTATATGGGTATGAAAATGAGTATTCTGAGGCTTCCAAATTTGATTATAAATTTTTTGCTGTTCTTGATTTAAAATAATTTCTTTTATGTTTTGCTCAAATAAGAAATTTTTATTTGTCAGTTGTATTTGCTTAGTAGATAAAAGATTTTCAAATTCTGATTTACTTAAATCAAATTTATTCATTAACGATTTTTGTGATGTAAAAACAGTTTGTTTAAATAAAAAATATTTTTTGATCAAAGTGGAGGGTAAATTTGTGATTGCCATTTTATAAACCATTCCCAAATCAATAAAATAATGTGTCGAGACATAACTGAGGAAATCTAAATTTTCTTTTTTTAGGGGATGGGAATAAAAATTAAGTATTGATAAAATTTTTTTTAAATCAAAGTTGATGTGCTCTGGTTTTTTTATACTAACTATTACCCCCCTTGATGTTTTTTTTCGAAGGGGTATTTCTACAATCGTACCAATGGATAATTTTTGATCATATTTATAAGTCAAACAATCATTGATTTGGCTAAAAACTATAACTTCGTAATAATAAGACATTTTCTAAATATGATTCTACTTTATAATATAATGTAATGGATTTTAGAGTTCTTCTAGAACAATCAAATATCGATAGTGAAATAATCCACAGGTATGATGACTGGGTCAGTCATCTAAGGGACATAAAAGGATATTCGTCAAATACCTATAATTCCTACTGTTATGACCTTTGTGATTTTTTTATCTTTTTTAAAAGATTTCATGAAGAGTCACTTTCCCTAAACAACCTACAGAACCTAAATCTTCATACCTTTAGGGCATGGGTAGCTGATTTGGGAGAAAAAAGACTCTACGAGAACGTTTATAAAAAGATTCTATCTGCAAGATCTCGTAGAAGAGCTATTAGTTCGCTGAAGAATTTTTTAAAATATTCATCACTTAAAGTAGAGGGTTTTTCATATGGGTATAGTGAAATTCAACTATTAAAAAACCCAAAAATTCCTAAATCACTCCCCAAACCTATTTCTGAAGAGCAAATTGACCAACTAATTGAAGAATTGCAAAAAATCTCCAAAAAATCTTGGGTTCAAAAAAGAAATTTAGCGTTACTATATTTACTATATGGTTGTGGTCTTCGTATTAATGAAGCTTTATCAATTACCAAAAAACATTTAATCGATAAACATAATCTAACCATCATGGGTAAAGGCAATAAGGAAAGACTTGTTCCTGTCTTAGAAATTGTCTCACAATCAATACAGAAATACCTCCAAGAGCTCCCGCACGATCTTTCTGAAGATCAGTCTATTTTTGTAGGAGACCGAGGAATGCCCTTAAAAGCCTCCGCCTTTCAAAGAGACCTTAAACAAGCGCGAATAAATTTAGGCCTGCCTAACACATCGACACCTCATGCACTTCGCCATAGTTTTGCAACTCATTTACTCAAAAATGGAGGTGACTTGAGAATTATTCAAGAACTATTGGGGCATAGTTCATTATCAACAACACAAATTTATACGGAAGTCGATGATGTCAGCTTAGAGAAAACTTATAGAGAAAAAAATCCAAGCAAATAGTCCATCCCTTAAATATTCCCTCGAACAATAAAATGCGGGTTTAAAATATTTTCTTTTTGATATCGAAGTCGATTACCTTCCAAATCTTTTACACTTCCTCCAGCTCCCTCAACTACTGCTTGAGCTGCAGCGGTATCCCACTCCGAAGTTGGTGCCAATCGAGGATAAATATCAGCCATTCCCTCTGCGATCATACATAACTTAATTGAACTCCCTGCTTGTATCAATTCATGATTTTTATATTGCTGAATAAATTTTTGTGTTGCTTCATTTAGATGACTTCTACTGGCTACAATTTTTATTGGCTCCACTGCCTTACGAACATTAATCTCCTCTAGTTGATTGTCTTTAATCTTATAAGAACCCAATCCCATCCCCCCCACATACAAATGACCGCTTATTGGCGAATAAACATAACCTTGGCAAGGGAACTGATTTTCAATCAAAGCAATATTAATGGTAAACTCACCATTCTTTTTGATAAATTCCTTGGTGCCATCGAGAGGATCTACAAGCCAGTATTGAGCATGATTAGTCTCTCGAGTATTATTTTCTTCAGAAACGATAGGGAGGCTACTAATGCTATTTAAAGTACTAGCAATCTGTTGATGTGCGGCTAAATCAGCCTTGGTTAGTGGGCTATTATCATCTTTATAGGTGATACCTGGGTCTAAATCCTTATAAATTTCAAGTATTTTAGATGATGTCTCCTTTAAACATTCATAGATAGTAGTAAAATTTTGAAAATGTCGTAGTTTGTCAAATTTATTCATTTTTTAACAATATATAAATTTTTTTATGTACATATTAAAATTTTTCTATATTTTTCCAAAAATACGTCAATATGGTTAGTAAGCTTAATAATACTTTATTTTCTAAAAATAACCCATCAATAAAAGCAATTGCTTGGGATAGTGACCAACATTTTAAATTTCTAACTAAACAAAAATATTTTAATACAAAAAGATCCTATGAACGTTGGATTGAAAAAGAAAACTATCTTCCAAATAATATTTCCTTGGAAGAATTTATAGAAATTAACAAAACCTCAATTAATAACTTAATATTAGATTATTTTATTAAAGAGTTTGAAAAAAAAAGAAGTTTGATCTTATTTATTCAGCCTTTTGAACACTCCTCTATAAAATTTATTTTTGCAAATGACCGTCGTAATGGAAGACTTTGGGCTAAAGTCAACTCCTTTAGATATGACGATGTGTTGGAGGCAATTCAAAATTTTACTAAAATTAGAAAAAAAAATATTGTTTTATTACCCCATCCAAATTTATTAGAAGTTTTTTTAAAGGGGTCTCAATTAAGATTAAAATCTAAATCAAAATTTACCATACATTTTCCAAATTATATTTTTCAAGACACTACTATTAATGAAAATGAAACAAAAATTCAAAAAAAGTTCAAATTAAATAAAAGTAGCTACTTAGCAGATCTAGAAGCCGAAAGTATTCATATTATTAGAGAAGTTGTTAGTGAAACTAAAAATCCTGTTATGCTCTACTCAATTGGGAAAGATAGTTCCGTGATGTTGCACCTTGCCCAAAAAGCCTTTTACCCAAGCCCGCCTCCATTTCCTTTAATGCATGTCGATACTCGTTGGAAGTTTAGAGAGATGTATTTATTTCGTGAGTGGATGGCCCAAAAATCTCAAATGAAATTAATTACCCACATCAACCCTGAGGGTGTTAAATCTAATATTAATCCTTTTGATCATGGTTCCTCTGTGCATACCGATATCATGAAAACACAAGGCTTAAAGCAAGCATTAGATAAATATCAATTTGATGCTGCCTTTGGCGGCGCACGACGCGATGAAGAGAAATCTCGCGCTAAAGAGAGAATTATTTCATTTAGAACTGCTACTCACCAATGGGACCCAAAAAATCAACGCCCTGAATTATGGAATATCTATAATGCTAGAACTAATAAAGGCGAGAGTACAAGGGTTTTTCCACTGTCCAACTGGACTGAATTGGATATTTGGCAGTACATTTATCAAGAACAAATTCCGATTGTGCCTTTATATTTTGCCAAAGTTCGCCCTGTTATAAGAAGGGACGG
Source organism: uncultured Alphaproteobacteria bacterium (assembly GCA_964422765.1). Taxonomy (GTDB): domain Bacteria; phylum Pseudomonadota; class Alphaproteobacteria; order HIMB59; family HIMB59; genus HIMB59. The sequence goes on along the minus strand of CAYRCI010000028.1, from coordinate 7,003 downwards.
TATGTGGATTTTAGTAGACGATCATCGACTCAATTTACAAAGTAACGAGAAAATTGAACTTAAAAAAATTCGTTTCAGAACACTTGGTTGTTACCCACTGACGGGAGCTATTGAGTCTGAAGCAGATAATTTAGAAAGCATCGTCTTAGAACTCTTACAATCCAAAACATCAGAGCGAGAAGGAAGAGCTATCGACTCTGACTCTAGTAACTCAATGGAGAAGAAGAAATTAGAGGGTTATTTTTAGTGGCCAGTATTCAATCAATCAATAACTATATTCAAGAACAGGCATCGCTAGAGCTACTACGCTTTATTACATGTGGTTCTGTGGATGATGGCAAGAGTACGTTGATAGGCAGAATGCTTTATGAATCGCAAATGATTTTTGATGATCAAGTGGCATCTTTGAAAAAAGATTCCAAACAACATGGCACCCAAGGTGAAGATATAGACTTTGCACTTTTAGTGGATGGTCTTTCTGCAGAACGCGAGCAAGGAATAACTATTGATGTTGCGTATCGATTTTTTTCTAGTAGTAAAAGAAAGTTTATTGTTGCAGATACCCCAGGCCACGAACAATACACACGTAATATGGCAACCGGCGCCTCTACTGCTGACTTGGCTATACTCTTAATCGATGCTCGTAATGGGGTAATGACACAAACTAAACGCCATTCTTTTATTGTATCTCTTTTAGGAATTAAAAATGTTGTACTAGCCATCAATAAAATGGATTTAGTAAAATATGATCAAAAAATATTTAAAAAAATTGAAAAGGATTATTTAGCATTTGCAAAAAAACTAAATTTTACAAATATTCAAAGCATCCCTATGTCCGCCTTAAAAGGAGATAATGTTTATCAAAAATCTAAATCGATGAAATGGTATACGGGCAAAACGCTTTTTGACTATTTAGAAACAGTTGACGTTAAAAAAAGTATAGCGAGGCATTTTTTATTTCCTGTTCAAAGGGTGAATAGGCCCAATTTAGATTTTCGCGGATATTCTGGCACGATTGCCTCGGGATCTATTAAAGTAGGAGAGGAAATAATCACCAGCAGCTCTCGTCAAAAAGCAAAGGTGAAAGAAATTTACCTTGGACATGATAGCTTAAAATCAGCTAATTTTAACAAAAGTATAACCATTACTTTAAATAAAGAGATTGATATTTCTCGAGGGGATGTCTTATGTAAAAAAGACTCCCTTATCGAAACTGCAGATCAGTTCAATATTAACATAATCTGGATGTCAGATGAAAAATGCTACCCAGGAAGAACTTATCTTACAAAAATTCATAACACCTCCACCAGTATGAAAGTTTTAGAGATAAAAAAACTTTACAATATAAATACTCTCGAGCACCAACCTGGAAAAGAATTAGAATTGAATGATGTGGCCGAAGTGACAATCTCTTTAAATAAAAGCATTCCCTTTACTCACTATAATGAAAATAAAAATTTAGGAGCATTGATAGTAATTGATCCATTAAATAACCAAACCATTGGTGTGGGTATGATCAACTTTGCATTACGCAGAGCACAAAATATTCATCTTCAGTCACTATCCATTACTAAGGAATTAAGAGAGAAGATTAATGGTCATAAAGGACAAGTTCTTTGGCTGACAGGTTTATCAGGATCAGGTAAATCGACAATTGCCAATGCCTTAGAAAAAGAATTATATACCCAAGGAAAAAAAACATACATTCTTGACGGTGATAATGTTCGCCACGGTCTAAATAAAGATCTAGGTTTTACAGATAAAGATAGGATTGAAAATATTCGAAGAGTTGCAGAGGTAGCAAAATTAATGTGTGATGCAGGGCTTATTGTTATCACTGCTTTTATTTCTCCTTTTCGATCTGAAAGAGAAATGGCAAGATCGCTTTTTCAAGAAAATGATTTTAAGGAAATTTATATCTCTACGCCTTTAAAGGTAGCTGAAAAAAGAGATCCCAAAGGTTTATACAAAAAAGCAAGACAGGGAAAAATTCCAAATTTTACAGGAATAGACAGCCCCTACGAAATACCAACTAAACCTGATTTAGAGATCAATACATCCAAAATAACTATTGAGGAAAGTGTTCAAAAAATTTTAAAAATTATTACTTAGGTAGTTGGAGTTTAATCTCGATATTTTCAAATTTCTCCATATCAAATACAAAATCTTCAAAAACGACACTTTGGTAATCAATCCCTGGGTTTAAAGAAAACCCATAGGGTTCCTTTGGATCTCCCTTGAAATCTAAACTAAACTCTCCATTGCCATCTAAATCCTGAAAAGCAAATAGACCTATTTTAATATGAGGAAATGCCTTGAGGTTAATTTGACTAAACTGATTAATATCAGGCTCAGAAACTATAAAAAGAGGTGCAGAACGCTCTTCAAAATAGAACTTTCTATCATAACCCATGACATAAATAGGGCTTGTCCCATTAACAAAATTGGTAATTTTTGAAGTCAAATGGTCTGAAAGTGCACTATTTGAAATAAAAAAACATTGAAAAATAAAGAAAAACTTAATTTTACCCCAAGTTGCGTCAAATCTGTGCATAACTTGAACAAGAATAATATTATTTTACTCAAATGCACCTCATGTTTTTATTTTGATCATATGCATTCGTAACATATTAAAAAAAATGACAGAAAATATGGCTAATTTTGTATTTTTGGCAATGTTTTTTTATTAATCAATATAATTTTGATATCAATTTAATTACATAACTGTGGATAACTCTGTGAAAAAGTTATATTTATTTGTGTTGATATGAAAAAAGGTTATGTCGTTGTTAGACTTTCGGTTAAGAATTCAGAACTTTTCCAACAATACCCCCCTCTTTCTGTTAAAGCAGTGGAAAAATATGGAGGTAAATACCTTATTCGCGGAGGTCAATTTGAGGTTTTGGAGGGGACTTGGCCTGTCGATCGGACAACTGTTGTAGAATTTGAGAGTTATAATAGAGCAAAAGAGTTTTATCACTCTTTAGAATATGAAATGGCAAGACTTGTTAGACAAGAGAGCGCCGTGACTGACTTTATCCTAATTGAGGGTTATTAAGGTTTTTTGAAAAAATTCTGGGCTAAATCTAATTTGGCTTTTTTTTGTTTGAGTAAAACTTTAAGTTTTTCAGCCTCCTGTAGGTGATTTTCAATCATTTTTTCAATTTCCTCAACACTCAAATCATCCAAATCTATTTTTTTTTCTTTTTTAATCTCTTCTTCTTCATACATTGGTTCTATAACCTTCATTAGTCCATAAAATGGGAAAGTAACTTTCCTCTAACTCATCTGAATTTAATTTTTTATATCTTTTATAGATATGAGCTGTGCCCCCTATATTAGTAGGATGAAATTTTGAATTTGAAGGAATACAATGCGCAACCACAGCCCGTCTGTTGCTTTGACTAGTATTGATACCCGACCCATGCCACGTGTAACCATGATGAAAAGCAACACCTCCTGCAGGAACTTCCACGTAGGTAATATCTAATTTTTTATTATTTTTTTCTGCAAACTCTCTAAGCTCCTTTTTGTAATCCTCGGGAGCGTGAAATTGACCTCTTGGAGGCGCTAATCCCCATAAATGTGAACCCTTAACATATTCTAAGGTTCCCTTTTTTTGTGAAACATCATCTAAGGGCATCCAGCAAGTCATCATTGTTTGGGGAATAATCCAATCATCGTACGCAGCGTCTTGATGATAAGCTAAAGTTTTACCGCCAGGAGGCTTCCATAAAATATTATCTTGAAGAAGTCTCGCACCAGACCATTCCATCAGTTGCGCACAGGCTTTTCCTACCTCAATATGACAAACTATATTTTTTATAGCCGTATTTGACTTCCAGGCGTTACAAATTTGTCTAGTGACATTTTCAGGATCTCTCCCTTTTTTCCAATTCCACTCATCAGGACCTATCCCCGTTTCAAATTTACCTTCAAATAGCGGTTCAAACTGATTAGCTATAGCTTCCAAATTTTGGATATTTATGAAGTTTTCTAAAATAAGAAATCCATCCTCAAGGAACTTTGTTTTAAGAGAATCTGTAATTTCTATATTAATCAAGAAAACCTATTCTTTTATCTTTTTATAATGATCTTCAATAAGCTTAACCGCTTTATAAAGCTCTGATTTCGTAACACCAGTAGCCCATTGTAACCTATCATATTCATAAATATCATTATCAACAAAATAAGGTGAAGCTAATTTTCTAACAACCTGATTTAAAAAAATTAAATCTCTTTTATTCATTTAGGTCTTTGAAATATACAATGAATTTAAAATTAAATGAATTGACATTTTATTGAACATTTTTGATAATGCTTCTCATGTCAAAAAAATTTATCATAGCTTTAATCTCAAGTTTATTTCTTCTAACCAGTTGTGCTACCGTTAGCGAAAAGGCTAATGATGCTTACGATGCTGTCGCGGGAGCCGTATCTAAGGGATATAATAAAGTTAAAAGCGTCGTTACTAGAGACTAATTTATCTCACACATGAAGCTTCCAAAACTTCAAAAAATAGGAACTGGGGGAAAGATAGTTATTATTATAAATTTAATTTTATTACTCTTAGTGCTTTTTATAATAAGTTATCAATATATAACCACTTAAAAAAAAATAGAAATTTTTGAATAAATAATTATCATTATTTTATGCCAAAAAAATTAATAATAACTTTACTACTAATATTCTCATTCAATGCTTATAGTGCTGATGCAGTTTTTACTTGTCAAATGAAGGAAAATGCTTCAATTACCCAAACAGGAACAAAATTAAATGCCCTTGAGGGATTTACTTTTAGAAAAACCAGTAGAGAAATAATTTTTGGCAAAGGTGGTTATTTTTCTGATCATATGATGAATGTCGTAATGGAGGGTTATGATTATTTTGAAGCGAATAACATAAATGATAAGATAATTTATCGTAATGGTTATTTTGTTTATTCGAGCATCGGTAATAATGAACAGTATATAGATGTGATAGGGGTTATCGCTTACTGTAATTATCTCTAAAGTGTTAAATATTTTATCTCTTCAACATATTAAAATTGAAGATCCTGGTACATTTAAAGATTACCTTTTGAAAGACGATCATCAAATTACTACCATTCAATTAGATGAAGGCGATCAAATACCGAAAAATCTTGGTGAGTTTGATGCGATGCTGTGTATGGGAGGGCCTATGGATACCCATATGGAAAATGAATACCCTTGGTTAGTTGCAGAAAAAAAAGCAATCAATGAATATGTTTTGAATATCAAAAAACCTTTTTTAGGTTTTTGCCTTGGCTGTCAGCTTTTAGGGGAAGTCTTGGGAGGAAAAGTTGTAAAATCAAACCCTCCTGAAATAGGTGTCTTGGACATAAATATCAATGAATTACACCATGAAGATCCACTATTTAATTTCTTACCATCAACAATAAAAGGTCTTCAATGGCACTCCTATGAAGTTCAAGGTTTAGAAAATAATGAAAAGGTAAAAATTATTGGATCCTCACCCACAACTAAATACCAAATTTTTGGATATAATAATTTAGCTTATGGAATTCAATTTCATATAGAAATAAGAAAAAGTACTGTTGATGAATGGGCGCAAGTGCCAGAGTATAAAAATGCTCTTGAACAATCCCTAGGACAAGAAGCCTTGCCAGAAATGAAAAAGAGCGTTGATCAAGAAATAATTACAATGATGCATCAGTGTAATTTGCTTTATAAAAATTTTATTAACTTAGCCTCACCAAAAGCTAATTAACTTTATTTTTAGATACTAATATAAATACGCTGCCTACGAGTCCAGCGATAAGTGAGCCTACGATAACACCTAGCCTAATTTGAGTTTGGAGTAAAACATCTTCAAAGGCTAAAGTTCCAATAAACAAACTCATGGTAAAGCCTATACCTGTGAAAAAACTCATTCCAATAAATTGTGACAAACTCACTTGATTAGGAAGTGAGCAAATTCTTAAAAGGCTCCCGATCGCAGCCATTAACAAAACTCCTAAACTTTTTCCAAGTACTAAACCAAGAATAATTCCTAAAGTTAGTGTATTAAAAAGGCTACTAAATGTTAACCCATCAAAAGTTATTCCTGCGTTTGCAAACGCAAAAGTTGGCAAAATTCCATACGTGACCCAACTATGAAGCTCATGTTCTAATTCTCTTAGAGGCGATTTATTTATTTTTTCATCTTTGAGAGGAATGAAGAAAGCAACTACAACTCCTGCCAAAGTTGCGTGAACACCAGATTTTAAAACACAAATCCATAAAACTATTCCTACTAAAATAAACATAGTTGTTTTTTTTATATTAAAAAGTCTCAGCAGAAATAAAGCTAATATACAGGTACCTGCAAGTGTTAGAGACAATAAAGATAAATTATCGGTATAAAAAAAAGCGATAATAAGAATAGCAGCTAAATCATCAATAATAGCTATTGCTACTAAAGTGACTTTTAGAGATTCATGAATTTTATTTTTGAATAACATCATCAAACCCAAGGCAAATGCGATGTCAGTTGCAGATGAAATTGCCCAACCCTGTTGGTAAATTTCATTTTCTTTGTTGATGTATAAAAAAATTAAAGCTGGAAAAACTATCCCCCCGATTGCAGCCAATAAAGGTAAAGTAATTTGTTCTTTTCTTGAAAGCTGCCCTTCTACCACTTCTCTTTTAATCTCTAATCCTACGTAAAGAAAAAAAAGAGCCATCAAACCATCATTGATCCATAGTAAAAAAGGCTTGCTGAGCGAAAGGGCTCCAATTGCGATAGTGATTTGAGTATCTAAAATTAAATCATAATAATCATGCAGAGGTGAGTTAACTAAGACCACTGCAGCCAATGCTGACAAAAAAAGAATAATGCCCGCCGAAGACTCAAATTTAATAAATTCGCGCAGCATTTTTAAAGGCATGTAAACATTACGAAATTTTAAAAAATAAGGATTATCAAAATTTTTTAAAATTTATTTAATGATTTTTTATGCTTACAATGTAAAAGCATAGTA
>CAYRCI010000027.1:0-15036 GCA_964422765.1 uncultured Alphaproteobacteria bacterium | reverse complement strand
TCGCCAGACGGTTGAACCATATCATGACCATCAGATGTTTGACCAAAACCCTGAATTTCTGCGATTATATTAGCGCCTCTTGCCTTGGCGCTATCAAGACTCTCCACGACTAAAACGCCTGCGCCACCGCCAATCACAAAGCCATCTCGATCTGCATCGTAGGCTCGTGATGCAATCCCAGGGGTTTCGTTATATTTACTTGAAAGGGCACCCATCGCATCAAACAAGATAGACATCGTCCAATGAGTTTCTTCACCGCCGCCGGCAAAAACAATTTCTTGTTGGCCGTGTCTTATTAAATCATAGGCATTACCAATACAGTGTAAACTTGTAGAACAGGCAGAGCTGATAGAATAGTTGACGCCTTTAATACCAAACGGAGTTGCTAGGGTTGCGGAGTTTGTAGAAGACATTGTTCTAGTAACCATGTACGGTCCAATTTTTTTTACTCCCTTTTCTCTAGCTATATCAAATGCTTGTTGCAATTGAAAAGTTGAAGGCCCGCCTGAGCCCATCACAATACCAGTGTTAACATGAGATACTAAAGACTGATCAAGACCGGAGTGCTCAATCGCTTCTTGCATAGCAATATAATTATAGGCAGCGCCTTCTCCCATAAATCTTAAAATTTTACGATCAACGTGATCTTCCGTATTAATATTTGGCTTGCCGTGTACATGACTTCTCATGCCTAATTCTTCGTATTCTTTGCAATGCGTAATACCTGACTTGACCGTTTTTAAACTATCTAAAACTTCATCTTTATTATTCCCAATACAAGATACGATACCGTATCCCGTAATAACGACTCTTTTATTGTTGCTCACTAAATAACCCTACTCTTAAATCATTAGCGTGATAGATAATTTTACCTTCATGTAAAATTTGACCATCGCCATACCCAATAGAAAATCCTTTTTTACTAAGGGATTTCTTTAAACTGACTTTATATTGAATAAGTTTTTTATCAGGCTTAATTTCTTCAACAAATTTTATTTCACCCACGCCCAAAGCTCTACCTTTGCCTGGATAGCCAAGCCACCCTAAATAAAAACCTAACATTTGCCATAAGGCGTCTAACCCTAAACACCCTGGCATAATTGGGTCACCTAAAAAGTGACACTCAAAAAACCATAATTCCGGTTTGATATCTAATTCGGCAATAATTTCGCCTTTTCCGTTCTCGCCCCCGTCTTTATTAACATGTGTAATACGATCAAACATTAACATGGGAGGGGCAGGGAGTTGCGCATTGCCCGGGCCAAATAAATTTCCCTTACCGCATTCTATAATATCTTCGTACGAGTAACTTGATTTAGCCGTATGTGTATTCATTTTAATGACCGCAACTGGTGCTAGATAATTGTAGTTTGTTTATGTCTGATGTCAAAAGATCAATCAGGGAAATTTCATTTGCTATTTCCACTTTTTCTTTAGCTAGGGCAAAAATAATTTTTGTACAAGCTAAAGAAGTAACAAATCCTGCAACCGGGCCAATCATAGCACTATTTAAACAGCGATGATTTTTATCAGCAATAGGGAATAGGCATTTAAAACAGGTTGTATTTTTTTTAGAATAATCTTGGGCAAAATAAATTCCCTCAGTAGAATTAATAGAGATTGATACAAAAGGTAATAAAAACTTTTTGGCATAAATGGAGGAAAAAATTTTATTTTGATGACTATCGGTGCAGTCTAAAATTAAATCACACACTGGATTGTTATTTTTTTTTACAAATCTTTCAAAGTCCAAGGCATACTCATTAATTTGAGTGACATTATTGATATGAGAGAGCTTTGATTTAGAGACAGTTGATTTTAATTTACCAATATCTTGACTATCATAATTAATTTGACGATGAAGATTGGATTGGGCAATAGTATCAGGGTCAATTAGAGCAATATCACCAATTCCTGCTCGAACTAAATACTGAGAGGCAACAGTCCCTAAAGCGCCCAAGCCAATAATAAAAATTCTTTTTTGGGATAAGTTTTGCTGCCCCTCTTCGTCTACGCCTGGCACAATAATTTGTCTTGCGAATTGATCTATTAAATTATCACTTAGATCCTGTTGAGCCAAAGCCACCACTTCCTCTCGTTGTTGAAGATAAATCATTTACAATTTCAAAATTAGTTTTTTGAAATTCTGCTACTACTATTTGAGCAATTCTCATTTGATGCTCAATTTGAAATTCTATTTTGCTATGATTGATCAATATCACTTTTATTTCACCGCGATAATCAGCATCAATAGTCCCCGGAGTATTTAAAACTGTAATGCCATTTTTAGCAGCCAGCCCACTTCTGGGTCGCACCTGCACTTCAAAGCCTGAGGGTATTTCAAAAAAAAGACCAGTTCCAATTACTTTCGTTTCTTGAGGTTTAATAATTTCAGGCCCATCAGGCAAATAAGCTCGAATGTCCATTCCGGCACTTGATAGTGTTTCGTATTGAGGAAGTTCAATCGATGGGTCTAGTAATTTGACTTTGATAAGCGGGCTATGTTGCATTTTCAAGTCTAATTATAGTACTGATAATTTTATTGGCAAAAACAGTTTTAGTTACATGGCCTAAATTGTATTGAGTGCCAGATTTAGATAAGAGCGCTCCATTATTTTTAAGATTATTAAAGATAATATTTTTTACAGTAGGGAAGTTTAAGACAATATAGTCACATTTTTTCATTTTTAATTTTTTTTGAGCGTTGGGAAAGACATCATTTGTTTCGTATGCAAAACCAACTGTGATTTTAGGTTTTACCTTGCTTGAAGAAATCGTTTTTAATACATCAGGATTATTAATTAGTTTTATTGTTAGGCCATTTTTCGTTTTAATTTTTTTATTACTAAAATTTTTAACTTTGTAGTCATTCACCGCAGCATTAAATATAGCTAAGTCCACATTTTTAAATTTTTTTGCCTCCTGCAACATGGTTTTGGCATTAGGAGTAAAAATATACTGAACGTTAGATGACTTTACTAATTTTGCAGAGACGTATCCATACAGACAAATAACTTTAAATTTATGTTTTAAAAGACTTCGAATTAATGCCACTCCCTGGCGGCCAGATGATTCATTGGAAATATACCGAACCGGGTCTATATATTCGCGGGTAGATCCGATTGTTATAAGAGCAGTCTTCACTATGCGTTGATAACTTTAATTACCTCTAGCGGATCCACAAGCCTTCCACTGCCGTATTCCCCGCAAGCAAGCGAACCATCATCGGGGCCAATAAATTCATGGCCATATTCTTTACATTTATTAATATTGTTTTGTGTAATAGGGTTGGCCCACATTTCTTTATTCATGGCAGGGGCAATGAATATTTTTTTGTTAGCCGCGATCATGCACGTGGTAGCTAAATCATCACAAATCCCATTAGCAAATTTAGAAATTAAATTTGCAGTAGCTGGGTAAGCAACGATATGGGTATTATCTCTTGCAAGTTTAATATGACCAATATTTTGCTCCATGTCTAAATCAAAGAGCTCTGAATAAATCTTTTTTTTGGCAATCGACTCGATTAAAAGTTTAGAAATAAATTGAAACGTATTTTGAGTAGCAATAATTTGATAGTCAATAGAGTGTCTTTGAAGCTCTCGAATAAGATCCAAGGCTTTGTAACAACCAACGCTACTACTTATTATTAATAAAATTTTCATTTTTTTTGAACTATATATATGCTGTTCGCGCCTGAAAGGAAATCTATAGTTTCAAGATTTAAAAAGCCAGCATTTTCAAGTTCTTGATGAATGATCTCTTGAGCCGGGAATTGTTTGATACTATCTGCTAAATATTTATAGCTGTGTCTGTCTTTGGCAATAACACTCCCAGAAAATGGCAAAAATTTCTCTAGGAAGAGCATATAAGGTTTCTGTAAAAGTTCGTTTTTGGGCATTCCAAATTCCATAAATAGAAAAATCCCTTTTTTCTTTAAACACCTAAAAATCTCTTTAAAGGCTGTTTTTCTATTCTCAAAGTTTCGAACGCCGTAGGTGCAAGATACAGTTTGAAAAAAATTTTTAGGATAGGGGAGCTTTTCGGCATAGCCCACTTGATAGTTAATTTTTTTATGATTATTTTTTTGTTTTGAAATTTCATGCATAGAAGCAATAGGATCTAATGCAAAAAGATTTTGCGATTGAGGGAGTAAATTAAATATATCCCCTGTGCCACTGGCGATATCTAATACTTTTTCATTTTTTTTATGTCTCGACTGTAATTGATCAACAAAATATTTTTTCCAAAGTCGATGAACGCCAAAACTCATGACATCATTCATTAAATCATATTTTGCATTTGAGACAGTTTGAAAAATATCTGTAATATTATAAGAATTTGAATTAATTTTATCTTTCATGCCAGAGTTACCAGAAGTAGAAACTACAATAAGATATTTAACTTCAAAAGTTAATGGAAAAAAAATTTTATTAATCAAAACTTCATCAAAGAAATTAAGAAAAAATCTTAATCACTTCCAATTAAATTTAATACCAGGAAAAAAAATTCAAAGAGTTTGGCGTATCGCAAAATATATTATTATAGAAATACAAACACAGAAATATTTAGTTATTCACTTGGGTATGAGTGGTCGATTAAAATATTTTGAAATTGATAAATATTTATCCGAAAAACATGATCATGTTATTCTGACGTTTGATAAGTTCTTAGTTGTTTTTAATGATCCCCGTCGTTTTGGAATGTTCTTTATGTTAGAGAATAGTGCGGAACTTAAAATTTTTTTTCAACACTATGGAGTGGACCTACTGCAAGATCAATACTCTAATCTAAAAATATTTGAGAAACTAAAAAATAAAAAGGTTAGTTTGAAACAGGCACTACTTGATCAAAGTATTTTGGTGGGCATAGGAAACATATATGCGAACGAAGCACTTTTTCATGCGCGCTTAGACCCTCGAAGACTTACAAACTCCTTAACCAAAGATGAAGTTTTGCAATTGATTAAATCCTGCACTCATGTTTTAAAACTCTCCCTAAAAAACGGAGGATCTTCTATCAATGACTATAAATCACCCGATGGGACCCTGGGAAGTTTTCAAAATTTATTTCGTGTATACCAAAAATCGGAAATTAATATTAATAAACGTACATTTTTGATAAAAAAAATTGTTCAAAATGGAAGGTCAACTTTTTTTTCACCTGCTTTACAAAAATAAAAAATACTGTATAAGATATGCACGTAATTAGACTAATAACCTGTTAATAATTTAAACAATGCCACAACACAAATCTGCAAAAAAAAGATTACGTCAATCTGAAAAAAGAAAATTAGAAAATAAGAGTTTTAAATCCAGCGTCTCAACTGAATTAAAGGCAATCGATAAGCTAATTAAAGATAAAAAAGTAGAAGAATCAATGGCAAAACTAAAAAGCGTGATGTCTGTTTTACACAAATCTGCCAAAAAGAAAATTATGCATCTCAATAAGGCATCTAGAACTATTGCAAAGTTACAAAAAGATATTTCTGCAATTTCAAAATAATTTTTTTTTACAACAATTTTTTTTAATTTTTTTTTAATTTTTTTTATTCTTCATTTCTCTATTTCATGGTTAAATACTACCTCTTTAGAGGAGGTTAATTAAATTAGTGGAAGACGATTTTCATCAGGGTGACGTCGATGTCTCATGGCATAAGATTGTAACAGAGTTAAAAAAATCTTTAGACAAAGATACTTTCCAAAACTGGATTAAGCCAATCAGTTTTGAAACCCTCATCGCCACTACCTTAACCTTAGCAGTTCCTACAAGATTTTTACGTGATTGGGTTATCCGAAATTACGCCTCAGTTATAAAAAAAGCCTATCTTGATCAAGGGGTCACTATTGATAAACTTGCTATCCTAGTTAAAGAAAACAATGACCGGATCATTCCAGGAACAGAAGTAATCCATCAAGATAAAGATAATGATGAAGATACTTATTATGATGATATCTCGGCACCCTTAGATCCTAAGTTTACATTTGATAATTTTATTGTGGGCAAACCCAATGAACTAGCTTATGCAGCCGCACAGCGCGTTGCTCAATCGGAAGTTGTTTCTTTTAATCCCTTATTTTTATACGGCGGTGTGGGTTTAGGGAAAACCCATTTAATGCATGCCGTGGCATGGAATATTAAAAAAAGAAATCCTAAAAAAAATGTTGTCTATTTGACAGCAGAAAAATTTATGTACCAATTTATCAAAGCACTTCGTTTTAAAAATATTATGAGCTTCAAAGAGCAATTTCGATCTGTCGATGTATTGATGATTGATGATGTGCAGTTCATTATTGGTAAAGACAACACGCAAGAAGAATTTTTTCATACTTTCAACACTCTAGTGGATAAAAAACGCCAAATTATTATTTCAGCAGATAAATCTCCTGCTGATTTAGAGGGGCTAGAGGATCGACTTAAATCTCGTTTGGGTTGGGGGCTAGTTGCAGACATCCATCCTTTAACTTATGAATTGCGCTTAGGCATTTTGCAGGCCAAAGCAGAACAAAAAGAAATAAAACTTACAGATGATGTTTTAGAATTTTTAGCGAATAAAATTACTAATAACGTTCGTGAAATGGAAGGGGCGCTCAATCGATTGGCGGTGCATGCCTCTCTCCAAGACTCCACTATTACCGTTGATTTAGTTAAAGATGTGTTAAAAGATTTACTAAGAACTAATTCAAGAAAAATTACTATTGATGAAATTCAAAAAAAAGTTGTCGAGCACTACAATATTAAACTCTCTGATATGCACTCTCCTAGAAGATCTAGATCTGTGGCTCGACCCAGACAGGTTGCTATGTACCTAGCAAAATCAATCACTACTCGCTCTTTACCTGAAATTGGAAGAAAATTTGGGGGGAGAGATCATACAACTGTGATCCACGCCATTAAAACCATTGAAGAAATTATGGTAAATGATCCCAGTCTTGCAGAAGATATTGAACTTTTGACAAGAATATTGCAAACTTCCTAAATGGATTTCAGAGTTAGTCGGGAAGCTTTTTTAAGAGTCTTAACACATGTAAGTTCGATTGTTGATAGTCGTTCAACTATACCCATTCTTTCAAATATTTATTTAAAATGCGAAAATAATCAAATTGAAATACGCTCTACCGATTTAGATATTTCTATTCGTGAGTTTGTGTCCGCAGATTCCACCAAAAATGGTGAAGCAACGGTTAGCTCTCGAATTTTAACCGACATCATTCGTAAAACTAAAAAAAATTCTATTGTTAAATGTAAATTAGAGGGCAATCGCCTGATCATTAATTCAGATAACTCTGTTTTTGAATTAAACGCTTTAACGGCAGATGAATTTCCTAAATTTGTTGCCTTAGATCCTTCTAATGCATTTGAAATTACCATTCAGCAAATGAAAAGAATTTTTAATAAAACTAAATTTGCCATCTCCGCTGAAGAAACAAGATACTATTTAAATGGAATTTATTTTCATACCGTAAGCAATGGGACTAAAACCACTCTTCGTTGTGTTGCCACAGATGGTCATCGATTAGCCAAAACAGAATTAGACTTAAATAGTTCTTTTACAATTTCGGGTATCATTTTACCAAGAAAATTTATCTTACAATTAGATCGTATTTTGGGCGACTTCGAGGGCAAAGTAAAAATGATCTGTACCGATACCCAAGTTAGCTTAGAGGCTGATAATTTTATTATTATAAGTAAATTGATTGATGGCACCTTCCCAGATTATGAAAAAGTTATTCCGGTTTCCAATGACAAGCTTCTACAAATAGAGGCAGAACCCTTCTTTAATGCCGTGGATAGAGTCTCCACGGTCAATCAAGATAAAACCCCAACGGTAAAACTGCACTTTGAAAACAATAATGTAAAAATTATGGCCACCAGTACCGATAGTAACAAGGGCGATGAAGAGGTAGCTGCTAATTATACATCCGATAGTTTAGAAATTTTATTTAACTCAAAATACATTCTCGATTTACAAGATGTGATTGAAGGAGAGACGATGATTTTAGAATTATTAAATCAATCCTCCCCTGTGATTGTAAAGGACATGAAAGACACATCGAGTTTGTATATTTTGATGCCGATGAGAATTTAATTGATCCCACCACTCCAGGGACTTCAATTAATTAATTTTAGAAACTTCCAGCAACACGAAGAGAGGTTCCTTCACCCCCATACTTTAATAAAAGGCAAAAATGCTGTGGGTAAAACTAATTTACTCGAGGCTATAAGTTTTTTATGTCCGGGAACAGGCTTTAGAAAAGAAAGCCTGCAAAATTTTTCTAATCATGATAGCACGGAGCAGCTTTCGTCTATCATGTTTAAATTTTTACATGAAGAATTGCACAATGAGCTAAAGATAGAAATTGGCTTCACCGAAAATCGTTGGTCTAAGAATTATTACTTAAATGACAAAAAAATTTCTCAACAACAATTATTATCTATCTTTCAACTATTTTGGTTTACAGAAATAGATAAAGTTTATTTTATTAAAGATCCGCAATATCAGCGAAACACCATTAATAGAATTATGTGCTATTTTAATGCGCAGCTTTTTAAGCTGTTAAATACTTTTACAAAATTACGAACAGAAAAAAAGAAAGTTCTAAAAAACTCGCCAAATAATGCTTGGCTTGAATCCCTTGATGCCCAATTATTAGAAGTAGGTAAGAACATACTGGAAATTAAAATTGAGTTTTTGCATGCATTTAACAATTTTATGGCTCATGAAGAAAACACATTTTTCCAATTTGAGATAGCCCCCAGCTCAGCCTTTGTGGACTCAGCCTTGTTTTTAAAACAGTTCGAGCAAGGACTAAAAGATGAAAATCAGTGGCCAACCGATTACCGACTCAAATCCGAATCAGATCCCTTAAAATCAGTTTTTGAAATTTCTCACGCTGGAAAAAAAATTTCACAGCTATCCTCAGCGCAATCTAAACTTCTAATCCTAAGCTTTCTTTTACATTGCGCGAAATTTTTGAATGAAAACAAAATTACAATTTTTTTAATTGATGAAATATTTGATAACTTTGATAGTATGAATATTGAAAAAGTTATTCAATATTGTGCAGAAAATAATTTTCAAACTTTTTTTTCTACGACTGATAACTTTTCACTTCAAGGGTCGATTAACAACTTAGAAATTAAAGAAATTAGATAATGTCAGATCAATATACCGCTTCCTCCATTAAAGTTTTAAAAGGACTTGAAGCTGTTCGTAAAAGACCGGGGATGTACATCGGTGATACCGATGACGGCACGGGACTTCACCATATGGTTTATGAAGTCTTGGATAACTCTATTGATGAAGCCCTGGGGGGATATTGTGATTCAATCCAATTAATTGTTAATAAAGATGGCTCAGCTACCATTTCAGATAATGGCCGCGGTATTCCAGTGGATATGCACAAAACAGAAAAAGTACCCGCTGCCGAAGTCATCATGACCCAACTACACGCAGGGGGAAAATTTGATCAAAATAGTTATAAAATTTCTGGCGGTTTACACGGCGTAGGGGTATCGGTGGTCAATGCACTATCAGAAAAATTAACCCTAACAATCCGCAGGGATGGCAAAATTTATGAAATGGAATTTAAAGACGGCGCGACAACCAAAAAATTAAAAGAAATTGGCTCTATGAAAAAGTCAGATCGCACCGGCACTAGTGTGCAGTTTTGGCCTTCAAAAAAAATTTTTACTAATACTACCTTTGTTCTAAAAACCTTAGAAAACCGAGTTCGCCAATTAGCGTTCTTAAACTCTAATGTCAAAGTAACTCTCACAGACATGCGCTTAGCGAAAGTGGAGCCAATTGAGTTTTACTATCAAGGAGGATTAACCGCTTATGTCCAATTTTTAAATGCACGTAAGTCAACTTTAAATAAAATTATTCCTTTCGAAGGAGAGAGCAACGGCATCAAAGTTGAAGGCGCGCTACAATGGAACGATGGATACAATGAAACGATGTTGTGTTTTACAAATAATATTCCGCAAGGCGACGGGGGTACCCACCTTCAAGGGTTTCGCTCTGCCTTAACACGATCTTTGGTAAGCTACTCTAATACAGTAGCCACCACTAAAAAAAGCAATGTGACTTTATCTGGAGATGATGCGCGGGAAGGAATGACATGCGTTTTATCCGTTAAAGTTCCAGATCCCAAATTCTCTTCACAGACTAAAGACAAACTGGTGTCCTCGGAAGTAAGACCGGTGGTAGAAAAAGTGATCGCCGAGCAGTTAAGTGCTTGGTTAGAACAAACTCCTGGAGAAGCCAAAAAGATAGTCTCTAAAATTATTGAGGCAGCCAGCGCACGGGAAGCTGCTCGAAAGGCACGAGAATTAACCAGACGCAAAAACGTCTTAGAGTCCTCTTCTTTGCCGGGGAAACTGGCGGATTGCCAAGAAAAAGATCCTGCTAACTCAGAGTTATTTATCGTTGAGGGTGACTCGGCGGGAGGTTCAGCTAAGCAAGGAAGAGATAGAGCAACGCAAGCTATCCTGCCTCTGCGAGGTAAGATTTTAAATGTTATTAAAGCCAACCCGCACAAGATATTAGAAAATAATGAAATTTCCGCACTTATCACTGCCATTGGCGCAGGCTACGGCAATCCCCCAACAGAAAAAGATTTTAATCCCAGTGAATATTTTAACCCAGACTCCATGCGATATCACAAAATCGTTATTATGACAGACGCAGATGTGGACGGCAGTCACATTCGAACACTCTTGTTAACTTTCTTCTATCAATTCATGCGAGGGATTATTACCTCTGGCCGCCTTTATATTGCGCAGCCGCCTTTATATAAAGTTAAAAAAGGAAACTCAGAAAATTATTTATTAGATGACCGAGAGTTAACCAAATATCTTTTAATTAACAATAAAGATGAATTAGATTTTCATGTTTATGATAAAAAGAAAAAAGTTCAACTGAAAGAAACAGAGTTAAATGAATTAATCGACTTAGCTGCTAAAGCCAATTCGGCTTATCAAAATTTAGATTTAACGTATTTAGACCATAAGTTTTTTGATCAAATTATCAACACGGGCCTTTTCTTAGAAGATTTTCACCCTCCCAAAGTAGATAGAAATAATTTTAAAAACTTACTAGGGAATTTGAATGAGATTTATAAAGAAGAAAATATCAAGTTTACTTTTCAAAGTATGATTAGCAATGAACTCGTATTTTTGCAGGAGAAAGAAGGGTACAATAAAATTATTAAGGTCCCTTTAGAAAAATTATTACATATTCGAGAATTTATTACGGCACAGAACTTAGCAGAATACCATAAAATGGGATTCGCCAAATCTACCCAGACCAATTTTGGTATTATGAAACTAACCACTAAAGAGCTACACACGTGTTATGGCTTGGTAGAATTTTTTAACACTCTTTTCGATATGAGTAAGAAAGGCCAGTCAATCAGTCGATACAAAGGGCTTGGAGAGATGAACCCCGAGCAATTATGGGAAACCACTCTAGACCGCAATAATCGTAAGCTTTTACAGGTAAAACTGGAAGATCAGGTACACACGGAACGACAATTAATCATGCTCATGGGGGATGACGTGACTGATCGCAAGAATTTTATCCAAGACAACTCTATTAAGGTTGCAAACTTAGACATCTAAGTTGAAGAGTAATAGAAAATATCTATTTGTAAATTCATCGGATTTTTTATTAATACGATCTATCGCATTTGCTGGCCAGGCAATCACTTTAGGCTTATCGCAATATTTTTTTGATTTTTCCCAAACGGTTATTATCGCGTCCTGGACGATAGCATTGTTCTTATTATTAAGCCTCGGGCTCTCTTATTATTTATTAGATCAAGGCAATAAAATTTTTTCAGAAAAACAAATTTTTTTATTTTTATGTTTTGATGTACTGCAAATATCTTGTTTGATTGCCTTTAATGGCGGCTACACCAATCCCTTCATCTTTATCTTATTGGCGCCCATAGCTATTGCCGCCTCGTATTTAAGTATTGAGCGTATCTTAGTCATCCTCAGCATAGCTTTAGTTTGCTATGCACTGCTATTCAATTTCTATGTTGAACTGCCATCCTTAGTTCAACCAAATATGAACTTTAATTACAGTTTAGCCATTATGATTTCCTTATTTTTAAGCAGCATTTTTTTAGTCTTCTACTTATATTATTTTTCGCTGAACTATAAAAATACCCAAACCGCATACGAGTTGGCCAGTCAGCAACTCCAAAATGAAAAAGAATTACTGAAGGTGGGGGGACTAGCTGCAGCGGCAGTTCATGAACTAGGCACTCCTTTGAATACCATTAATTTAATTGTTAATGATTTTGATCAGGACTCCTCCCTCAAAGAAAAATACGGGCAAGATATCAATACACTCAAAGTAGAGTTGGATCGCTTAAAACTGATATTAAAAGAACTATCGACTAACCCAGAGAGTAAGGAGGTTGCCAAAGAAGTCAGCACGATGTCCTTGGATGCCTACCCACAATCCCTATGCGAACAGTTTGCGCAAAATTATAGAAATATTAAATTGGATTATCGATCCGATCCCTTATCCAAAAATATTACGATCACTATCACCCCAGAGCTGAATATCGCCATGAATAACATTATTAAAAATGCAATAAGCTTTGCAAATAAACAAATCCTCGTGATTGCGGAAGTGGAGCAGGACTTGTATCACATTAAAATTCGCGATGACGGCCCCGGATTTGATAAAAAGTTTATAGCAAATTTTGGAAAACCATTCTATTCTAGCAGACCCGAAACGGGGGTTAATATGGGCTTAGGCCTATTTATAACGAAGCAGATGATTGAAAATCTTAACGGAGAAATCATTGTACAAAATAATGACGGAGCAGAAGTAATTGTAACATGGCGGATTTAGAGACAAACTCGGATAGGGAAAAAACTTTATTTATTATTGAGGACGACAAACCTTTTCGCGAGAGACTAACCACCTCCTTTGAGCGCAAAGATTTTATCGTCACCGCGGCGGGATCCAAAAAAGAAGCATTGGAAATTTTAGCAAACAACAATTTTAATTACGCAATCGTGGATTTACGATTAGGCGATGGTTCGGGATTAGATGTTATTAAAGTTATCAAAGAACAAAACCCTCAATGCCGTACTGTGATGTTGACCAGCTACGGAAATATTGCAACAGCGGTTTCATCAGTCAAACTGGGAGCGGATGATTATTTAACTAAACCGGCTAACGTGGATGATATTGAAAAATCCTTAATGTCTGCAACTGCTTCTTCTTTACCACCTCCCCCAGAAAACCCTATGTCCGCGGATCGTATTCGTTGGGAACATATTCAAAGGGTGTTCACGCAGTGCAATCGCAATGTGTCTGAGACCGCTCGACGACTTAAAATGCATCGTCGTACGCTGCAAAGAATTCTCAACAAACACGCACCTAAAGAATAGCCTAGTACGCTAATCTTTGTTATTCTCTTTTTATGCCTGAGTCTCGTCTTATCTTAGTTGACGGTTCAGGGTATATCTTCCGAGCCTATTATGCGCTGCCCCCCATGAACAATTCTAAGGGCATTCCCACCAATGCTGTCTACGGATTTTGTAACATGATGCTCAGGTTAATTGAAGAGCATCCCCATGATAAAATCTTAATTATCTTGGATGCAGGAAAAAATACATTTCGCAATACTCTGTATACCGAGTACAAAGCTAACCGATCAGAGGCACCAGAGGATTTAATCCCGCAGTTTGGAATTATTCGAGAAGCGATCCAGGCTTTTGGACTGGATGTGATTGAAAAAAAGGATTTTGAAGCAGACGATATCATCGCCAGTTATGTCAAATACGGCGAGGATAATAAAATTCCCACCACGGTATATAGTTCGGATAAAGACCTTTTTCAGCTCCTATCAAATAATACACGCATCATGGATCCCATGAAGAATATGGAAATTGATGAAGCTAGAGTTTTAGAAAAATTTGGTGTTGGCCCAGATAAAATCACCGATGTCCAAGCGCTCATTGGCGATAGCGTAGATAATATCCCAGGGGTTCCTGGCATCGGACCTAAAACAGCCGCCAAATTAATCAATGAATTCGGCAGCTTTGAAGAACTCTTGGCAAAAAAAGATCAAATTACGAATGAGCGCATCAAAAACCTTATTCACGACCACGAAGAGTCTGCCAAAATCAGTCACCAACTAGTGATCTTAAAAAATGATTTAGAACTACCTATCCCCATTGATCAACTCAAGGAGTTTGATGACTCCCCTGAGTTAAATGAATTTTTTAAAAAATATGAATTTAAATCACTGATTAGAACTTCGCTGCATGAAACAAAACCCCATACCTCCAAAAAGACTTTGGATTTTAAATCGCTTATATCTTCCAAAGAAATGATCGATTATCTCCAATCACTACACATAGAACAGGCAATTGCGATTGATTTAGAAACCGACAGCTTGGATGTTAATCAAGCCAATATCATTGGCATATCGATTTCCAATGCAGATCAGGCCTACTATCTGCCTTTTAAGTCACCCGAAAATGAATTGAAGGAAGCAGAGCAAAAGAGAGTACTTCAAGAGCTGAATGGACTTTGTGAAGATGCCTCTATTGTAAAAATATTTCATAATGCCAAATACGATAGTGTTATCTTAAAGCGCTTTGGTGTAAATACCGTATCGTTTCAAGATACACTATTGATGTCATTTTTTATTAATAATGGTTTAACCAAGCATAATTTAGAAGATCTTTATTATTATTATTTTGGCGAAGAAAAAGAAAAGTTCAAGGATGTGATAAAAAATGAATCTAAACGAAACTATAAGGATTTTTCAGAGGTGCCCTTAGAGGCAGCAACGAACTACGCCGCTCAAGATGCCTATGCTACCTATCAATTATACTTACAACTAAAAACACAAATTGCAGAGTCGCCAGAAAGCTGGATTTATTACGACATTGATAAAAAACTCAGTCTTGTTCTGCAAACAGTCGAAAGCCATGGATGCAAGATTGACTTAAAGTTTCTCAATAAACTCGAAAAAGATTTGAATAAAGAAATCC
Organism: uncultured Alphaproteobacteria bacterium; assembly: GCA_964422765.1. Lineage (GTDB taxonomy): Bacteria > Pseudomonadota > Alphaproteobacteria > HIMB59 > HIMB59 > HIMB59. The sequence goes on along the minus strand of CAYRCI010000027.1, from coordinate 3 downwards.
AAC
>CAYRCI010000026.1:0-15397 GCA_964422765.1 uncultured Alphaproteobacteria bacterium | reverse complement strand
GATTGTTTGTTCTTTATTTTCACTTATTATCCCGTTTTAAAATATCAAGATGCAAGCATTCCATCGAATAATTTTAGCTATATTTGCTTTGTTTTTAATGAGCTGTGAAATGAATTCAGTTAATAAAACGGTGATCTATGAGCCTAAAAAGGAGACTCCAACTGAAGAAGAAATTGTGACTAAAGATCTTAGCGGAATTGAAACTTTTCAAAATCAGCCTCTTGCGTACCTTCTGGGGAGTTATGGTAAACCAGACTTTACAAAATTAGAGACGGCCTATGAATTTCATCGTTACAACGCAAATAACTGCAGAGTATTTATTCAAAATAATACCAATGACAAAAAAATAGTTAATATCACAATCTATAATTTTCAAAAAAATACTTTTGCCAAAAAATTTGATTTAAATTTTTGCTCCTAATTACTAGCGCGACAATTATTGGATATAAAAATTAACTCGTTTAGCTTATTAAATTCATAATGCTAAAAAAAATATTAATTTTAATGCTTATATCATCGAATCTTTTTGCACACCATCCAGGAAATAAAATTGAAGCCACATTTCCTTTTCCTGAAATTAGCTTAAATATAGAAAAAGATAGTATGGATGGGTATAACATTCATTTGATTCTAAATAATTTTACAATCACTCCAGAAAATGCTGGGAAAGAAAATATTAATAACGAAGGTCACCTTCACATTTATGTCAATGATATAAAAATTGGTCGGGTTTACTCAAACTGGTATCATGTACCAGGTCGTTTTTTTAATTTACAAAATAATATTGTCAAAGTTACTTTAAACGCGAACATGCATGATGATTATGTAGTCAATGGCAACCCTATAGAAGCCGTAATTGAAATTAATAATTAAACTTTTATAAAATCTAAAGAGTTAGGGTCTAACATCTCTAAAGCCCCTGTGCCAATATCATGCCACAACCCATGAATAACTAATTCATTTTTATCCATTGCATTTTTAACAAAGGGGAACTCAACCAGATTAGCAATCGAAACTTTGATACTTTCCTTTTCCAAAATTTGAATGGAAGCTTCGTCGTCTAAGTTTTGAGGCAACTTTTCAAAAGCAGGTTTTAATATATTCAACCATTTGTTAACAAAAATAAAACCATCGGATGATTTGTTTTCGTTTTTACAAAAGTGATATCCGTTTGAGATACCACCACAACTTGAGTGGCCTAATACAATAATATGAGCTACTTTTAGTGACGACACAGCAAATTCAATTGCAGCAGAGGTACCGTGGTGATCGCCGTCGGGCTTAAATGGTGGTATCAAATTAGCTATATTTCGATGAATGAAAAACTCCCCTGTATCTGCCCCAAACATGGCTGTTGCATGGACTCGTGAGTCACAACAAGAAATAACCATAGCCCTAGGGTTTTGACCGTGGGCCGCTAATCGTTGATACCAACTTTTGTTTTCTTCAAAAGTAGTCGCCTTCCAGCCTTTAAATCTATCAATGAGATATTTTGGAATTGTCTTAATATGTTTATTCATCAATTTTAGTTCACTCTATTTGCGATGTAATCCATAAAGCTAGACATGTAAGTTGCAGCATTTATATCTTTAATAAAAAAACGATGCAATGCCTTAAAATTTTTTATTTGAACTTGGTTTAAATAAGCACAACAATCTTGGTAGTTAAGTTTGTATGCAATGCTTGCTTTTTTACTATCTTTATTAATTTTTTTTCCAACTTTTTTTTCATCACCCCAGCGGTCTAACATGTCATCTGTTAATTGAAAAATTAAACCCAAAGAACTACCTAAAACCATTAGGTCTTTTTTTTGTTTTAGATTAAGTTTGATTAATTGTGCTGGTAACTCAAAGCATAAATTAAACAAGGCTCCAGTTTTATGTGCATACATAATTTCTATTTCTTTGAGTGAGGAATTTTTCTTCATATAAATATCTAATGATTGCCCAGCTATCAGGCCGTTAAAACCATTGGCTCTAGTTAATAAATTAATTGATTTAACTTTTTGTTTATCATTCAGATTATTAGTTTCCGAAAGAATTTTAATAGATAACACTTGGAACAAATCCCCTGCCAATACAGCTGTAGCCTCATCAAATTTTTTATGTACCGTAGGCTTCCCTCTTCTAAAATCATCATTGTCCATTGCTGGTAAGTCATCATGAATTAGGGAATGGAGGTGAATGCATTCAACAGCAACTGCTAAATCTAAAATTGACTTCTTGTTAATAGAAAAAAAATCACCCATCATATTTATGATAAAAGGCCTTACTCTCTTACCGCCAGTTTTTATAAAATATAATAATGCCTTTTTAATTCGTTGATCTGGTGAGGTTTGTTTCTGCACATATGAAACGAAGTAATTATCAAATTTTTTCGAAAAATCCTCTAGGTGACTAATATCAAAACTTTTTCTAACTGGCATTGATGTTAAATTTATTCATATAGGTAATTGAATGGTACTCAAATATAAGCAATACGATAACTAGAATTGTAGTAAAAATAACAAAAATAGAGAATTTTTTTATTCTTGGAGATAGTTTCGAATTTTTAATAAAATTATATGAAAAAAATGCTAAAATGATGGATAAAAAGAAGAAAAACCCCCCAACTAGCACAGAATCATTTAATATAGCCATTTTTTAATCTTATAGTTAACCAACAATATTGTCATTTGATTATAGAATTATTCCTTTTTTATACACAATTAATTAGTAGTATTTGTTAGTAAATAAGAAATCCAATTATTTGGATTATCTTATAAAGCTTAAGACTTAATTAAGGAAAGGGGTAGTACTCTTATGTTTAAACTAAAAACACTATTGCCAGCATCTTTATTCCTGGCTCTTCCGCAATTCGCTAACGCGGCTGCGAACTTAGAGTCTGGTGATTTCGTTGGTATTTCTTTTTGGCTGATTTCGATGGCCCTCGTGGCATCTACAGCCTTCTTCTTCCTAGAGACTCAAAGAGTATCTGCGAAGTGGAAAACATCACTAACAGTTTCTGGACTTGTTACTCTGGTTGCTGCTGTTCACTACTTCTATATGCGTGAAGTTTGGATCTCAACTGGAGACACTCCAACCGTTTATAGATATATTGACTGGTTAATTACTGTGCCGTTACTTATGTGTGAGTTCTACATCATACTAAGAGCAATTGGTAATGTTTCAGGAGGAATCTTCTGGAGATTAATGATTGGTACTCTTGTGATGTTAGTAGCAGGTTATATGGGTGAAGCTGGTTATATTAACCTATGGGCAGGTTTCATTGTCGGTATGGCTGGTTGGGCTTATATTTTATATGAAGTCTTTGCTGGTGAAGCTGGAAAACTTGCGGCAGACAAAGCACCTGCATCTGTTCAATCTGCGTTCTCAACAATGAGATGGATTGTAACTATTGGTTGGGCTATTTATCCATTAGGTTACTTCTTTGGTTACCTAACAGGATCAGCAAGTATGGAATCATTAAACGTGATTTACAACCTTGCAGACGTTTTAAATAAAATTGCATTCGGTGTAATTATTTGGAACGTTGCTACTACTGAATCTAAGTAGTCTAATCTACTTTATTATTTCAAAAGCAGGATCTTCGGGTCCTGCTTTTTTTTTGTATAAAAAATATGAGTAAAAAACTCCCCTTTTGTAGTGATACTGCCCTTATTGAAACTAATCAAACCTGGAAAGATCAGTTCCTATGTGGCGCCGATCAATTACATGAATCTTTTTTAAATAGTCCATTGATAGTAATAATTTATGTATTTGCTGTTTTGTTCATTGCATTTTTAGTTTTCCGTAGTTCTAATAGAGAAAACAAAGATGAATAAAAAGGCAATTGTTATAGGTTCTGGCTTCGGTGGGATAGCAGCAGCATTACGTTTAAAAAAATTAAATTTCGAAGTTACGTTAGTTGAAAGGCTAGACATGCTGGGCGGGCGGGCAAGAGTATTTACAAAACAAGGGTACCGACATGATGCAGGGCCGACAGTTATTACCGCGCCTTTCTTATTTGAAGAACTTTTTGAATTATATGATGAAAAATTAAAAGACTATTTAGATTTCGTTGCTCTCGATCCTTGGTATCAATTTTATTTTCATAACGGAAAAATATTTAATTACAGACCCTCTATTGAAAAAACAAATCAAGAAATTGCTAATTTTAACCCTAAAGACATAGAGGGCTACAGCAAGTTACTTAAAGTTTCTAAATCGATCTTTGAAGTAGGATTTGAAAAACTTGCCGATAAGCCATTTGTGTCTTTTTGGGAGATGGTTAAGCAAATACCCTCTTTAATCAAATTAAAAAGTTATTTTACGGTCAGTCGATTAGTTAATGCTCATTTAAAAAATGAATTTCTTCGAAAGGCATTTTCCATTCATCCATTATTAGTTGGGGGTAATCCTTTTACTACAACAAGTATTTATGCCTTAATCCACTACTTAGAGCGAAAGTGGGGTGTATATTTTTGTATGGGCGGGACAGGAAAAATTGTTCAGGAGTTAGAAAAACTAATGTTAAGAAATAACATCACTATTAAAAAAAATACTGATATTCAAGAAATATTAGTTCATCGCAATAAAGCAACAGGAGTAAAAACAGCCTCTGGTGAAACCATAGATGCAGATATAGTCATTTGTAACGCTGATCCGCCAACTGTTTATGAAGAAATGTTAGATAATAAATTCTCTAGAAGCGTATTTAAACCTGAAAATCATGTTAAATATTCAATGGGATTATTTGTTTTATTTTTTGGATCCAAAAAAAAATACAATCATATAGCCCATCACACAATTTGGATGGCAGACCGATATAAGGAGTTATTAAGGGATATTTTTGACCGGAAAATCTTACCTGAAGACTTTTCACTTTATTTGCATAGGCCTACGGCAACTGATGAATCCTTTGCGCCCTCAGGCAAAGATAGCTTTTATGTACTATGCCCGGTCCCCAATTTACAAGCACAGATAGATTGGGGCAAGGAAGCAATCAATTTAAAAAATAAAATTATTAAAGCTTTAGATGAAACAATTATGCCAGGACTTATAGATAATACAGAGGCAGAATTTTGGATGACGCCTGAAGATTTTAAAAATGATTATAGGTCTAAACATGGAGCCGGTTTTTCTATTGCCCCTATTTTTTCTCAATCAGCATGGTTTAGATATCACAACAGAGATAAGAAAATATCAAACTTGTATTTTGCTACGGCTGGCTGTCATCCAGGCGCAGGAATACCTGGTGTTTTGTGCTCTGCAAAGGCTATGGAAAAATTAATAAAAAAAGATTTTAATTTATAAACCAAACTATATGGAAAAATTTGAATTAAACCTCGATTCGATTAGCAAGTATGGAAAAAGTTTTTACTGGGCGGGTTTTTTTCTACCCTTTAAAAATAAAGATAATGCTTTCAAACTTTATAGTGTTTGTCGATATTTTGATGATTTGGCTGATGACGGATCATTAGATAATACGAAAGATATTCAACAAGCGTTTGATCATATTAATAATGATAAAACAAATTCAATAAATTTATTCTTTCAGTTAAATAATATATCCCTCACAGTTTTAGAGGATTTAGTGAAGGGATTAATTCAAGATCAAAGTTCATTTGTTATTGAGAGTGAAGATGATCTCATTACTTATTCATACCGTGTCGCTGGAACTGTAGGTTTAATGATGATGCCAATACTAGGAGTAAATAACAATGAGGCAAAAAAAAATGCAATAGACTTAGGTATTGCAATGCAGTTGACAAATATTGCAAGAGATATTTATGAAGATGCAAAAATGGGACGGATTTATCTTCCCAAAAGTTGGATTAATGACATTACCATAGAGGATTTAGTAAGCAAAAATTTACCCTTACACAAAAATCAAATAATCATGAATGCCTTGGAGAAATTAATAAATCTAGCAGAGGTTTTTTATCAAAATGGCTATCATGGACTAAAGTTCATACCTCTTAAAACACGATTTTCTATATTTATTGCTTCTAAAATCTATAAAGGAATCAGCGATAAAATTAAAAAACAAAAATTTGTATATAGTCATAAGCGAGTTTATTTAAACATGATGGAAAAGTTATTTATTACTATTTTTGCAATTCCAAGTTTCTTTACCATTACAAATAAATCAAGTCACTATCAAGATATTAGAAAAAAATTTAGTCATGAAAATTTATGATGTAGCATTTGTGGGGCTGGGAGCAAGTGCCCTATCTACTATTAAATTATTGTTTGAAAATACTGACTATCAATTAATTGGCATAGATAAAAATTTTAATAATAATCGTAATAATTTTTTTGGATTTTGGCTTACTGACTGGATGAGTAAGTATGAGGATTTAATTGAAGAAAGATGGGTGAAATGGAATTTTAACTTACAAGAGATAGAAGTAGCCCAGGAAAGCATAGCTACGCCCTATTGTGTTATTCGATATCAAAAATGGAAAGAATACTGTCTGAAAAACCTAAACAATCTTGAAATTAAAGAATTAAATGTTACTTCAATTTTAAAAAATGAAAATTATTTTGAAATTACTTTAGATAACAAAGAAGTTATTTTTGCAAAAAAAATATATGACTCAAGAGTTCCTGATTTAAAAAAAGATAAACTTAAGCAACATTTCATTGGACACATAATTCAACCCACAAACGGTAGTTTATCTGTTCCAATGCGATTAATGGACTTTCGTGTAAATCAAGATCAAGGTCTGCACTTTATGTATGTTTTGCCTCTTCAAAATAATCGCATACTAGTTGAGTCGACAGTGTTTTCTAAGAGTGCCCTGCAAGACCACTGGTATGAGAAACAAATAGAAACTTATGTTAAGAAAATTTTAAATATTCATGACTTTAAAATTCTTGAAAAAGAAAAAGGAATTTTGCCTATGCATGAAATTCAAACTAAAAAAAATACTAGCGATTATATAAATATTGGAACTAGGGGCGGTGCCTCCAAAACATCATCTGGTTATGCTTTTTCTTTTTACCTCAAGCAATTAACCAAATGTCTGAATGAACAAACTGCTAGTTTTAATGGTTATCATTCTCTTGTGAGCCGATGGATGGATAATATTTTTGTTGATTTTATTGAACATTCTAAAAATAGTGAGTTAGTTTTTATTAATCTAGCAAAAAATCTTACTGGACTAGAGTTTTCTTCTTTTATGATGGGGGTTGCTAACTTTAAAACAAAAATAAAGATAATTTTGGCCATGCCCAAAATACCGTTTATTAAAAGTATGTTTAGAGTAATAGGTATAAATGGAAGAACTTAGTTTTTTATCCTTATCGGCTTTATTCATGGTCTCTTTTATTGGCATACCGCATGGATCTTTTGACGGTGCTGTTGCAATGCTTATGGGGTACAGTGATCGAAGAAAATTTTCTCTTTTTATTTTTGGATATCTCGGTATTAGTGCTTTAGTCATTATTTTTTGGATGTATTTTCCAATTGTAGGATTAATACTTTTTATTTTAATGAGTGTATTTCATTTTGGTTTATGTGATTGGTCATTCCTAAAAATACAAAATTATAAATGGCTAATATCGGCAACCCATGGAATGAATATTGTTTTTGGAATTATATTTTTTCACGAAGAGGCATCTTTTCAAATTTTTGAATACTTATCCAATTCATCTATATATCAGTTTCGGAGTTATTTAAGCTTCGCTTATTTTGTTTATCTCTTGCTAGTCTCTTCTTATTTATTTTTAGCCGTTCAACATAAAAAGATGCGATATGGATTATTAGAAATAGCAGTTACATTTTTTATTATTTCATTATTAGAGCCCCTAGCTGCATTTGCTTTATATTTTTGCTTTGTTCATACCATTAAACACGTATCTGCAATTCTTAAAAAAACTAAAGAGCATTTAACTAATGGAAGATTGGTCTTTATTTCTACCATCTGTTTTACTATTGCAACTTGGATCGGGGGCTGCGCAACAATTTACTATTTAAGTCAGAATTATTCTTTTGAAGAGTCTTTTATTAAAACAATATTTATAGGTTTGGCCTCTCTAACTTTGCCTCATATGATTTTAGTGGATTTAGTGTATCGAAAAAAATTTAATTAAGAAAATTTGGTATTTTAAAACTCACATTTTCATCTTCTTTTTGATTTATAATTTCTGTAGCGTATAACTCTTTTACTTTATTTAAAAAAAGACTTAACTGCTCCTCAGGGGCGGAGGCACTTGCAGTGATGCCGATTGTTTTAAAATTACCTAGTATTGCGTAATTAAAATCATCAATATTTTCAATGAGTTCGCTTTGATTGCACCCAAAACGTTTAGCTGTTTCAACCAATCTTATGGAGTTAGAGCTGTTATGCGCACCAATAACAAAAAACGCATCAACGTTTTTTGCCATATCTTGAACAGAAAGTTGCCTGTTTGATGTAGCATAACATATGTCAGACTTTTTTGGTTCTACAATATTGGGAAATTTTATTTTGATTTCATTTACAATTTCTTGGGTATCAAAAACAGACAATGTTGTTTGGGTCACATATGCTAAAAGCTGATCTGAAGGGAAAAATAGTTTTTTTACATCCTCTACATTTTCTACAAGTGTTAATTTACTAATATCGTTTAATTGCCCGGCGGTGCCTTCAACCTCAGGGTGGTTATGATGACCAATCATAATAATATGGTATCCTTGATTTTCTAATTGGATTATTTCTTTATGGATTTTGCTCACGAGTGGGCAAATAGCATCGTAATAAACTAAATTATAATCTTTAGCTTTTTGAATTACCCTCTTTGCTACACCATGTGCAGAAAAAATGACAGGTTGTTTAGTATTCTTGGGAAGCTCTTCTAAGCTATCAACAAAAACAACACCTTTTTTTTCTAAATTACTTACAACAAATTTATTATGAACAATTTCATGTCTTACATAAACAGGCGCGCCATATTTAACTAGGCACTTTTCTACCATTTCAACAGCTCGGTCTACCCCTGCACAAAATCCTCGATGTTTTGCGGTTATAATTTTTAATTCAGCCACAAGTAAAAATTATCACAATAAAGTTAAGAAGAAGAGTTATTTTATAACAAAAAGAAGCTGTTGTGCATCAATGCTTTCGCCTGCCTTGACATACAGTTTGTCAACAACCCCTGATCGATCAGCATAAATAACGGTTTCCATTTTCATAGCTTCAATTGTACAAAGCTTGGATCCCTTTTGTACTTTTAAACCCTCCGTTACAGCTACATCAACCAGTAAACCCGGAATAGGTGCAGCGACGTGCTCATTATTACTAGGATCCGCCATCTCTTTAGCTAAATCATCAACAGCGATAGAGTTATCTTTTATGTCTACTGATCGAGGCTGGCCGTTTAGCTCAAAATAGACAGTTCTATAGCCTTTTTCATTAGGCTCACTTAGAGTGAAATACCTTATAATAAGTGTTTTCCCAGCTTCAATAGAAACATAAATCTCCTCTCCGGTATTAAGACCAAAGAAATAGTTCGGGGTGGGTATCATACTTGTATCACCGTACTTTTTACGGTGTTTCATGTATTCATCGAATACCTCTGGGAAGAAAATATAAGAAAGAGTATCTTTTTCAGAAACCTTTTCTTTGTATTTTTTATCTAATTCTAAATTTTTATCTTTTATATTTAATGATTTTAATTTCGATCCAAATCTATAGGAAATAGGTTTTTTGCCCTTTAAAACTTTTTTTTGTAAAAGTTTTGGGAAGCCTTTGTACGGCTGACCGAGGCGCCCACTAAAAAATTCAATCACAGATGCTGGAAAGCCAACATCTTTTTTAGGGTTTAAGACATCCTCAATTTGAATATTGTTGGCTAGCATATAAATAGCCATATCTCCTACGACCTTAGAAATAGGAGTAACTTTAATGACATCCCCAAAGATTTTATTTACTTCTGCATACATAGAAGCTAGCTCAGGCCAACGAGCATCGCTAATACCCATAGATCGTGCTTGCTCTCTTAAGTTGGTATATTGCCCGCCAGGCATTTGATGTAAATAAACCTCCGACATACTTGTACGGGTTTTACTTTCGAATGGCTGATAATGTTTTCGAACACCTTCCCAATAATTTGCTGCAGATCTAATTACAGCTGATGAAATTTTAGGATCACGACTACTGCCATCTAATGATTCAATTACAGCTCCAAAACTAGGTTGCGATGTAAAGCCAGACCAAGAATCAATGGCCACATCAACTATATCTACACCTGCATCTGTTGCATTTAAGATGGATGCCACACCGTTGCCACTTGTGTCATGGGTATGAAAATGAATTGGAACTTTGATATTTTTTTTGAGTTCTTTAAATAAAATTTTTGCAGCTTTGGGTTTGCATAAGCCAGCCATATCTTTGATTGCTAAAAAATGAATACCCATTTTCTCAAGTTTTTCAGCCATTTTCAGGTAGTAATCTAAAGTATACTTAGTCTCAGATGGCGAAGAAAGATCCCCAGAATAGCAAATAGATGCTTCACAAATTTTTCCAGATTTTAGAACCTCGTCGATAGAAACCTTCATATTTTCAATCCAATTGAGGGCATCAAAAATTCTAAAAACATCAATTCCAGATTTTGCAGAGAGTTGAATGAAACGTCTCAAAACATTGTCAGGGTAATTGGTATAGCCTAGTGCATTTGAACCTCTGAAAAGCATTTGAAGTAATGCTGATGGCATTTGTTCTCTTAATTTTTCTAATCTTGACCATGGATCTTCGTGAAGAAAACGAAGTGCAACATCAAATGTTGCTCCACCCCAACACTCTACTGAAAATAAATTTTTTAATCTGTTTTCATATAAATCCGTGATTCCCAACATATCTTGGGTTCTCATTCGAGTAGCAATTAAAGATTGGTGGGCGTCTCTAAAGGTTGTGTCTGTTAATAATAATTTTTTTTCTTTTAAAACTGCATCCGCTACAGCTTTTGGTCCATTTTCATCTAAAATTTGTTTAAAAGTTTTACTAACAGTTGTTTTCGCTTTTTTAGATTTTGCTATTCCAAAATCAGATAACTTAGCCGGTGTGGTTTCTCTTAACTGAGGTCTATTTGCAACTTCCGGATTTCCATTTACAATAACCTCTGCTAAAAAGTTTAGAACCTTTGTTGCTCGGTCTTTGCGAGAAGAAAACTGGTAGAGACTCTTTTCACTATCAATAAATTTAGTGTGATAGGTAAAGGTATCAAAGCCTTGATGATTAATGAGTTTTAAAAGGAAGGGAATATTTGTTTTAACTCCACGAACCCTAAACTCACTAAGCGCTCTTTCCATTCTTTTTTTGGCTTCTATTGGGGTTTGCCCTTTTGATGTTACCTTCACTAATAAAGAGTCATAATAAGGTGTAATAATAGTGCCTGTTGCAGCTGTCCCCGCATCTAGTCTAATACCTAATCCACTTGCAGATCGATAAACACTAATTTTTCCATAATCAGGGGCGAAATCATTGGCTGCATCTTCAGTTGTCACACGAGATTGGATTGCGTGTCCTTTCATTTGAATATCTTGTTGATGAGGAACACCACAAATACCATCTCCAATTTTTGCGCCAGCAGCTAATAAAAATTGTGCCTTAACAATATCAATTCCTGTTATCTCTTCTGTAACTGTGTGTTCCACTTGGACTCTGGGGTTGACTTCAATAAAAAAGAACTCTCTAGATTTGGCATCCATTAAAAACTCAACCGTTCCTGCGCAGGAGTAATCAACTTGCTTACCGATGCGAACCCCCGCTTCACAGATAGCTTCTCTTTCTTGAGTGGTCAAATAAGCTGCAGGTGCACGTTCGACGACTTTTTGATGACGACGTTGAAGTGAACAATCTCGCTCAAATAAATGAACAATATTACCGTGAGTATCTCCAATGATTTGGACTTCAACATGATATGCTTTTTCAATTAATTTTTCAAAAAATACATCGTCTTTGCCAAAGGCACTTTTAGCTTCTCGACGCGCTGTATTAATTTGATTTTCTAATTCTGTTTCTTTGAGGATGACCCTCATTCCTCTGCCACCCCCGCCCCAGGATGCTTTTAGCATAATTGGGTAGCCAATTTTTTTAGCAAGGGCTTTACACTTTTTAATATCTTTAGGAAGGGGCCCCGTGGATGGAATAGTTGGAACTTTTGCTTTATCGGCTGTTTTTTTTGCTTCAACTTTATTTCCAAGAGAGCGCATAACTTGAGATGATGGGCCAACAAATAAAATATTATGTTTTGCACATTCATCTGCAAATTCTGGGTTTTCGGATAAAAACCCATAGCCAGGGTGAATTGCATCACAGCCAGAGTTTAATGCAATCTGAACAATGCCTTTATAATCTAAATAGGCTTGGATTGGACCTAAACCAGAGCCAACTAAATAACTTTCATCTGTTTTGAATCGATGAAGAGCAAATCGATCTTCGTATGAGTAAATGGAAACAGTTTTATAGCCTAACTCTGTTGCCGCTCGAGAAATACGGATAGCAATTTCACTTCGATTAGCTATTAATATTTTTTTTATTGGTCTCATTGGGTAAATGGTTTGGTTAAAAGTTTTATAGGAAATTTTTCAATTTTCCATACTTAACATTTTGAAAATGAGCGCATTCTCGTGAAATAATACAATTTTCACAATCGGGGTTTCTAGCCTTACAAGTATATCGCCCATGAAGTATAAGCAGGTGATGTGCTATTTTCTTATATTTATCTGGAACAATTGCCATTAGGTCTCTTTCAACCGCCTCTGGGGTTTCACCAATACTGAGGTTCAATCTACGAGACAAACGAAATACATGGGTGTCTACAGCAATTGTTGTATGACCAAAGGCAACGCTCATAACCACATTGGCCGTCTTTCTACCTACGCCTGGCAATTCACATAATTGATCAAAATTTTCTGGTACTACACTTTGATGCTTTTCAATTAATATTTTAGATAAAGAAATTACATTCCTTGCTTTTGCATTAAATAAACCAATCGTTTTGACGTACGGGATTAATCCGTCTATTCCTAATTGAACTATTTTTTCAGGACTGTCATATTTCATAAATAAAGGCTGAGTTGCCTTATTGACTTGAAGGTCTGTTGATTGTGCAGATAAAACAACGGCAACCAGCAAAGTATAGTTATTCACATACTCTAAATCAGATTTGGGTGCAGGAATAGCTTTTGATAATTTTGAAAAAATTTGATTAAGTGTTGTTTTATTCACGATGAAAAAGCAGATAACCATTAAACCAAACAAAAGTTTGAATAACAAACAGATTATTTATTTCTTAATTTTTACAGGGCTTATAATTTTTTTTATTGGTATTAGATTTTCAATTCTTGGCGCTTGGCCTATATTAATTTTTGGTCTTATCGAATTTGGAATTTTGACTACCTGTACTTTTCTTTATTACAATTACACTAAAAATAAACAAACACTCACTTTAAATAAAAATGAGATTCAAATTCAAAAAATTTTTGACCAAGAAATAGTAGATAATCAAAAATACAATCTTCACTGGAGCCAAATTAAAAACAATCAGGATAGCTTAAGCTTACATTATGCAGGTAAAAAAAATATTTTTGCTAATTTTTTAAGTGGCAAAAAAAGATTAAAATTAAAAAAAATTATCGAGAGATATAAATCTCGATATATTTAGAACATATCTTTATAGGTATAGTAACCGTTTTTTTGTTGAGAAAGCCAAACGGCGGCTTGAATAGCCCCATCAGAAAATATTTGTCTGTTAAAGGCTCGGTGCGTTAATTCAATGCTTTCATGTTCACCGTGAAAAATTACAGTGTGTTCTCCTGGAATATTACCACCTCGAATAGAAGAAAAACCAATTTCACTCTTTTTACGTTCGGCAACTTCTTGCTGCCTATTAAAGTTGAAGTTATCTTTGCTTAAACCTAACTCACTTGCTATTTCTTCGCCTAACTTAATTGCAGTGCCGCTCGGCGCATCTTTTTTAAAACGATGATGCGTTTCAATAATCTCAATATCAAAATTTTTTAAGTGGGAAGCAGTTTTTTTAGCTATTTCAAAAAAAGCGTTTACACCAAAACTCATATTGGGTGCATAGAAAACTTTTGTGGCCTTGCCTGTTTGTTGCATTAACTTAAAATGTTGGTCTTCTAACCCCGTGGTTCCTATAACCAATCCTGTCTGCTGTGAAACTGCACTTTCTGTAAAATTAAAAAGTGCTTTTGGTGAAGTAAAATCAATCACTACATCCGCTACTTTAAAAGACTGCTCTCTGTCCAGTAAAATGTCTAAGGGTAAATTCATCGATTTTAAAAATTGCTCATTAATTTTTTCAATATCAAATAGCCCGATGATTTCTACATTCTCATGCACTAGGCCTGACTTAATCAGGTTTTGTCCCATTCTTCCAAGGGCGCCAGCAATGGCAATTTTAACTTTAGTCATTTTCTTCAGTTTTATACAGAAAATGTACCATGAGGAATAGCAAAATTTTATAAAATAAGGATAATGCTAATAAATGATAAGAATAATATTAATACTGTTAGTTTTGCTTATTGCCAGTTTATTAATTTTTAATAAAAATTTCAGACAGGCGTTTACGATATCAACTATTCCCCTCATAGTCTTGGTAGTTGGCCTAGTTGGGTATCTCGTTTACTATATGATAAGCACTAATTATTTTGGTTAAAGACTAATTAGCTGTTCAGCAACTATGTAAATACCAATTACCAAAGTCATAATACCAAAATATTTCTTTAATTGATCGCCTGTAAACTTTTTAGATAAGTAGTTGCCTGCGAGCACTCCTAACATGGTTGCAATTAAAACATACAATACAAACAGCCAGTCAGTTTGAAATCCACTGACGACATCCCCTACAAAGCCAAACAACGACTTAGAAGCAATAATAATTAAAGATGTGCCCACAGCAATTTTCATTTCTAAGCCCGCGAGAATTACTAGGGCGGGAATAATCAAAAATCCTCCGCCCGCTCCAACAAAACCAGTTACACCACCTACAACCAGCCCCTCAATAATGACTAAAAAAATTTTATTAACACTGTCTAATTCAGCATTGGTTTTTGCAGGCTTTTTATTAAAAATCATCATGAATGCCGCTGCTACCATCAAAATTGAAAAGGTAATTAAGATTAAAAAATCTTTCGTAATGGTTACGCCCGCCTCAAATTGATCAGGAATTGCAGGTAACAAATAATGTCTTGCAAGTATCACGCCTAAAATTGAAGGGATACCAAAGATGATTGCAGTTTTAGTATCAATAGTTCCCTGTCTAAAGTAAACAACCGATCCCATTAAAGCAGTAAAACCAACTAGCAATAAAGAATAAGTAGTTGCCTCAACTGCAGGCATCGCAAATAAATAAACTAAGACAGGCATAGTTAAAATTGAACCACCTGCTCCAAGCAATGAGAGAAC